>DASYRN010000032.1:0-40551 GCA_036004365.1 Binatia bacterium
CACGACCACGTCGTAATTTGAAATTTGAGACATGAGATGTGCAATCAGGGGCAAGTTGAGGAAGGCTACATCGCATGAAGTCACAAAACAAAAATTCTTTTGCGCTGCTTTCAGCCCGTAATAGATTCCGCCTACAGGCCCTTGATAGGCGACTTGGTCGCGCACCAATGTCGCCGGCAGCGATGGTAATTCCTGCTCGGGCGCAGCGACGACTACAACTTCGGGGAACACACCCTTCAAGGTGCCCACGATGTGGAGGATGAGCGGCTCATTGCCAAAGGGGAGAAGGGCCTTGGGCCGACCCATGCGCGAGCTTTTACCACCGGTCAGGATGATGGCAGTGGCGTCTGGGATCACTTCCATCTTTTTGCAGTAGCTTTCACATCAGTTTGACATTCTGAGCGGTAGCGAAGAATCTCTGGTCGAGACCCTTCGCTTCGCTCAGGGTGACCTTAAAAAGGTCAGCTCGATACGATCTTGAGAGACTGCGCCCGCCTCGCCGCCTCAGAAGCTATGGAGAGTTGGCCGGCCAGTCTGGCAGCGATATCCAGGAAAATTTTGCTCACCTCGGAATCCGGCTCTTTGATCAAGATCGGGACTCCCTTATCTCCCCACTCCCGGATGGGAGAGACGATAGGGATCTCCCCGAGAAAAGGAATTTTAAAGCGCTCAGCAGCTCGCTGAGCACCGCCTCGGGAAAAGATCTCATGTCTCTTGTTGCAACCCTCGCAGATAAAATAGCTCATATTTTCAATGATACCAACAATGGGGATCCTCACCTGATCGAACATACTCTTGGCGCGAATCACATCTGCAAGTGCGACTTCCTGTGGGGTAGCCACCAAAACCGCCCCACTTACTTTGAGTTGCTGAGAGAAGGTGATTTGCACGTCACCCGTACCCGGGGGCATGTCTACGACCAGATAGTCAAGATCACCCCACTGGACATCGCTCATTAATTGCTGCAGCGCTTTCCCTAACATGGGCCCGCGCCAAATCACGGCTTGGTCCGGCTCGAGGAAAAAGCCGATCGACATGACCGGCAAACCATGGGCAATCGGCGGCCCCAATTTGAATCCGCCGTTCACAGGAACCTTGCTTGGCTCCTCCCTGACGCCCATCAAAATTGGCACAGAAGGGCCGTAGATATCCGCATCTAACAGACCGGTGGCGGCTCCATGTAGCTTTAGAGCCACCGCCAAATTCGCTGCCACTGTCGACTTGCCCACCCCGCCTTTGCCAGAAGCCACCAGGACTACGTTTTTGACCGTGGGCAGCAAGTCAACCGATCCCGCGCCGGTCTTGCTGCCGCGGACCTGAGCGCCAAAAGATATTTCCAGTTCTGTTATCCCCTCCATTCCTGCCAAGGCTTTTTTGCAATCTTTGTCGATCGTCTCCCGTAGGGGGCATGCTGGTGTGGTCAATTCGACCGTGAAGGAAACCTTTCCGTTGTTGACCAGGAGATTCTTGACCATTCCCAAGCTGACGATGTCCCGATGAAGTTCCGGGTCTTGGACGTTTTTGAGAGCGCCGGTGACAGCTTCAATTGTTGGTTGTGCCATCATTTCTCCTTCAAACTTCGCAGGCGTAGGCCGATTTAGGATGAAAACCCACGCGGTGGGTATATAGTCTCACGAACGTGAGATAGTCAACCCAGAGCGCGCCCGGGGGTCTCACGGTCGCGCCTGTTTTAAACATCCTATGTTTTTTCCGGGTTCGGTAGGGCAGCGCTTTGATTTTTATCGTTGGCATCATCGGACGGCGCGCCTTGATCAAGCCAGGCTCTAAAATCGTCCAGTGAATGGGCGAGGCGCCATTCTTCGAAAATGCTTCTCGCCATGGCGGATACCGCGCCAGAGTCTTCTGAGTTGGCACGCGCTAGAGAAAAATTAAGCAGCCATTCTTCGAAGACTTCCGGCTCGGGGTCTTCCTGGACCGCGCGCTCCAGGAGCACCCGTTTGATCGACAATCCGATCCCGTCGGGCGTTTGATCGCGCTTGCGCCTACGCTTCCGACCCTCAGAGGATTCGAGCGCGGCGAGCAGAGCCTTACAGATTTCAGCGGGACGAATGGGTTTTGAGCGCTGCTGCTGCATGTCATCGACCCCAAGGAAATCTCCACTTCTCTAGGACCGTTATGTCCAAAAAGTATCCTGATCCCTCGGCGCGTTTGTATCCTTGTTCCACGGCGGCAACGTCCAAATCCACGCTTTCGAGGTCTTTGAGGATAACCTCATTGCCTGGCGTGCCCTGCAACATAGTAAAACTCTTAATATAGCCGAGGCAACGCCGGCAAGCCTCAACGGTGCGCGTCGACCCGCCGCTTTCTGGAACGAGCGCCGTTAGCTCGTTGTGGTCGGTCGTGCCGCAGTAAGGACAGTGCAGCGGATGAAACTGCCATTCTCCGCCGCATCGGGCACAACGGAGATACCGGCTTCTCTCGATGCCTCGTACCTCGGCGAACGCAGGCCAAGCTCCACAAATCGGGCAATAGCCTTCTGTCCATCTTGCCGCGCTAGAAACGATCCAGCGGCGGCCGCAGGCTTGAAGGAAGGGAATCGGGATAAGTTCGGCAACGGCCTGGAAAGCGCCGGGATCTACACCGATACTGGATGCGATGGTTTCGAGCTTTTTGCCATCTTGGCAGAGCGAAGCTTTAAACAAAGTCAGGATATCCAAGTTCGCGCTCTCGGCTGACTTTAGAGTAGCCATTTGGGAAGTTCCGCTTATGTGGGCGATCCGCATCAGGCGCTTCGCCCATCCGCGAACCGAACCGATTTCGAAAGCGATGCAAGCTCCGGCTAGGATCGGACTTCTTTCCTTGGGCTGCGTATCGGCAGGGACGAACGCGTTCCATTTCGGATCGGCTGTCTCTTTCAGGACTTCCTCGACCACAGCCAGCCAAGGCTTCCACTCCGGATAATCGCGACTTATTTTTTCTAGGCCGGCAGCTAGGGAATGAGTCATTTGCGGCTGGCCTGATCTGCCTTTGCCGCTGCTTTAGGGCTAGGTTGACGCGGGATGATTTGGGGAGTCTTGTCGTAAGGTTTTGAGCCTTCGTGCATCTCCACAATCTGGGTTCGGTTACCTACGTCGGCGCCCGGTCCTCCGGCTCTCATGCGTGTCGCTTCCGGACTCGTGCAGGCGGTGAGGACCAGGAAGACAGCCAGGAGCGTGACGATGGAGAGCGCCATAATCACACTCCTTGGGCGGAAAAGACGATGACCATGCGGAGAATAAATCCGCCTAACAATACAAGGGCGGCGGATGTGGCTGAGTTGATTCGGCCTCCGAGCAGGTCCCGGCGCCAATAATAGGTCAGCGGCAGCAGCATTCCGACCACGATCACACCAAAAAACAGCAATAGGCCCCAGGCACTCAGCCAAGCGCGAAAAACAGGACCAAGCGAAACGAGGAAAGCAATGAGAACGATGAATTCCAGTGCTACGACCCAGGCGTCCATTCGGTGCAGCGCGAGGAGGCCGGGCATGGTCCATCGAGATCGCTCTGCAAGCAGGATCATCAAGGCGGCCGAGATCGATGCAGCGGATACGACAAAAAGCATACCGAGCAGCGGTGTGTCGGACCAAATGGGACGGTTCGTCACAGCGAGCAGGACGCCCGTATAGCCCGCGACGTAGAATCCAAAGAGCCCTCCGATAACGGAGACGATTCCTCCGAGAGTTCCCGGAGGACGAAACTTGCGCGCCGCAGGCCATTGCAAACGACCCGACTCTTCAAGTGCGCTCAAAAAAGACATAAGGGAAAAGATACCGAATATTAAGAGCGCCCAGGACCCCACGGACATAGGCGAATAGGGCTTGAACATCGGCTGCCAGGTGTTGGACTCGATCAGCATATGCCAGAAGCGCAATGGGCGGGTGAGATCCAAGGTCAACAGCAGCCCGCTGAGAACGATACACGGAAACGAGATGAAGTAGCCCAGACGAGCCAGCGGCCGGTCTTCGGGGCGGCCGAAGAGATCGATGAGCACGGCCAGAAAATAGCATCCCCCGGCAAGGCCGCCGAAAAAGAAATAAAAGACGATGAGCCAGTGCCACTCAGGTGGAGCCGAGAAATAAGTGCTGGACGGAATCCCGTTCATGGCCGCTCCTCCTCATGCTCCCTTAAGCCGCGATTACGGAAGTTGATGATTCCCATCAAGCCGACCAAGACGGCCCCCAAGACGGAAAACCACGAACCGGAAGCTAAATTCCGGGTCGGCATTTTAGGATCAGGCGGCAATCCGTAAACTTCCGGCTTGTCGATTAGCAAGTAAAAGGAGTTGAGTCCCCCCAGCATCTTCTCGTCCGCTCCGTAGAGATAGGCCCCTTTTTCGCCTGTCTGATGAAGCTGCTCCACCCGTTTTTGCGCTCTGTCCCGCAGCTCCCTAATGGTCCCGAATTGAATCGAGTCGGTCGGACAGGCTTTGGAGCATGCCGGCTCCATGCCGCCTTGCATCCGGTCGTAGCAGAGCGTGCATTTCTGGGCCGTCCCCGAAGTCGGGTTGATTTCGATGACACCAAAGGGGCAGGCAGCGATGCAATCGCGGCAACCGTTGCAGGTATCCGACTGAATCACTACTGTGTCGAACTCGGTCCGGATGATCGCACCCGTTGGACATACTTCGAGACAGGCGGCCTGCGCGCAGTGTTTGCATACGTCGCTCATCAAAAGCCACCGGCCCTGTTTTCGGTCCGGGGTGAACTGCTCGACGAACTTCACGTGGCGCCAGTGCTGGCCGTCGAGGCGTCGCGTGTTATCGTAGCTGTCTCCGCTGAGCGTGTTTACGCCGCCATTGGTGCTGGGGAGCTGATTCCACTCTTTGCAGGCGACCTCGCAGGCTTTGCAGCCGATGCAGACCGTTGTGTCAGTATAAAATCCCATTGGCTCAGCCATGGCAGACCTCCAAATACTTCCGTCGAAGATCGAAGATTGAGGATAGAAGATAGCGATCCTCGATCCTCCATCCTCTATCCTCAGTTACGACTGTTTCCCCGCTCATGCTTTCTCCACGTTACACACGAAGGCTTTTCCCTCGTGCATCGAAACGTTCGGATCGGCTATGAGGGACGTCAACTCGTTGACGACGTCTCCTGTCGATAGGCCTTCATAACCCCAATGCCAGGGCATGCCGACCTGGTGAATGACTTTGCCGTCGATGGTGAAGGGACGCATCCGGCGCGTGACGAGAGCCTTGGCGCGAATCTGCGTGCGCGGGCTGGAGATTTTGCACCAGTCGAGATTCTTGATGCCTTTCTCTTGCGCCAGCTCGGGACTGATCTCGACAAAGAGCTCGGGCTGGAGCTCGGTGAGCCACGGCAGCCAGCGGCTCATGCCGCCCGCCAGGTAATGCTCGGTCAGCCGGTACGTGGTGATCACATACGGGAACTTCGGGTCGCCCATCTTCGCCAGCTCGTTGCCGGTATCCTTCCAGTGTTTGAATACCGGGCTCGTCTGCTGTTTGTAAAGCGAGTTGGCAACCGGCGATTCGACCGGCTCGTAGTGTGTCGGCAGAGGCCCGTCCACGAGGCCGGCAGGCACGAAGAGCCAACCGAGCCCGTCCGGCCGCATGATAAATGGCGCGGTGCCGGGAAGCCCATCCATGCCGGGCGCGCCGGGTTTAGGTTTGTCATTGGGCGGCTTCGCCCCTATGTAATCCGGCACGTCGTAGCCGACCCATTTCTTTGCCTCCGCATCCCACCACACCCACTTTTTCTTTTCGCTCCAGGGCTTTCCATCGGGATCGGCCGAGGCGCGATTGTACATCACCCGCCGGTTCGCCGGCCATGCCCAACCCCACTCCAGGTGAGCGCCGGGTTTGCCGGGCGGGTCTGGCGTCCGTCTGTCGGCGAGAAGCTTACCCACCGCGGGATAGACGCCCGAGTAAATCCACGACGCGCAGGTCGTCGAGCCATCGTCTTTCAACTCGCCAAAGCCAACGCAATGGCGATTGGGATCTTCCGTGAAGAAACCGTTAATCTCTTTTAGAATCTTCAGCGCCGAGGGCTCGCCTTTCTTCCGTTCGTTTTCGTCCTCGTGCTCGTAGTCCCAGACCACATTCTTCCAGCCCTCGTCGCGCGGCAGGTTTGAGCTCGCGTAGAGTTTCTTCAAACGTTTGCCGAGCTCATAACTGAACCACGTGTCGGAACGGCAATCTCCGGGGGCCTCGGCAGCCTTGTGATGGAATTGCAGCATGCGCTGCGTGTTGGTAAACGTTCCATCGACCTCGGCGACCTGGGTAGCCGGAAGGAAAAAGACTTCGGTCTTGATGTCCGCAGTCTTGACCTCGCCTTTCTTGACCTCGGGAGCATTCTTCCAGAAAGTGGCTGTCTCAGTGAGCCAGTTGTCTTTAACGACCAGCCAGTCTAACTTTCTCATCGCTGCCCGCTCCAGCTTGGCATTCAACGACGTGGCCGGGTTCTGCCCGACACAGAACATTCCCTTCACCTTGCCGGCATTCATCGCCGCGAACATGGCCATGTGAGAATGGTCGCCGAGAATCTTCGGGTGCCAGTCGTAGCCGAACTGGTTCTCCTTCGTCGCGGCGTCGCCGTACACGGACTTGAGATAGGAGACCATGAATTTCGGCATGTTAGCCCAGTAGCCCGTCGGTATCAGCTCGGTCGCGATGTAATCTTGCAGCGTGTCGTGCTTCCTGAGCGCCGACGGCGCGTTCAGATAGCCCTGGATGGAATGGTACAGCGTCGGAATATCCGTCGATCCCTGGATCGAGGCGTGGCCGCGGAGCGCCATGACCCCCGCGCCCGGCCGGCCGATGTTGCCGAGTAGAAGCTGCAGCAGCGCGCAGGCGCCGATGATCTGGACGCCGTAGGTATGCTGCGTCCAGGCGACGGCATAGGCGAACGAAGTCGTCCGGTCCGCGCCCGAATTCGCCAGAATGGTCTCGGCGACCTTGAGAAACATTTCCTGGGGGCAGCCGGTGGCCTTCTCGACCATATCCGGCGTGTAGCGGGCGAAATGCCGCTTGACGATCTGGAACACACAACGCGGGTTCTGGAGCGTCTCGTCTTTCAGCACCGGCGGCCGGACTGACGACGCTACGAGCGGCGCGAATCCTTCCCCCGGTTTGAGTTCGGGCTTTGCAGCCGGGGCCGCCCCGGCCTTCTCCCGGGCGTATTGCCACGTCGCGCCGTCGTATTGATTGATAAAGCCATTGAACGGCCATTCGGCTACGCCGCCCTTGGCCGGCGCAAGCCCGGAAAAAACTCCGTCTAGATCTTCCGTGTCCTTGAAGTCGTCGTTGATAATCGTCGCCGCGTTGGTGTAGTTGACCACAAAGCTCTTGAAGAACGGGTCCTTGTTCCACTTCTCGCTGTTGATGACGTAATTGATCACGCCGCCCAGAAAGGCGATGTCGGAGCCCGCGCGCACCGGTGCGTAAATATCGGCAACGGCGCTCGTGCGGGTGAAGCGCGGGTCGACGTGGATGATCTTGGCGCCGTGCTCGACCTTGGCCTTCATCGGCCAGCGGAACGCCACCGGATGATTCTCCGCCATATTGGAGCCCATGACGACGATGCAGTCGGAGTCGGCCATGCTCCGGGGGTAGAGGGTGGCTGCGCCGCGGCCGAATCGTGTCCCCAGACCGGGGACGCTGGAGCTATGTCATATCCTTGCTTGGTTCTCGATTGCGACGATCCCGAGACCCCGCATCAGTTTCTGGTGCACGTGGTTGAACTCGCACTCCAGCGTGGCGCCGCCTAATGCAAAGATGGCCGGCGTCATGTTGACAAGCTTGCCGTTGGGCAGCTTCTCGATGAAGGTCTCGTCGCGCGTTTTCTTCGTGAGCTCCGCGACCCGTGTCATCGCCTTATCGAGATCCCACACCTCCCAATCGGTCGCTCCCGGCGCGCGGTGTAGAACCTGAGTGGGGCGATTGGGGTTGATGTGCAGCTGAAAGATGGCTGCACCCTTCGGGCAGAGCGTGCCCTCATTGTGCGGGCTGCGGGGATCGCCCTCGATGTTGACGATCTTCCCGTCGATGGTGTGAATGAGCGTGCCGCACCCCACCGAACAGTAAGGGCAAACGCTCGGGGTGGTTTTAGCTCCTTTGATCCGGAGCTCCTGGGCACGAGCTACCAAAGGTCCCAGGTTGACTCCTGACCCAACCAGTCCGCCAAGTGCCGTACCGCTTGCTGTTGCGATAGAGAAACGGAGAAAGTCGCGTCGTGAGACTTCCATAAGCGTCCCTCCAATTACAGAAAAGATAATGAGAGAATCTAAAAAGACCCTATATCCCTATTCCAGCCCCCTAGTCAAGAAGGTTTTTTTACCTTCAGGCTGGGCGGGTCTATTCATGCTTGGATGGCTTTTTGACCCGGTCGCTGCAGCAGACGCAATGAAATCACCAAGGTAACGATCAAAGCTGTCAAAAGAGCGAGCTCGATCATGGCGTTACGAAAGCCGGGTTCATCCTCCTGGATGAACTTTGACATTTCTGCCGTCAAGACGAGGATGCGCCGGGTGACAGCAATCATCCCGACAATTAGGAACGGTTCCGGACGCAAGGTATGTTCGGCGAAAGAGACCTGGACCGTATAGAGGACTTCGACGAGCATGATGATCAGCAGGATTCGATCGAGTAACAAGACAATATTTCCCGACAGCGTCCCCGCAAGCAGGTAGCTTCCGAAATAAAATATCTCAGTGACGAGGAGCGAGAAGGCTGCGGCGGCGAGAAGCAACCCCAGCCCTATGTAAAGCACATCTTCGGCTCCCTCGAAGGCCTTGGCAAGCCATTCCCGCACCTCTTCTTTTTTCTTCGGCTCAGCCATAGTTACCGCAACTCTATCAAAAAGGGTTTGGATCGACACTTACCATATCATTCTCACCACTTCATAGTGTTGCTCGAGAAATTTCTTTGCGGCTTCCTCCGCCTCCTTTTCTGCACTGCCGGTGAAGCGGTAGGGTAGGCCCGATTGGCCTAGCAGCAGACATGTCTCGTTCGCAGCGCGCCCCGACGCGAAGGCGATGTAGGCTGCCCACCGGTCTTCTTCTTGAACTGTTTTGATTTCCACGCGTGCAATGCCGTTGAGCGAGGGGATTTGGACATCAAATTTCATATCTAGGAAAATCACTTTAGTCCGACTCGGCGACAAGTCAACCTAGGCCGGATTTTTGATTGAATTTACCCGGTGCTCGGTTAGAATAAGATCATGCCGACGAGGCCGAGCAAGCAGTTGGAGACCTTTCCGAATCCTCGACCGGAAAGGGATTACGAAATCAGTATAGAATGTCCGGAATTTACCTGCATCTGCCCGCGCACGGGCCAGCCTGACTTCGCGACCATCCGGATTCGCTATGTTCCCGACCAGTTGTGTGTCGAGCTCAAATCCCTCAAGCTCTACCTTTGGTCGTTTCGGGAGGAGGGAGCCTTCCACGAAGCTGTCATCAATCGCATTCTGGATGATTTGGTCGGGGCTTGCCATCCGAAGGCCATGACCGTGATCGGGGATTTCAACGTGCGCGGCGGCATCCATACAGTCATCACGGCAGAACATAAAGCCAAATAGTGCCGGGCCAATTAACTTTGCCTAACTTCGTTCATCGCGCCTCGGTCTCCCTGCGACGTACTGCTCCAAGTACGCCTCGGTCGCCTCGGGGCTTGCGCCTCGTTATGCTCGTTTCTTGTCCCGACGCAGAGTTTTTATGCTTCGTTTAAATTAAGCATTCGTCCCCAGGCAAGTTTCTATGTCCGACCTTGGCATCCTAAGAGAGCTTGTCATTGTCCTCGCTGCCGTCGTCGCCATTGTCATCGTGTTTCAAAAGCTCAGCCTGCCCGCGGTCGTGGGATTTTTGATGGCGGGAATCATCTTGGGTCCTCACGGATTCGCACTGATCCGCGGCGTGGATCAAGTGGAAACGCTGGCGGAGATTGGGCTGGTTCTCTTGCTTTTTACCATCGGTCTTGAGTTCTCGCTCGCAGAGCTTCGCCCGATTGGCCGCCGTGTGATTTTGGCCGGGATTCTTCAGGTGGTTCTTACGATCGGGGTGGTTTTGGTGGTTTTCCTGTTTTTTGGATACGCGCCTTCGGTGGGAATCTTTTATGGGTTTTTGATCGTTCTTAGCAGCACGGCCATCGTCCTTAAGATTTACATCGACCGGCAAGAAATCAATGCCCTTCACGGGCGACTCGCTACCGGGGTTCTCCTCTTCCAGGACCTTTGTCTTATTCCGATGATGCTTTTGCTTCCCGTTCTGGGCCGGTCAACCCAGCTTTCAGCCCTTTTCGTCGGATGGATTTTGATCAAAGCTCTGCTGGCATTGGGAATGATCCTGGTGACGGCTAAGACTCTGTTGCCGTGGTTCTTGCGCCAAGTTGCTCTCTTGCGCAACCGGGAGGCATTTACACTCTTTGTCGTGTTTGTTTGCCTCGGGACCGCTTGGCTGACTTTAGAGTCGGGCCTCTCTTTGGCCATAGGAGCCTTTATCGCAGGTCTCATGGTCTCTGAGTCTGAATTCAGCCACCAGATCGTGGCGGATATTCTGCCGCTGCGCGACTGCTTTAGTGGCATCTTTTTCGTCTCCATCGGCATGCTGCTCAACGTGGAATTCTTGATCCGCGATATTTTAACCCCCTCGTTTCATCTCCTGCTCGTTGTCGGTGTCAAGGGCGCTATCATTTTTGTTGTGTTTTGGTGGCTGTACCAATCTCCCAGGTTAGGTGTAGTCTTGGCCTTAAGTTTAGCCCAGATCGGAGAATTCTCGTTTATTCTTGCTCGAGCGGGTCAGGGCTACGGGCTCTTGACGCCCGCCGCGGAGCAGAACTTTCTGGCAGCCTCGATCCTTAGCATGATCGCGACTCCGTTTCTCATCCAATCGGTCCACGGTTTGGGCTTCGGCTTGCAATCCATGGTCAAGGGATCAGGGACTCTGCCTGCCGGGGAAACAGAAAGTGCAATCGCAGGACATGTGATCGTCGTTGGCTACGGACTCAACGGGCAGAATCTCAGCCGAGTGCTTAAGGAGGTCGGCATACCCTATAAAATTTTGGACATGGACCCTTCACTCGTGCACTCGGAAGGAAGCGCGGGCGAGCCGATTTCCTTCGGTGACGGAACTCGCCCGGAAGTTTTGCATAGAATAGGGATCAGGCAGGCGCGCGTACTCGTGATCGCGGTCTCGGATCCTGTTGCGACTGCGCGCATCGTCTCGCAGGCGCGCCGGCTGAGGCCGGAACTCTATATTATTGTGCGGACCCGTTATGTGGCAGAGATCGAGCACCTCTATCGCTTAGGTGCCAGCCAGGTGATCCCGGAGGAATTCGAGACATCGGTGGAGATCTTTGCCCGCGTTCTCCAACAATATCATATCCCGCGTAACGTCATCGCTTTGCAAGTCGATCTGATTCGCAGGGAGCACTACGGTACTTTGCGCGGTCTGCAGCTTCAGGGAAAGCGGTTGGATGAGTTGAGTGAGTTCCTGCAGGGAACAACGACAGATCTTTTTCTATTAACGGAGCATTCTCCGGCCGTCAAAAAAAGCCTGGATCAGATCGAACTCCGTTCCCGGGCCGGGGTAACGGTCATCGCGGTCGTGCGAGAAGGAAAGTCCATTTATAATCCCGGATCTGACTTTGCTCTGGCAGCGGGTGATCTTCTGGTGCTCTTGGGAAGCCACAAAGAATTGGACGCGGCCTCCCGCATCCTAACTCCGCCCGACCAAGCCGAAAACTCCGCATAGGATTGATTTCTGAAGATAATTCGCATATGGATTTGATTTAGAACCCGTGTGGCGCAATGGTTTCGGAAATCTAAAGTAAGGCAAAGATTTCAACATCTTAAGGAGTCAAGAGTCGGGGCGATCCTTTTGAGGTTTTTATGGCTTATGAAATAAGAAACAAGAAACTAAGAGAATGGGTTAACGAAGTATCGGGTTTGTGCAAGCCCGACGCTCTTTATTGGTGTGACGGAAGCAGCCAAGAGTATGACCGTTTGATGAATCAAATGGTAGCGAACGGAATGGGTATCCGGCTCAAGAAGCGTCCTGACTGCTTTTTGTTCCGTTCGGATGCGAGCGACGTGGCAAGGACCGAAGATAGAACCTACATCGGCGCTCCGAGTAAGGAGGATGCCGGCCCGACGAATAATTGGATCGATCCCGAGAAGCTGAAACAGACGATGACCCGTCTATACGACGGTTGCATGAAGGGCCGCACCATGTTTGTGATTCCCTTTTCCATGGGGCCTATCGGCTCGCCCATTGCGAAAATCGGCGTGGAAATTACCGATAGTCCCTATGTCGTCTGCAACATGCACATCATGACCCGGGTGGGAACCAAAGTTATCGAAGCCCTGGGCCCGGACGGGGAATTTATCCCGTGTCTGCACTCGGTCGGTGCTCCTCTTGCCAAAGGCCAGAAGGATGTCTCTTGGCCATGCGCGCCGATGGACAAAAAATACATCAGCCACTTTCCTCAGGAGAACCTGATCTGGTCTTACGGATCAGGTTATGGTGGCAACGCCTTGCTGGGAAAGAAATGCCTGGCATTACGCATCGCCTCCGCCATGGCGAGGCGTGAGGGATGGCTGGCGGAACACATGCTCATCATGCGGCTCGTCAGCCCCGGAGGAAAGCAGTATCATGTCGCCGCCGCGTTTCCTTCGGCATGCGGGAAGACCAACTTGGCGATGCTCGTTCCGACCATTCCGGGATGGAAATGCGAAACCATCGGTGAGGATATCAGTTGGATGAAGATCGGCGCCGATGGGCGCCTTAGGGCCATTAACCCAGAGACGGGATTTTTCGGCGTGGCCCCGGGGACATCTTATCAATCGAATCCGATGGCCATGGAGACTCTGAAAAAAAACGTGATATTCACGAACTGCGCTCTCACTGACGACGGCGATGTCTGGTGGGAAGGGATGGATGGTGCCCCGCCGCATCTCATCGACTGGAAGGGCCGCGACTGGACTCCTCAGCGCAAAGAGCCAGCGGCGCACCCCAACGCCCGATTCACGGTTCCGGCAGCGCAGTGTCCGGTCATCAGCAGCGACTGGGAAAAACCAGAGGGAGTCCCGATCGACATTTTTATCTTCGGCGGGCGCCGGTCCAACCTAGTTCCTTTGGTGACCGAAGCATTCGACTGGAATCATGGGGTTTTTCTCGGAGCGACCGCTGCCTCGGAAACCACGGCCGCTATCATCGGCAAAGTCGGTGTGCTCAGGCGCGACCCCTTTGCCATGATGCCGTTCTGCGGCTATAACATGGCCGATTATTTTCAACACTGGTTCAAGATGGGGGATCAGCTGGACGGCAAAGCGCCGCGAATCTTCAATGTCAACTGGTTCCGCAAAAGTCCGGAGGGCAAATGGTTGTGGCCTGGTTTTGGGGAGAACAGTCGCGTGCTCAAGTGGATGTGTGATCGGCTTGAGGGCTCGGTTGGCGCCAAAGAAACTCCTATTGGTTTTCTACCCAACGATGGGGATCTCGATCTTAGAGGGCTCAAGATCCAGCGTGAGGATGTGAGAGAGTTGCTGAAAGCCGATCCTGGGCCGTGGAAGTCCGAAGTCTCGGACATTGAGAAGTTCTTCAAGCAGTTTGGGAGCCGTCTCCCTAACCGTCTCAAGGATCAACTCGGCGGGTTGGCAACACGTCTGGAATAATATTGGAAACAGTTTTGAGTGTTGAGTTGTGATTTAATTTAGAGCTCAAAATTTAAAACTCAACACTTTTCTTGGAAAAAATTCCACATACGCTGATCCTTTTCGATGTCGATGGCACGCTCGTCGATTGCGGCGTGGCCGCCGGCAGGTGTTTCTCCGCTGCGTTTCAAGAGGCTTTCGAAATTCCCTGTCCGATATTTGCTGCTGAGGAGGTTTCCGGCCTCACGGACTCTGCGATACTGATGGAAGTGGTCCGTAGGCTCAACTGCCAGTGCTCGAATTTCGACCGCCGCCGCGCTCTCGCGTTCGAGATTTACGCACGCAATCTTGCTTTAGAGTTGAGACAAAAGCCGGCGCGCCAGCTGCCGGGGGCCGGTCTTGCAGTGCGAGAGGCCAAATCGATGTCTGGCTGTGCGGTGGGATTGCTCACCGGCTCAACCGAAGCGACCGCAAGAATCAAACTGGAATCCGCGGGCTTGGCTTTCGATCAGTTTGCCTGCAGCGCCTTTTCCGAGGACGGAGAATTAAGAGAGGCGCTGCCTCCTGCGGCCCGCGCCCGCTTCGCAACGCTTTTCGGCCAAGAACCTAACACAGTAATTTTGATCGGCGATACGCCCCGAGATATCCAGGCGGCTCTGGCTACGGGCTGTGAATTCATCGGGGTGACTACTGGCCCTTACGGTCGAAGCGTTCTCGAGCAGGCCGGAGCGCGCTTCATATTGAACGGTCTCAGCGACACGGAATCCCTTCGCGCTGCGATCAGGATGGCGCGCAAAAAGGCGTAGCCTCTGCTATCACCTGCGCTCTAAAAAATTTCTCCATCCCCGATTTTTTTATTGTAGTCTGGATCGCTTTTCAGTTATTATAGCAAGAAAAAATCGTTAGAACGATTTTCTGGTACCGTCATACCCTATGGCTTTTGCATCCACCTACGCCCAAAAGCTGCGGGCGATAGCCCAAGCGATGGAGGGTTCCCACCTTGAGGATTTTGACATAGAGGGCAACGGGAATTCCTTTTTCGTCCGCGGCATTATAAGGTCTAAGCCGCAGCCGGTGAGTTTTCTGCAAGCGCTACGCGGTAAGTCCTCTATTCAGGACGCGAAGTTTCTTGAATTCCGGTACACTTCAGACGAGGTAGAGCGATTGGAGAAGGAAGGGCAGGCGAGGCGCCGTGATCCCAATGGGATGCCCGACTTTTATAGCTTGTCGCAGATGCTGCGTACCGTCGGGGCTTATATCGATGGCAAGCGAGCTCGTCTGGGCAAAGTGTACAGGCGAGGGACGAGACTGACTTTAGAATTCGAAAGCGCTCAGGCCCCCCCGAATATCGAGGAGCACACGGCATCTTCGTTCTACAATTTTTTTGTCCACATGTACCTGCGGAGAAGCGGCCATCCTGCAAGAAGATAAGGGTTTTTATATCCCTTTGCGCTCGATATTCGCTTCATTGCATTTATCCACCAAATCGGGTAACACCTCAGAAAAGTCATGAGCGAACCCGAATCCTCGGAACAGTTGCAGATCGAGACTCTCGTTCCATTCATGCCCCATAATGTCGAGGGCACCGGCCTGGATTTCGGGCTTTTAGCGGATCTGACTTTGAAAATCGTCTACGCGGACAGCCAGTCCACGACCGAGCGGGTTGCCGAAAAGCTGAAGCTTCCCGTGCCTCTCACGGAAAATCTGCTGCAGTATCTCTATCGGGAAAAGTTTGTCGATATCCGCGGCTCGGCGGGCTTTCGAAATGACCGCTATGCGATGCTCGACCACGGGTGGGAGCGCGTTCGCCGACTCCTGGAGGTCAGCGGCTACATTGGTCCGGCGCCGGTTTCGCTCAGCTCCTATACGGGCATGATTCAGTGGCAAGAAAAGGTGAAGCAGCCGGTCAAACCCGAGGCGATTTGGGCGGCGCTCGCCGAGCTCGTATTACCCGAAAGCACGATTCAGACGCTTGGACTCGTCGCCAATTCCCGCCGCAGCCTTTTTATCACCGGCCCTCCAGGCAACGGAAAAACCTCGATAGCCAGAGCGATCCATTCGGCGCTGGGAGGTGAAGTCTGGATTCCGTATGCGGTTGAAGTGGACGGACAAATCATCAAGATCTTTGACGCCCACAATCACGAACCGGTCACTTCCCAGCCTTCCGTTCGACACGACGAGCGCTGGGTCAGGATCAAACGCCCGCTCGTGATCGTCGGAGGAGAAGTGACGATGGAGTCGACCGACTTGATCTACAGCCAAAGCGTCCGATTCTATGAGGCGCCTTTTCAGATGAAGTCGAACGCCGGCACCTTGGTTATCGATGATTTCGGTCGGCAGCGGGTGGATCCCCGAGATCTCATCAATCGCTGGATCATTCCGCTTGAGAGTCGGATGGATTATCTCACGCTTCACACAGGCAAGAAAATTCAGGTTCCGTTCGAGCAACTGTTGATTTTCGCCACCAATTTGGACCCAAGAAGCCTCGTCGATGAGGCGTTTCTGAGGCGCATGGGCTATCGGCTGCGCGTCGACGCTCCCACCTCTGAAACTTACGGCTTGATCCTGCAAAAGTACGTGGAGTCTCGCGGTCTCAAATACGACAGCAAACTGCTGGATGCGCTCTTGGCCCGCTATAAGCGAGAGCAGCGTCCGATGGCATGCTGCGAGCCCCGCGATCTCGTCGAGCGGTGTCTCGACATCTGCCGGCATGAAGAACGTCCGCCGACGCTGACGCCCGAGCTGCTCGGGCTCGCTTGGACCAACTACTTCGGTCGCGATTCTTGCTAGTCGAGCGGGCTCAGTGCTATCAGTCGGAAATCACTCGAAAGGATTGGCAAGTGAAAGTAACTGAGCGACCGTTGACCCTTGAGCAGGACGGTCTGCCCGGTTATTTGGCCTTTCCCGAGCGCGCAGAACGGGGACCCGCTCTGCTGCTCGTGCACCAGAATACCGGCGTCACCGATTACATCAAGATCGAGGCTCTGAAATTCGCCAAGCTTGGCTATACCACGGTAGTCCCCAATCTCTATGAGCTTCTAGGCTTTGCGGCGCTGACCCATATCCACACGGGAAGAGAGATTCAGGCCAAGACCTCGGATGCTGATTTTGTCCGTGTCATCGGTCAGGGATGGCGGTATGTCCTCTCACGTCCCGAGGTGGACCCGGCTCTTGTGGTTGTTGTTGGCTATTGTATGGGAGGGCGGATTGGTATCCATTTCGTCGCATCGACTCCTGAAGTGCGCGCTTTTGTCGGCTACTACCCGACGGTTCGGGATGAACCCGCAACGGAACTGAGACCCCGTTCTCCCTGGGAAGCGGCTCGCGTGATTCAGTGTCCTTCCATTATTCTTTACGGCGCACACGATTGGGTTACCACGATTCCCATCCAGGAGCGGATATGGGAGGCCTTTCGGGCCAACGGCCAAAGTTTGGAATGGCATTTCTTTCCCTTCGGGGGTCATGGCTTCGTCGATCCCGGCACCGCCGGTTATCAGCCTCACATCGCTCAACTCGCATGGCCGCTCGTCGTTGACTTCTTGGCCCGAGAATTGGGCTCTCCATCCCGATAATCGCTCTCCATCTTTTTGCAGCGAGACTGGCGTTTCCCCGATCATCTTTGAGTTAAGAAAAATTTTTCTTGCTTTTTTTATTTTAACCCATAAAGTGGGTTCGAGTCATTTCCTCATTCTTCAAGAATCTAAGGGAGAGCGTGGCCAACCTAGACGACAACCTACGCAAAGTTCCACCGCAAAACCTTGAAGCTGAGTCCTGCGTGCTCGGCGGGATCTTACTAGAAAACGATGCCATCAATCGCGTTCTGGAAATCTTGATGCCCGAGGATTTCTATCGTGAATCCCATCGCAAGATTTTTCGCGCCATGGTCGAATTGTCCGATCGTAGCGAACCGGTCGACCTCATTACCTTGAGCGATTTCTTGAAAGCAAGGGGAGATCTTGAGGCTGTGGGGGGATCGGCCTATCTCGCGTCTCTCGCCGAGTTGGTCCCGACCGCTGCGAACATCGGCCATTATGGGCGCATCGTGAGGGAGAAAGCGATTCTTAGGCATCTCATCCATGCAGCGACGGAGATCGCCACCCGCGGGTTCGAAGAGCAGAGCAATGTCGATGAGTTTCTCGACACGGCGGAGAAGGTTATCTTCGACATCTCGGAGAAGAAGGTTAAAGCCTCCTTTGTTGCCATCGGCGACATGATCAAAGACTCCCTCAAGACGGTCGAGAGGCTTTACGAGCGCAAAGAGATGGTGACCGGGGTTCCGACGGGCTTTAAGGACCTGGACAAGCTGACCGCCGGTTTTCAGCCTTCGGATCTCATCGTAGTGGCCGGGAGGCCGAGCATGGGTAAGACCGCTTTTTGCCTCAATATCGCGGCCTATGCGGCCTTTGCCGGTGTGGGAGTGGCCGTTTTTTCCTTGGAGATGGCTAAGGAGCAACTGGTCTTGAGGATGTTGTGCTCCGAAGCGCGGGTCGATAACTCAAAGGTTCGCGCAGGATATTTGGGCGAGCGCGACTTTCCGAAGTTGGCCAACGCGGCCGCGAGGCTCCATGAGGCTCGTATTTATATTGATGACACGCCGGCAATTTCCGTTCTCGAGCTCCGGGCCAAGGCGCGCCGTCTGGTCAGGGACAGAGAAAAGAAGGTTGGCCTCATCATGGTCGATTATCTCCAGTTGATGCGGGGCATGGGGAACGCGTCCAACAGGGAGCAAGAGATCTCGGAGATCTCCCGCTCGTTGAAAGCTCTGGCAAAAGAGCTGAGCGTGCCGGTCGTGGCCATCTCGCAGCTCAACCGACGTGTAGAGGATAGGGGAGACAAGCGGCCGATGATGGCGGATCTCAGAGAGTCCGGCGCTATCGAACAGGATGCCGACGTGATCGCCTTTATCTATCGAGATGAAGTTTACAATTCGAAGTCACAGGATAAGGGGATTGCGGAGATCATCGTCGCCAAACAGAGAAACGGCCCGATCGATACCGTTCAATTAGCCTTTTTGAATGAAATTACCCGCTTCGAAGATCTCTCGCAGCGCGAGGAATTCAGCTACGAAGAGGCGGGAGAGGGGTAGGTCAAACATAACTCTTGTGCTCGTCCGCGGAGAACATTGTCCGCCGCCATCTTTTGCTCCAGCCGCTTAAAGCTCTTTGACGTTCCGAATATCATATTTGATTAACGCAAAGCTAGGATTCTCCTTACCTTCTCCGCTACATGTTCTGCGTCCATGATGTCACTGATGATGGCCGCGGCGTCCGCGCCGGCGTGCCAGACCTCAGTCACATTTTGTTCGGTAATGCCACCGATAGCGACGATGGGGATTTTTACGGCCTTGCGGATTTCCTTGAGCAGGGCTGTTCCACGCGGAGAGTAGCCAGTTTCCTTCGTGGCTGTTCCGAAGATCGGGCCAAAGCCGATGTAGTCGGCGCCCACCTTTTCAGCCTCCTGTGCCTGTGGCAGGTCGTGCGTGGAGATTCCGATCAGCTTTTCGTTTCCCATCAACCTTCTCGCAACAACCAGAGGAACATCCTCCTGCCCAAGGTGAACTCCGTCTGCTTGAGCGGCCACGGCAATATCGACGCGGTCGTTGAGGATTAGAAGGCAGCCGGCTCGACGTGCGAGTTCGCGCGCCTCTGTGGCCAAGCGGTAGATTTCGTTTGAAGTCATCTCTTTTGCCCGGAGCTGGATGATTTTTGCGCCTCCGTTCAAGAGATAGGTTAAGATTTTGATCGCGGGCCGCCCTTTGGTTTGGCTGGGGTCGAGGATGGCGTAAAGAGGGGAAGTAAGTAGCCTATGGCGGGTTACCGGATGAGCCGCGTCACTCGTCATCTTTTTTGACGCTGATATGGAGGTCGGCGATCTTTTTCCTCAGGGTGTTGCGGTTGATTCCTAGAATCTCTGCTGCCCGGACCTGATTCCCCTGAGTTTTTCTGAGTGTGAGTTCGATGAGAGGTCGCTCCACTCTTTCCACCACCAAAGAATAAAGATGGTCGATGTCCACGCCTTTGGTTCTCTCAAAGTAGTCCTCCAGCTTGTGCCGGATAACTTCTTCAAGGGATAGGCTGTCCACCTCGCGCGAATTGCTTGCTGGATTTGCCTGAAGGGGAAAGTCTTTCGGGAAGAGAATCGGTCCGGGCGAAAGGACGGCCGCGCGAATCAGGGTATTTTCCAACTCTCGAACGTTCCCGGGCCACGAATGGGCTTCGAGTAGCTTTACCGCTTCCGGAGACACCCCGGAGATTCGGGTCCCCATCTCTCGATTGATCTTTTCTATGAAGTAGCTGACCAAGTAGGGGATATCGCCTCTGCGTTCACGCAGGGGAGGGAGATGGATCGGGATGACCTTCAGTCGGAAGTAGAGATCTTCCCGGAACCGTTTTTCCTTTACGGCTCTTTCGAGATCCTGATTGCTGGCGGCGAGGATCCGGACATCACCTTTCAAGACTTCTCTTCCGCCCACGCGGCTGAATTCACGATCTTGAACGACCCTGAGGAGTTTTGTTTGTAGATCGAGAGGCATATCGCCGATCTCGTCGAGAAAGAGAGTTCCCTCTGATGCGAGTTCAAACTTGCCAATTTTTCTCTCCAGCGCGCCCGTGAAAGAACCTTTCTCGTGGCCAAACAGTTCGCTTTCTAAGAGCTCTCGGGGAATGGCGGCGCAGTTGACGGTGATGAAGGGCTTATTCCAGCGCGGCGAGTTGTAATGGATCGTCTTGGCCACGAGCTCTTTTCCCGTTCCGCTTTCTCCTTGGATGAGAATGGTTGCGTTTGTGTCCACGACCTGCCCGATCGTCTTATAAACCCTCTGCATGGCCGAGCTCGAGCCGATGATGTTGACCCCGGGCTCGAATCTCTTTTTCACTTCTTCCTTCAGTTCTCGGAAATCGCGGCTGAGCCTTCGGCTCTCTATGGCCCGCCGGACCAGAACCAGGATCTCTTCGAGGTCGAAAGGCTTGGTGACGTAATCGAAAGCACCGTTTTTCATGGCTTCGATCGCATTGTGCATCGTGTTTTGGGCGGTCATGAGAATCATAGAAGTGTCGATCCCCGCCTCTTTGGTTTCTTTGAGTAGCGTGAGGCCGTCGAGGTCCGGTAATCGGATATCGATCAGCGATACCTCGAAGTGATTTTCATGAAGGCTCTGCCTGGCGAGATGTCCGCTCGCAGCGGTTTGTACCCAATATCCCTCATCTTCGAGGGCTTTTTTGAGAACCCAGCGCAAGGACTCTTCGTCTTCCGCGATGAGGATTTTTCCCTGCTCCATTACCTTAACCGTCCTTCAGCCGTTTCTGGGTCCGCCACGAGCAGCGAGACTTTGAGAGTCGTTCCCTTCCCTGCGCGGCTCTCGACTCGAATGAGCCCTCCATGCTCTTTGATAATCCGATAACAGATGGCAAGCCCGAGCCCGGTGCCATGGTTCTTGGTGGTGAAAAACGGAGAGAAGATATGAGCAAGATTCTCTTCCTTGATGCCGGCTCCGTTATCGGAAATATCTACCCAAATGAAGGTTCTTCCCTCCCTTCCTTCTTCTCGAATGTGAAAGTCGGTCTCTATGCGCGTAGTAACTGAAAGGTAGCCCTGCCCGTTCATAGCTTCCAAAGCATTCTTGATCAAATTAAGAAAGACTTGCGTGAGTTGAGCCCGATCCCCCACGATTGGAGGCAAGCTGGGATCGAAGTTTTTTTTCACTGTGACTTTCCCCTCTTCAAAGGCCCCCTTTTCCAGAAGGAGAAGGTCGTCCAACAATTCGTGGATATTGAGCGGGATGAGACTAAGCTTTGCCGGCCGCGAGAGGTGCAAAAGTTGTTCAATCAAGAGATTCACTCTGTCTACTTCTCGAATCATGATATCGGTGTACTCGGTGAGAGATGGGTCGCGGGCCATGGAGCGGCGGAGCAGTTGAGCAGCACCCTTGATTCCGCCCAGCGGGTTCTTGATCTCGTGCGCCAAGCCGGCAGCGAGCGTCCCGAGCATCGCGAGGCGGTCTGAGCGCTTAAGATCCTCCTCTAACTCCCTTCGACGGGTAAGATCACGCAGGAGCAAAATGCTTCCGAGAGATCGCCCATGTTGGTCGTGAAGGGGGGAGATCGTCAGGCTGACAGGCACTTGACGCCCCCAAGATTTAACGAAGTCTCCCTCTGTTCGGCTGCCGCTTTGCTGGGGGGACTGGCTCTTCTTCACCATGTCGATGAGCCAAGGGTTTCTGCCGAACAGGCGCGCATAGGGCTGCTGCAAGGCCTGGGATGAAGAGGTGTCTGTGAGGGCCTCGGCCGCCTGATTGAAAAAGCAAATTTTTCCGTCGAGATCCACCACGATGACGCTCTCTTCCAGGCTCGTTAGGATATTCTCCCATGGAATTTCAGGGTCGGAACCCTTCTTCTCGTCTCGCCGCATAGAGTCAACAGATTTGTCAAAGCATAGCAGATAAAGTCTTTCGATGAAACATGAAAGAAAACAAGGTCTTGCATTCGGCCTGTTGTATATGCTAAATTTTTTTTACACTTTAGGGTTGTTACTCAAAGTGGGCGTTGCCCGCTTTTTTATTTTGGGGCGATGGTAAATTTCGATCGCACCCTCACGCAGGTATGGGAGCTGGCTGCTCCTTTGGCTGCGGACGAAGGGATGGAAATCATCGATATCGAGCTTCGGCGGGAGGGGAGAAGAGGTGGGCGGGTGCTCAGGGTTTATCTGGACAAGGGAGGTGGGCCGACGATCGATGACTTGGCCCGAGTGAGCCGCAAGCTGAGCGATCTCCTGGATGTCCACGGCAGTGTGGAGGGATCTTATGTCCTTGAGGTCTCCTCCCCTGGCGTCAACCGTGTCCTCAAGAGACCCGAGCATTTTACCCGTTTCACTGGAAAGAGGATTCGGGTCCGAACCCGAGAGGCGATTGAAGGCAGGAGATCTTTTTTGGGGATTCTTAAAGAGGTAAAAGATGGGAAGATCGTTCTCTTGCAGGACGGAGCCGAGTTTCAGATCGCTCTTTCGTCTATTGAAAGGGCGAATTACGAACACGACTGGAGTGCTTAAATGCAACAGGATCTAAATCGAGTCATTGAGCAAGTGAGCAAGGAAAAAGGGATTGACAAGTCTATTTTGATCAGCGCCCTGGAGAACGCCATGGTCTCTGCAGCCAAGAAGATGTTCGGCCATCAGCGCAAAATCGAAGCTCAGTACAATCCCGACGTCGGCGAGGTGGAGCTCTTTGAAGCAAAGACGGTAGTGGAGGCAGTCAGTGACCCGACTCTCGAGGTCGGCCTCGAGGAGGCGCGAGAAAACCTCGATCCCGAGGCCCAACTCGGCGACGAGCTCCTTTCTAAATTGGACACCAGCTCATTCGGCCGGATCGCGGCGCAGGCCGCCAAGCAGAACATCGTCCAACGGGTCCGGGACGCCGAGCGCGAAATCATTTACAACGAGTTCAAAGGGCGCGAAGCGCAGCTGGTCAACGGAATTGTCCAGCGCTTTGAAAAGAAGAATATCATTGTGAACTTGGGCAGGACCGACGCGATTCTTCCCGAGAAAGAGCAGGTTCCACGGGAGCGCTACCGCCAGAGCGATCGGATTCGAGCTTATATCGTGGTTGTGGAGATGACGAGCAGAGGCCCGCAGATTGTCCTCTCGAGGACCCATCCCGGGATGCTAATAAAGCTCTTTGAGCAGGAGGTGCCGGAGATTTACGAAGGGATCGTGGAAGTTAAGGGGGCCGCGCGGGAGCCTGGAGGGCGGGCAAAGATCGCCGTCTACTCGAACGATCCGGACGTTGATCCGGTCGGCGCCTGCGTGGGTATGAAGGGAACGCGGGTGCAAGCCGTCGTGCAGGAATTGCGGGGTGAAAAGATCGACATTGTTCACTGGACTCCCGACCAGGCGGAGTATGTTTGCCGAGCGCTGGCGCCGGCGAAGGTCTCCAAGATCATCATTGACGACGAAGAGCACAGTATGGAGGTCGTTGTCCCCGATGACCAACTTTCCCTGGCGATAGGAAGGAAAGGGCAGAATGTCCGGCTAGCCGCTCGGTTGACCGGATGGAAGATCGATGTCCGCAGCGAATCCGAGGCCGACGAAGAGACACGCCGGGCGCGCAGCTCCCTTGGCGCGATTCCGGGCGTCAACGATATGGTGGCGGAACTGCTCTATCAGGACGGCTTTAAGTCGGCCGAGGAGGTGGCGGAAGCCGACTTGGAAGCTCTTCTGGAAGTAGAGGGGATCGGGCGGGAAAAAGCCGAAACGATCTATAAATCGAGCCGGGAGTACGTGGCGGAGAAGAAGCGGAAGGAGGAAGAGGAAAAGGCAAAGGCCGCAGCCGAATCTGCGCTCCAACCTCCTGAAGCCGGTCAGCCTGGGGAGACTGCAGAGGGAAAAGAACAAAACGAAGCTTAGATGTCAAAGGAAGATTTGCAAAAGACAAATTTAAAATTTACACTTTGCAATTTGCATTTTGAATTGAGTCCACAGGTGAACGACTTTGAAACGAGGCCACCGTGCTCAAAGGACTTGTCTCGGATGTGGCATAAGGGATGATCAAGAAATTCTTTTACGTTTCGTCGTCCGGGGAAATGGCGAATTGGAGCCGGATAGGCTAGGAGAAGGGCGCGGAGGCTATCTTCACAAAACAGAGACGTGCTGGCAATCCTTCTTACGGAAGAAAAGCCTCTACCGGGCGCTCCGTGCGGAGATCGGGCGGGAGGCGAGGGAAAGACTGATTTTGATTCTTCGGCGCTCGGTGGCTGGAGCATGAGATGGTAAAGACAAGAGTACACATACTAGCCAAAGATCTGGGAATGGAGTCTAAGGACCTCATCGGCCAACTGGAAAAGCTGGGGATCCGGGGCAAAAAAACCCAGAGCTCTCTCGAAGATGAGGAAGTAGCTCGGGTTCGCGCTGCCTTAGCAGCGTCGGTAAAACCCCAGGTCGTGGTAGGCGGAGAAAAAATAGTAGCGGACCGCGTGGTTACTGCAGAGGATCAGAACCTCGGCGAGATCCAGGCCCGCGAACAGGTCGTGGAGCGCCGCGTGCGTACCAATGTTATCCGGCGCCGTACCAGTCGGCTCGAAGTCATTTCACAGACCCCGGCAGCAAAGGCAGAGCCTCAAGAGCCGGCGGTTGAAGAGGGAAGAGCGCCAGAAAGTGCCGAGCCTGCCGCTCAGGGAGTCGCCGCCAGGGTAGAGCGCTCCAAAGAGGAGAAAAAAGAGGGAGTCCCGGGTGTTGAAGCAAGGGCCGCGGAACCCCTTCCTGTGGCTCCCGCCAAACCGGAAGCGCCGCAAGAGACCGTTCAGGAAACTCCAAAGCCAGCCCACGAGGAAGCACCCAGAGGTGCCAGAGTCCTGGGGCGGATCGATTTGAAGCGAGCGGCAAGAACGGAGCCGCCTGTTTCCGTTCCACGGCGTCCGGCGCCTGTGGAAGTCGTCCCTCCTCCCTTGCCCAGGGCGGAGGTTCAAAAAGAGGGGCCGCCTAAGAGAGAAGGGGCGCCCGAGACCGCCGAAGAAGGAAAGCCGACAAAGGCGGTTCGGCACAAAAAGAGAGTCATTAAAAAACAAGACCTGCCGGATGTCAGGGATCGGGAATTTCGTTCCGGTCGCATTCCGAAGAAGAAAAGGGCGCTACCCGGAAAAGAACAGAAAAAAACAGAAATCACCGTTCCGAAAGCGAGCAAGCGGGTAGTCAAGATAAGCGAGGTGGTCAGCGTCGGCGATTTAGCGAGAATGATGGGGGTTAAGACCGGCGAAGTGATTAAGAAGTTGATGGGATTGGGAATGATGGCGACGATCAACCAGATGCTCGACGTCGACACGGCCACGCTTATCGCCTCCGAGTTCGATCACCAAATAGAAAATGTCGCCTTCGACGTCGAAACAGCGCTCGAAGTTGAGCATCAGGTGGAAGACCCTGAAGAAGCGTTTCAGCCCAGGCCGCCCGTTGTCACCATCATGGGGCATGTCGACCACGGCAAAACCTCGCTCCTCGATGTCATTCGAAGCACAAACGTGACAGCTCAGGAGGCCGGCGGCATAACCCAGCATATCGGCGCGTATCACGTGCCGGTCAACGGTAGGAGCGCCACTTTCCTCGATACCCCGGGACACGAGGCATTTACCGCCATGCGGGCTAGAGGGGCTAAAGTGACGGATATCGTGGTTTTGGTTGTGGCCGCGGATGACGGAGTGATGCCGCAGACGGTGGAGGCGATCAATCATGCCCGCGCCGCTGACGTGCCGATTATCGTGGCGATCAACAAAATCGACAGGCCCGACGCCGACATTGAAAAAGTTAAAAGAGGCCTAGCCGACTATGGATTGGTGTCGGAAGAATGGGGCGGCGACGCGATCTTTGTTCCGGTCTCGGCCAAGACAAAAGAAGGCATTCCGCAACTCTTGGAGATGATTTTGCTCCAGGCGGATGTCCTCGAACTTAGAGCGAATCCGCAAAAGCTCGCGCGCGGAACTATTATTGAAGCCAAACTAGATCGCGGCAGAGGTCCTGTCGCGACGGTTTTGGTTCAGGAGGGGACATTAAAAATCGGCGACGCCTTTGTTTGCGGCGTATTTCAGGGCAGGGTGCGCGCGATGATCGACGACCGAGGCAGCAAGTTAGACGAAGCCCCTCCGGCCCTGCCGGTCGAGATTTTAGGTTTTCAGGGTGTCCCGCAAGCGGGGGATCCCTTCGTCGCCCTGAATGATGAAGCTAAGGCAAGGCAGGTGGCGGAGTATCGGCAGAACAAACAGAGAGAGGCGGAATTGGTCAAAACAAGCAAGGTCTCTCTCGAGGATCTCTATGATCAGATCAAAACCGGCGACGTTAAGGAACTCCGGATTGTCCTCAAGGCGGATGTGCATGGCTCGGTGGAGGCTATGACCGAGACGATGAACCGGCTCTCGAACAATGAGGAAGTGAAACTCCGGGTGATCCACGGCTCCGTAGGCGGAATTACGGAGAGCGATGTTCTGCTGGCCGCGGCGTCCAATGCCATTGTCATCGGTTTCAATGTTCGGCCGGAAACTAAGGCGGCCAACCTGGCGGTGCAAGAGGGAGTCGACGTGCGGCTCTACACGATCATTTACGATGCGATTGCCGACATCAGGGCGGCTATGGAGGGTCTGCTGGAGCCGACTTACCGGGAACAGGTGCTCGGACGCGTCGAGGTGCGCGAAATTTTCAACATTCACGGCATCGGGACGGTTGCCGGCTGTTACGTAAACGATGGGAAGATCCAGCGCTCCAATCCGGTGCGGCTCTTAAGAGATCATGCGGTGGTCCATGAGGGTAAGCTTGCCAGCCTCAAGCGCTTCAAGGATGATGTACGCGAGGTATCGGCAGGGTATGAGTGCGGGATAGGGCTCGAAGGCTTTCAGGACGTTAAAAAAGGCGACGTGATTGAGGCGTTTGAGCGAGTGCCGGTTATCCGGCGGATCACTCCCAGTCCTGGCGGGCGTGAGGCCTCACGCGTCTCGGCCGGAGATAAACGATAGGAAGAAAGCATCCACAGGCCACGTCTTTCTCGATGGTCGTGGGGGTTCTAAAACTCAGCCTCATTCTCGCCGAAAACCACTCCCTGAAAGAGAAGCGCGGCGTGCTCAAGAAAATTCAAGCACGCGTATCGAATCAGTTTAATATCTCCGTCACGGAGTGCGGCGATCAAGATCTTTGGCAAAGTTCGGTTTTAGGTTTCAGCGTTGTCGGCAGCAGCCGACAGGTCGTAGAGGCGACGCTAGAGAAGGTAGTCGACTTTGTCGACCAACTGGGCCTTGCACAGGTCTCTGATTCCGAAACCGAACTGTTCTTCTGTTAGTCAAATCTACGTCTCACCATCAATCTCTCTATGGGATGACATCCAGCGATGGATCACAAACGCTCAGACCGGCTTGGCGAGCTTCTTCTGGAGTTCGTTTCTGAGTTGCTTACCAAGGAAATCAGCGATCCCCGCATCCGGCCTCTTACTCTAACCAAAGCGGAGGTGAGTAAGGATCTCAAACACGCCCGAATCTATTTTACCCTTTTGATGGGAGATGAGGGAAAGCAGGGGGTCTTGGCCGGTTTAAAGAGTGCATCGGGTTTTATCCGCGCAAAGATCGGCAAGGAGCTTAAGCTTCGCTTTGTCCCGAGCCTTGACTTCATTCACGATGATACCCAGAGTGACGTCCAGCGCATCGAAGAACTTTTGAAGCAGATCAAGAAAGACCGGTGATACGCAGCTTTTTTACGCTTATCATGAAGCCGGCCATGCTGTGCCTCTGACAGTTCTTGTAGCCTTCATTCAGGGGATACGAGAGAGCGAGCTTGCCGAACCTCCGGCTCCCGGTCCCACGTTGGCCTTGGTTGTGGGGTTGCCGGTTTCTTCGTAAAAGAATCGCTTGCGCTTCTTCAAGTACAACAGCAGGGCGTAGAGGAGACCTACTGTGGAAGAGAGAACTAGCGCCCTAACCGCTACTGTCCGAGCCGCAGGCAAGCCTTCCAGAAAATATGTGCGCCAGACCGGAAGCGCGATAAAGCCTATGGCAAGCCCGGTAATCGTGCTGAGGTCATGTCGTAACGCGAGCCTTCCATTGTATCGCATGCCTGAAAACGCTTCGGGAATGAGGCCCAGCAAAGGGATGAAACGGTTCACTCTCGCACAGTAGGCTTCATATTCCGCGCCGAACTTGTTGCGCAGGTAATGCTCCTCTGCCGAGACGATCGCCTGATAGACAAACAAAAAGAATGGGATGATGAATCTGTAGGCCACTGGTGAGCAGGTGGCTAGCGCCATGCCGATGGCAATCAGAGCATTGGCGACGTACATGGGATTGCGCGTGATTCCGTACATGCCTCGCCTGACCAGCCGTTGGGCGTAGACTTTGCCGTCCTTGCCTCCCCGGTGAATGTATTCCCATCCTATGGTCATCAATCGGAACAACTCTCCCAACACTGCAAACGCGACCCCTAAGATGATCAAGAAGCGGTTCACGAACGGGCTGCCTAGGAGAACTGTCGGCCGTAGCACGATGGCCGCCAGCAAAAAGACAACTGGAAATAGGCCGTTGCGGTAGCGAAAGAAGAAGTTCCCGATCGCGATGTTCCACGAGCGGGTAGCTGCTAACATACCTGTCACCATCTTTCCTTTGAACAATTCAGTCGCGGCTTCAACTGCATTTGATGGCGCGGTGCCCGGCTTGATCCGGAGGTCTGCGACCTCATTGACGGTTAAATCCTTCTTTCAGTCCATGCTATTCTGCAGGAGCCGGAATGTAATCCAGGAACCTTGCCTGAGCATTTCCGGGACGTTACATTTGTGAAAGGTGAGGGAACGAGGAAAGAAATCAGCTAATGGAAACAGAAGCGATGGGGAGATAAAACAGGAAAAACAAGCAGCGCCAAGTGTGCAGATCGGTGGATTATCTCGCAGGGCGGCCAAGCGGGCTCAGTGGTCGGATGTGTCACCTCATAGGAGCCGCGGCAGGGACTTGCTTGGTGAGCGTGAAGCTGTCCAGAACCGCTCCACTGGCCGTGACGTGCTGGAAGACGAGCGTCGGTCCTGCAACCTCGGCGAGACCGAAGCCAAACTCGCTGTTGTCGGTAAACTCCACCTCCGGAGCTTGCTTATTTATCTTGTAAAAGTCGGAGCCGCCGATGCCTTCGACAATGTAAATAACGCCATCCTTTCGCCTCAAGCGGGTGTACATGTGGTCGTGCCCTGAGAAGACAATGTCAACCTTGTACTTGACAAATAGCGGGACCCAGCCCCTCCTCTCATGAGCGTTACCGGTTCTGTCTTTGTAAGCACTGTACCACGGGTGGGGAACGCCCGATGAGAATGGGGACTCATGGAAGAAAACGAATTTCCACAATTTATCGCTTCTACTCAGTTGGGCCTCGAGCCAGCGGGCCGAGTTGAGGACATCGTATGAGTTAAGTGCCACAAAGAGGGCGTTTCCATAGGAAAAACTGTAGAATCTTTCTTCACCGGGCAAAATGAAATTATTTAGCCACGGTTGTCCGTTCGCAGTGATCTTGTCGTGGTTTCCGATAGCTGGAAAAAAAGGAATGCGTGCCAGCAGATTTCTGTAGGGGAGGTAAAAGTGCTCGCGGTAATCTTGATCTGCCCCTTTCGGATAAACAACGTCTCCTGTGTGAATGATGAAGTCAACCGCCTGGGCTTCGATTTGTCGCGCTACCGTGTATTGTGCTGGGGACCCGGAGCCTGAATCCCCAAAAACCGCAAACCGGAAAGGTGCATCGCCGGTCTTTCCGGTTTGAAAAACTGCACTTGCTAAGACTTCATCATTGCTCTTCACCTGATAATGGTATTGCTTGCTCGGTTGAAGATGGCGCAGAACGATAGCGTGATGGTCGCTCAGCTCGTGAACGATAACCCGTTGGCTATAGGAAGTAGATTCTCCGTAATCGACGCGACTGTTAGACTTCTCTCGTGTGCGCCAGGCTATTACGATAGACGTTAGACCGTCCGTATTTCCCAGCTGGACCATCGGACCGCCGATCAAGGTGACGTTGCCCGTTGATTCACTGTCCTCCTGAACGTAAACGCGGGCGGAGCGAGAAAGAAGCAAAACTGCCGAAACGCAGATGGCAAGATAGGCGGTAATTCTCTTGAGGGTCATTCCTGTTCCTCTACAGTTATTTCGTGACGACCAAGCTCCTAAGGCTTTAGGTGATTGTGTCCATTCAGTGTCTTTTCCAGATCATGAATTTCTATTGCACTCACAAAAACCTCGAAACCCTCTGGTACGAAGTCACGTAATCAACAGAACCTTACTGCAACCTTTCACCAGTATTACAATTATGAAAGGTTGAAAAATAATAAGAGAGATTAGTGCGTGCGGATTGAATCTATAGGCAAGTAAAGTGTGAACAGAGAGCCAGCACCTCGCTGGCTAGAAACGTCGACGTGCCCCCCATGCGCTTCGGTAACGGCTTTGACAAGACTCAAACCCAGACCCAATCCCCGCTGCGAGCGGCTCTTGTCTCCGCGATGAAGACGGTCCCATATCCTGGGAATATCTCCAGGAGGGATTCCAACGCCGGTGTCTTTGATCAGTATTACCGTTTGTTTCTGTTGTTGGTGAGCGTCAATGGTTACGCTTCCCCCGTTAAGAGTGTATTTGATAGCGTTATCGACCAAATTGGCCAGCACCTGGCGCATCCGGTTGCGGTCAGCGGTCATGCAAATATCCTTGGGGCAGTTGACAGAGATAGCGATTGCTTTATCCTCTGCCACGTACTCATAGAGTTCGACAATCTCTTCAATCAGATTCGAAATATTGACCGAGACAAAGTCCAGTTTCATGGTTCCCGTTTCCGCCTCTGAGACGTCCATGAGCGTGTTCAAAAGCGTCAGAACTCGGTCTGACTCTTCAAGGCAGTCAGCCAGTGCCTCCCGGTAATGCTTCTGATCTGGATTTGATTGTAAAGCTATCTCGGCGATACCCCGAAGCCTCGTCATCGGCGTGCGTAGATCGTGGGCGACATTATCCAATGATTCTCTCATCCCCTTAATCAAACCTTCGATTCTCTCCAACATCCTATTAAACAGTTTGACCAGCTCATCCAGCTCATCACCGCTCCTTCCTAAAGGGACGCGCGCATCCATCCTTCCAGTATCTATGATAGACTGACTAGTTTTGATCAGATTGCGGATCGGTTGTAGTGCTCGAAATGCAAAAACGACCCCGCCCGCCAAGCCGATCAGGATCATCGGGATCATGACGCCCGCAATTGTGTCACGAAAACGCTCTAGAATCCCATGTCGGTCCTCGATGTTTTTTCCGACCTGTAAGAGATAGCTTTCAGGCAGGTACGCGGAAGTCAGTTCCAGCACGTCCCCTCCTCTGCTGGCTGGGAGATACTGCCATTCTCCCTCAGCAGGTTGCTCCCGAAGAGCCTTAAGATCGAATCTGTCCCAGAGTCGCGGGTTACTTAGGGATAGCGTATTATTTCCTGGACCGACTACGCGAACGAAGAACGAGTTCCACCGGCTGACGCGTCGCCCACTATTATTGATTTCATTTTCGAGAGCAGAAATTCCGCCATTTTGGATGATAGATCGATACTCTCCAAGTTTTGACTTGATAACTCTCCGGTTATTTCCAAGAGATGAGGAGAGAAAAACGTAGGATATGAAAAAGAGGGTTAGACAACTAAGAGAAAAAATAACTGAGTACCATAGAGTCAACCTGAAGCGGAACGCTTTTCGCACACCGCTAAGAAATTCTAAGGACATATCTCACTCCTCGGATAGAAAGGATTAGGCAGTCAAAATGAAACACTATCTTGTCATCTTTGCAAAGGTCACGCAGCTTTCGGTCAAGCTCTACAGCCAAAGAACAGTCCAGTAGGAGATCTCACCTCCTGTAGTCGGATACGTTATCTTCCCGCAGGAGTCGCGACAGCGGATTGCTTAGTGAGCGTGAAAGCGTCCAGAACCGTTCCGTTCGCTGTGATGTGCTGGAAAGTGAGCTTGTCTCCTGCAACTTTCACCAAGCCAAAGCCGTACTCGGTGTTGTTGGTGAATAGCACTCCCTTCGCCTTCGGGTTTATTTCCTGAAAGCTGGACCCTCCGAGACCCTCCACAATATAATGCACGCCGTTTTTCGGTTCAAAGCGAGTGTACATGTGGTCATGGCCCGAGAAAACAACAGCCACCTTGTACTTTTCAAACAGCGGCAACCAAAGTCTTATGGCGTCGGCGCTTCCGTATCTGTTTTTGTGGTTGGAGAAAGGAGGTTTATGAAAGAAGATGAATTTCCATAGGTTATCGGTTCTGGTGAGTTGAGCCTCGAGCCAGCGGGCCGATTTGAGATTGATATAGTATGAGTCAAGAGCAACAAAGAAAGCGTTTCCGTAAGAAAAACTGTAGAATCTTTCTTCACCGGGCAATACGAAATTATTCAGCCAGGGTTGCCCGCTTGATGTCTTAATGTCATGGTTTCCGATGGCTGGAAAAAAAGGAATGCGGGCCAGCAGATTTTTGTAAGGGATGTAAAAGCGCTCGCGGTAATCTTGATCTGACCCTTTCGGATAAACAACGTCTCCTGTGTGAATGATGAAGTCAACCGCGTGGGCTTCGATTTGTTGCGCTACTGCATATTGTGCCGGCGACCCGGAGCCTGAATCCCCAAAAACCGCAAACTTGAAAGGTGTATCATTGACCTTCCCACTCTGAAAAACCGCGCTAGCCAGAACTTTGTTATTGCTCGTTATCTGATAGTGGTATTGCTTGTTCGGTTGAAGGTTGGGTAGAAGAACGGCGTGGTAGTCCGTGAGTTCATCTATGATAACGCTCCGTCCATAAGACGCCGATTCTCCGTAATCGACGCGACTGTCGGATTTGTCTCGTGTGCGCCAGGCTATGACGATAGACGTGAAGCCGTCGGTATTTCCGATCTGCACCATAGGACCGCCAATCAAGATCGCGTGGTCTGTTGATTCATTATTCGCGTTATTAACGAGAATGTCCGCGGGCGAGTGAGTGAGTACAAAACCCGCCAAAAGGCAGACGGGAAGATAGGCGGCAAGTCTCTTGAGAGTCATTCCGGGTCCCCTTGAGCTGATGCTAACGGCTTCATTAAATTGTTCTTGCGGCCATGAACTTCCATCGCGAAGTGACCACCAAATCCCCTGGTATGCCGTTACACCAAAAGAATCTTACTTGAACCTTTCACTGTCGTTACAATTGTGAAAGACGCTGCGGGAAATGAACAGGTCTTTGCGGAGTTCAAACTAAGTAACTGCAGGCTTACTTCCTAAATTGCGCGACGGGTATATTACAAGGTTGCACTTTTTCGGACACCATTAGGGAATTTTAAGAACATATCCCACTCCCCTGTGAGTATGGATGAGTTTTTTTTCGAAGTCCCGGTCTATTTTATTGCGCAGCCGGCAGACTAGTACATCCACCACATTCGTCTGGGGGTCAAAGTCATAGCCCCACACATGCTCCATGATCATGCTCTTTGACAAGATTTTCTCTGCATGGCGCATCAAGTATTCCAAAAGAGCAAACTCACGGGGTTGCAATTCAATTTTTTTTCCGGTCCTTACGACCTCTCGCGTCAGCAAGTCCAGCGAGACCTCACCAGCCGTCAATCGAGTGGGCTCAGTCCCGCCGCTGGCCCGGCGAATAAGCGCCTGCACACGCGCAAGAAGTTCGGAAAAAGCAAATGGCTTAGTCAAGTAATCATCAGAGCCTGTTTGCAGTCCTTTCACACGGTCATCTACCAAACGTTTGGCGCTCAGGATGATCACAGGGGTATTAATTTGTTGTTGGCGAAGCTTTTCGATCAGGCTCAAACCATCCAGTTTAGGCAACATGATATCGATGACGGCCACGTCGTAAGGTTCGGTCATGGAAAGATGCAAGCCATCCTCTCCGTCCGCCGCATGATCCACGGCAAAGCCCGCTTGCTTTAGACCTTTTACCACAAAAGAGGCGATCTTCTGATCATCTTCCACAACCAACACGCGCATCGCTTCCCTGCTTCCTAGAGATTACGGCGTAACTCTGTAGAGCATAGAAAGAGCATAAAGAGGCCTGGCGAAAGCGTCAAGATCAGAGGACTAAGGATAGTTTGTTACTGTAGCTGCAGGTTGAATAAGACCGGGTCCTTAGATACTCTCTGCTTGAAGAGAAGAGTCTGTGGTTTTCGACTCTAAAGCGAATGTTGTCCTCGACGGTTCAGGTCATTTTTGAATTCTTCGGTGGTTAAACCTCAAAACAAATTCCTCTCATCGTCATTCCATTTAAGCGGTATTCTCTTAATTGACAAGCCAGAGGGTCCTTCTTCGGCCCAAGTGGTCCAGAAGGTCAAAAACATCCTGGGTGCAAAGAAGGTGGGGCATCTTGGGACACTCGATCCCTTTGCGTCCGGTCTTCTTCCTTTAGGAGTCAACGAAGGGACAAAAGTTGCTGAGATTTTTCTGAATGTCCAGAAGGGCTATTCTGGCGTCATTGCACTTGGTGTGGAGACAGACACCCAGGATTCGACCGGAAAGGTGCTTAAGAATAGGCCCGTGCCTCCCCTGAACGAGAACGAGATTAAAGAAATTCAAGCTGCGTTCACGGGGAATCTCTTGCAGACGCCGCCCATGTTCTCCGCGCTAAAAAAATCGGGAGTGCGGCTGTATGAGCTTGCAAGGCAAGGGCAGAGCGTGCCGAGAGCACCACGCGAGATTCAGGTCGACCAACTAAGACTCTGGAAGTTAGGGGCGATCGAACTGGGTTTTGAGCTCCTCTGTTCCAAAGGGACATATATCCGCACACTTGCGGCAGACATGGGAGAGTTTCTCGGCTGCGGCGCTCACCTAAAGAGTCTCAGGCGTCTTTCGTGCGGTCATTTGACTGCAAATCAGGCCGTACCCCTGGATGAAGTTGCGCCGTTAAAAGAGCGGGGTGAGATACCCATCCTTTCGATGAATCAGGCGCTAAGTTCCCTGCGATCGGTTTGCTTAGACGACGCTTCATTGTCCCGCCTCACGATGGGCCAGCAGGAGGTGTTAGTTGAAGTGCCTGAACCCAGACAAGGAGAGAAGCTGGTCAAGCTGGTCCGTCTGGTTGATTCCAGCGAAAACCTTGTTGCCTTAGCTGAGTGGATTGATGACGCTGGCGTTGGTCACTGGCGCCTTTTTCGTGTTTTTTCGTCTTAGCCTTGACCGGTGAAAATCTGGGTCTCAGTTAAACCTCGGGCGAAAAGAGAAGAAGTAAAGAAAATCTCCGAAGGCGAATATATTGCCTCGGTTCACGCGCCTGCCAGTGAAGGCAAAGCCAATCAGGCTTTGATCGAACTTCTGGCGGGTTACTTCTCCGTACCAAAATCGTCTGTCACAATCATCCGAGGTGAAAGCAGCAGAAGGAAGCTCATTGAAATTTGCTGAAGACAAAAGAAAGCCGGCACGGTTGCCGATAAACCACGAAGTAAAGCTTGAAATCGTGGCCTGGCCAGTAATAGTCTCATCGCGTTAAGGAGGAATACTCATGGAGCAGCATCTACACCAGGCGGATAGCCACATGCACGATTTCGAGGCGCACGTGAGGGCAGTTGAGGAGGATCTGGAATACTATCGGGCCAAGCGCCTTGAGCCGCGAATCTTTAGGTTGATCCGGAGCGGAGTCATAAGCTTCTACGACCTGTTGAAGATGGGGTCTTCGTTGCCACCCAAATCCAGCACTTCGGAGCCAGGCGATGATCAGGAAAAAGATTTAGAAAGCCGCGTCAGGGCGCTGGAAGACGGGCTGGACGACTACGTGAGGGAAATCGGCCTGGTTTCGGCGGCCCTAGGTGGCAAGATCGATGTCGTGACAGAGGATGGCAGAAAGGAGAGAGGCGATTACGACGAGTTCTTCCGCATCAGCAAGAAAGAACACCATGGCAGCCTTGAGGAGCGCGTCCGGAGTCTCACAACCGATGTCCGAGATTACAAAAATCTTCTCGAGGTACTGACCCGCGCCCTGATTCATAAGGGAATCATCAGCGAGAGCGATCTCAATAGAAGTCGGGAAGCGATTAAAAAAGCTGGCCCTTGGAACGGAGGGAAAATCGTCGCGCGGGTCTGGGTAGATCCGGATTTCAAGAGCAAGCTGATTTCACAGGGCCGACCGGCCCTCCGAGAACTCGGAATTCCTCCTGGCCGGGTGGGCAAACTGGGCGTCTTGGAAAACACGGACACGGTTCACAATGTGATCGTGTGCACGCTCTGTTCCTGCTATCCCTATGATCTGTTGGGGGACACGCCGTGGTGGTACAAGCAGGATATTTATAAGAAAAGAATCATTGCCAATCCACGCGCCATCCTCCAAGAGATGTTCCAGCTGAGTCTGCCTGCCAACATGGAAGTCAGAGTACACGACAGCACGTCGGACGTTCGCTACATGGTGATTCCGAGAAAGCCCAAGGGCACGGAGGGGATGAGTGAGGAGCAGCTGGCCAAGCTCGTGACCGTGGACAGCTTGATCGGCGCCGCAGAGGCTCTTCATCCTTCGCAAGTCGGGAAAATCAAAGAGACGGAATGGGGTCATGCCAAGCCCCGACCCAGGGACTATTGAGAGCCTGCTGAATCAGAAAGGATGAAGGCGAATGGATAAAGGATGAAAATAAAAACAGAGACAATGAGAGAAGGAGACAAGGAGTCTTGATCAGGCTCTAGGAAAGATTTTCAGAAACAAAGCACATGGAAATTGCAGAAGCCAAGTTCAAACAGGGCGATCAGGTCCTCGTCAAGCACGACAATTCTACAGGAAACCCGAGGACTCCCAAATATATCAGGGGAAAGAGGGGAGTGATCGCAGATGTCCACGGGGTCATCAGCAACCTAGGCGACCACAGGGGACTCTATGCTCCACTTTACAGTATCGTGTTTGAGGTCAAGGAGATCTTCGGCGGGACGAGTCCAGACAAGCTCTGGGTGGATGTTCACGAGGATTGGCTGGAAGGTTGCTGACCCCATTTCGCGGCAAGCTTTCCGGACGTGGGAATGGGCCTGTGGCTTGAGGGCCACCGCTCCATCCCGTCGGCTGGTTACGGCTACAACCTGACATATCTGACATGACCCTCTGGCGCTTATCCTAGCTGCAGTTCGAGGGAAGCCCAATTTCCGACATAACCGCCCAGAATGTTACCATTTGCTCCTTTGGCACGATCTCTGCACAAACCTTCCCTGCAAAATCGACGTTGATGCTATGAACTGATCACCCCATTTGGTCACCATGGGTGTCAGGGAGCAAGTGGTGAAACCGGCAACAGTCGTTCTTCCTATTCTTCGCCTTCCTCTCAACCCACGGCCTCTGGATGATCAAGTTCAGGGCCAAGAGCAAAAAATAATACGCGCGCCGGCAGCTACTCCGGCAAAACTAAACCGACGTAGATCGGCGATGCCGAGAAAACTAGAGAGACTGAATCAGCAATCGGAATATTGAGAATAAGCTGGATTGAAAGGAGCCGTTTTATCGTATGCAGCGAAAGTCAGTAGGATTTCTTCTATTGTTTGGACTTTACTTGGCCTGCTTGAATGGTTGTGCCGCGGTGGGGTTAACCCTATTTGGTGTCGGGGCTGGCGTGTCTGCAGGTACAGCCGTCTCCTACACTCTGGACGGAGTTGCCTATCGGACTTTTACGGCATCTCTCCCGAAAGTTGAAAAAGCTACACTGACCGCCCTTAATGAGATGGGAATTCAAGTAGAAGGCAAAGAGAAAGCCGAGGATGGACGAGTTATTAAGGCCACGGGGGCCGAGCGCCAGATAGAGGTCCAGTTGGAACCTATTAGCGCGAACACGACACGGATTCGAACGGTAGTTAAGCAGGGAGTTTTCTTCAAGGACCGGGCCACTGCTACCGAAATCATTTTGCAGACTGAGAGGATCCTCAACAAGACCTAAGTAAATGGAGGGAAAATTATGAAGAAGACAATTTTTGTTTTTTCAATTTCTTTTTTCATTTTGATTGCAGTCGGTACTCCGAACTCTAGTTTGGCTCAGACGTCCAGCGTAGAAACAGAGGCTGCACGGATGGACACCTTGGCGGCATCCCAGGGGCAGAGCAAGGTTAGCGCAAAGATCAGCTCCGATTTCAGCTCGTTTCTCAAGAACGTGGACTCCCAGGCAGTCGTGACCGGTCTCAGAAGCGGACAGTTAACCTCCACAACTCCCAGCTCAACAGGGACCGGTACACCGACGACAACCACGGTGGCTCTGCCTACGGGAAAGATGGGACATGGCAATGTTTATATTTCTTTGGCGCTAGCGAAACAGCAGCTCGGCCAGTATGGCGTCACCCAGCCCACACAAGAACAGCTTCAAGCGGCGCTTTTAGGTGGTTCTATCACAACGGTTAACGGAACAACCACTACAAATCATCAGCTTCAAGGGGTTCTCACAATGAGAAGCCAGGGAATGGGTTGGGGACAAATCGCACATGAGCTCGGATATAAGTTGGGCCCGATTATGAGCGGTATGAAAAACGCGAACCACAGTATCGCCGCAGGGACTACAACTACGAGTACCACTGGAAAAGGTGTGGTCAATGCTAGTGGCAAACCCAGCGGAACCTCGGAGGGAAGCATCGTGACGGGTAGCGGAAATTCCGTTGAGGGACATGGAAAGGGCGAGTCTGGAAAGGGGACCAGTGGAGAGGGTATCGTGACGGGGTCGGGTCGATCCGCGGGGGGCTCCGCGAGTGGCGTCGTCACTGGCCGCGGAAACGCTTATGGTGTTACGGGAGGTGGTCCCGGCAGTGGAGGAGAGCATGGGAAAGGTCATAACAAATAGGCAGCCGATAACCATGTCCAAATATTTTTTTAAATAGGTTAGACAATCATGATGGAGAGCCTGGTTGGTTATCCGAACGAATTACTCATTCTACTCGTAATCATCATTATTGCTCAATTTATCATTCGGCTAATCACCTCGAAGATCAAAATTAGAAAGGAGACCCGTTCTTGGACACAATGATTCTTGCGTGTGCTTCGGGTCGCGCACCACGGATTCATGATTCAGATCGATACGCGGTACGGAGGTCATTATGATCGAGAAGCGTTTCAACCGACTTTTGCCAGTTGCGATTTGGGTGATGCTTATTGCAACGAGTGTCATGGGTTGCTCTGGTGGAGCCCTGACGACAAGGGAAAAAGCCGCAGGAATCGGAGCACTGGGCGGCGCTGCTGCAGGCGGCCTCATCGGTGCCGCCGTGGGTCATCCGGGGGCTGGAGCCGCTATTGGTGGTGGCCTCGGGCTGGGAGCAGGCGCGCTGATCGGTGACCACCTTCAAGGGCAAGAGCACCAGCAGGATCAAAATCAGCGGCAGGTGCAGCAAAATCAATACGAAATTGAACGTCAGCGAAAAGAAGCAGAACGCCTACGGCGTCAGCAACAAGAGTATTAGCTTCTTGAAACGAGAACCATCGCAGCTTGTTCGGACAGATCGTGATTTTCGGGCACGTTCCGATGGAGAAAATGAAAGGAAAAGTTATGCAAGCAGTAAGGTTCTTTCTTACTTTAATCGTGATCTCATTAGCCGGTTCCACGGGGAGTGCTTATGCACAGGTGGATGTTGGCGTATCACTAGGAGAAGAAGGCCTGAGAGGATTCTATCTTGGAGTTGGGGAGTATTTCAGGGTACCTGAGAGAGAAGTCATCATTATCAAGGAGAAGCACGTCATAAGAGAGAAGCACATCCATGTCGAGGAAATGCCGGTCGTTTACTTGATCGCGCAAAAGGCCCGTGTCAAACCCGAATATGTTATTGATCTGAGGCGGCGTGGAAAATCATGGATGGATATTACCATTCACTATGGACTAAGCCCAGAGATCTACTATGTCTATCTGCCCTCGACTGTGAGAGTGGGTCCGCCTTATGGAAAAGCCTATGGCCATTACAAGAAAAAGCCAAAGAAAGAATGGAACGCGATCGTGCTCGATGATGACGATGTAATCAATCTAGTGAATCTGAAATTCGTATCGGAACATTACGGGCATCCGGCCGTCGAAGTAGTGATGTTAAGGTCCAAAGGTAAGGACTTCGTAGTCATCCATCAGGAGGTTAGAACGGTGAAGGGGGGGAAGGGTGCGGAATTCGCCGAGCATAGGAACGATGATCATCCAGGGAAAGGCAGAGGGCAGGAAAAGGGGAAAGGCCATCAAAAAGACAAAGATTGACTTTGCTCTCCAGGTACTACTTGCAAAGATCACCAAAAAAGCTTAACCGCATTGGTTCTTCCATTTTCTCATTGGAGTGCGATCCACAGCTGTGGCTTAGCCCACGCTTGGCGCTTTACCTTCAAGGAAAGTGCTGAGCTTTGCCGCTGGAAACCTAATTCCCATATAGAAGGAGCCGAACTGGCCGTAGACGGCGCTCGCCTCGTCGAAGCGCATCTCGTAGACAAGTCGCTTGAAGACCAGCGGGTCGTCGGCGAAGAGGTCGACGCCCCATTCCCAATCGTCGAATCCGATAGA
>DASYRN010000033.1:0-66853 GCA_036004365.1 Binatia bacterium
GCGATAACCTTGACCGAGGGCGGGGGCGGCGCGCTCTATCAAGTATGCGCGAACTTAAACGGCAGCAGGCTCGAGAAAAAAATCGCCGCTGCCTTCGCTAAAATCCACGCGGACGAAATCCGACACAAGAACGTCGGGGCTAAAGAGCTTGTTCGACTGGTGCGTTCACATAAAGATTATCGACGCGCCTTCGACATCATTCGCACCGTCTCGGGGCAGCGCCTCAGGATGCGTAACGAACAATTCGGCTTTCCCTTGAAGGAAAGCCAAATCCATCGGCTTGAGCAACGCCTGATCAGCGACTCCTTGACTCTTCGGCTCAGCTCGCCTCCTCAAAAACCCCGCCGGATCGTGCGAGATCTTCGGACTTGATCTTTTCCGGATTGAGCTTGGCGACGGCCCTTGTCATCCGGTCCAGCGCATCATCGAAGCTCAGCGGCTCGGCGTCTTTGGGCCTGAAGCGAACCGGATTGACCCGCGCCACCACGAAGCTTTTGAGATAGGGGCTGGTGAGACCTTTGGCTTTCAGGGCTTCGACCTTCTCGACGACCAGATCGTCCAGCGCGAGCACGCTTCTGGCTCTCTCCTGACGAATCTTCAGCGATCCGCTCAAGGACCTCTTCAAAAATTCATCGACCCGCTTCAACACCGGATGGTAGGCGCCGCCACTGAAGCGCGGGCGCTCCTCGTAGCAGAGCCCGAGCGTAATCAGCGCGGGCTCCTCAAATTCCAGGGCGTAGCTCTGCTCCGTCGCATCGTCCAATCGAGAAAGCTCTTTGTACATTCGGATGACCTCCAGCGCCCTTTCGCGGAGGTTATGCGCTTTCTCGGTGTTGAGCGCGAGGATCTGGTAAGCCACGGCCTCTTCGGGCACCAGGATCGCCGTGATGCATTTGGCTCCGAGCGTCTTCATGGCCGATAATCTATGGTGACCGTTCGGCGTCCAATACCTGATCTCTCCCTGCGTCTTCTTCAACCGGACGGCAATGATCGGATCGAGGAAGCGGCCAATCTTTCCGATCACGTTCTCGAGCCTACGCACATGGGCGTCCGAGAGATTGCGTTGATAAGGGGTCGCTTCCACCTGCTCGATGGGCAGCGCCGCCATAAGCACCCACCGACCGGCATACGGCTCGCGGTAAACGCCAAGCGCTTTTCCGCCGTCGCGCTCGACGGAGCGTCGCAGCTCCGATACCTCTTCGGGAGTCTCTTGCGCTTCCAACTCGGCCGCGATCAATCCAATGGATGCACCCGCCGGTTTTCTTCGGCGCCTTACTCCTCCGGCCGAGCGGGTTTTCTTTGCCTTCTTTTCAACCATCGCCGTCTCGCGGAAATCCTATAGCGAATGTTTCGTGATTCTATGTGACGGCCATTTCCCTGACAAGTGCTTTTTGCGCCGCAACCTTTCCTTGAGCGCCGTTCCTTTTGGTGATAACGATACGCTCGAAGATTTTGCGTCCTAGTCCGATGATTCACTTACAACCAGCCATTATCGTCCATGGAGGAGCCGGGCAGGTCCGCGAAGAGAGCCTTCCAAGACGGCTGGAAGGATGCAAGCAGGCAGCGCTGGCAGGCTGGAAAATTCTGCAAGGCGGCGGCTCGGCCCTGGATGCGGTTGAAACGGCCGTGATCCTTCTCGAAGACAATCCGCTCTTCAACGCCGGCACTGGCTCGACGCTCAACTCCCTCGGACAGGTAGAGATGGACGCTGCGATCATGGATGGCAGCACGATCTCCGCCGGCGCCGTGGCCGCCGTGCGCGGGATCAAAAATCCCATCCAGTTAGCCCGCAAAATTTTGCAAGATGGGCGGCATGTCGTGCTCGCCGGGGACGGAGCGCTGCGCTTCGCCCGCCAGGCGGGTGTTCCGGAATATCCGCCGGAGCTTTTGATTATCGACGAGGAACGGCAACGTTGGCAGAACAAGCATGGAACGGTCGGTTGCGTGGCGCTGGACAAAAGCGGAAAGATAGCTGCAGGAACCTCAACCGGTGGCATCTTCGACAAGCTTCCGGGCCGCGTCGGCGACTCGCCTCTCATTGGCTGTGGAACTTATGCGGACAACTTGGCCGGCGCGTCCTGCACCGGTGTCGGGGAAACCATCATCCGCGTCGTGATGGCCAAGACCGCCCTCCAATGGGTTCACTCCGGTCACCATCCGATGCAAGCCGCAAAAATGGCTGCGGAAGCGCTCAAAGAAAAAACCGGAGGGAGCGCCGGCCTCATCATCATCGATCATCACGGGAGAGTGGGTCACTCGCGAAACACCCCGCACATGCCCGTCTCCATCATCAGCGGCGCGGGAGAAATCTCCCTGGCGAGCTAGGTTGAAGCGGCTCGAATTTAATCTGGGAGACTTGCCATCCTCTCTCTGAAGCCACCAACAACAAGCAGGAAGGGCCACCGAAAGTGCGCGAGCGGCCGGCGGCCCCAGGGTTAAGAAGCCACGGTTTTTGCCGGCGGTCACAAACCGTGTGGTGGCTGTGCCCGTAGACCACCGCGCGGGCGTCGGGATAGCTCTTGCGCAGTCGGTCGTGCCGCTTTTGCGCCGTTCCCGCCTTGTCTCCGTGCACTACGACCAACTGCCCTCCGGGGAGATCCAGAACAACTTCGTCGGTCAACCGGCTCAGCACCCTTCTCTCGCCGGGCGGCCACTTTTCAACCGTATCATTGTTTCCCCGCACAGCGAGAACCCGTCCCAAGCGCGGGCGCAACTCTCGCAAAACCCCCACTCCGCCTATATCCCCCGCATGGACCGCGACGTCGCAGGACACTACCACCTCGGCAATGCGCGGGTCCAAAAAGCCATGCGTGTCCGAAACGATAGCGACGCGGACATATTCCTTTAAAGCTCTGGGCGAAAGTTCGCACCGAACCGTCCTCATAATCATTTCAGCTCGTAATAGAGAAACTTCGCAAGCGACTCCGTATATGAACAACCTGTTGAAAAACTCTTCGTTCACCCTTCGACTCGGCTCAGGGCGAACGGAGAGGTCAGGAAATCATTGATTATTTTCCGTTCATGCTGAGCTTTGTCGAAGCATAGAGTTACTCTTTCAACGGTCTGATGAATGTTTGTAACTTGACGGATGTCCATACGTGGCACAGGGTTCATCTCCATGCGCTTCCCAGGTGAATGGAGACGGTCCCGGCAACTACGCTCAGACTGCCGATAACGGTGAGCAGGTTGATCCGCTCAAGCTCGCGCAAAAGGATAGCGCTCCCGAGCAGGGCCCACAGCGGATAGGTCGCGGCGATTGGCGCCACGATCACGACCGATCCCTTGCTCAGGGCGGTGATCACACCCAAGATCGACAACGTCTCGCACAGGCCGGTCACCACGAAAGGCACCAAGGCGCGACGGTCCCAGACAAGAGTTCCGGTACCATAGAAAAAAAGATAGCCGAGAAAGAAAGCGAGTGATACCACGCCCATTAGCGCCGCAAAAAAGAGCGGTTCATTCGAGAGCGAGAGCGCATAGCGCCTGACAGGTTGATTGATTCCCGTAAGGAAAGCCGCCGCCACTGGAAGCAGCAGGTGCCACCAGCGAAAAGTCGAGATTTGTTCTTCAGGCCGCCACGAGACCAGAACGATGCCGGCCACGACCAACAGAGTTCCGCTCAGGATCATGAGATTGACCCGCTCGTGAAGCGCCGCAATCGCGATCGCGGAGCTGATGAGCGGGCTGATGGATTGGAGCGCGCTGCTTCGGGACGCGCCGATCTTTGCCACGCCCGTGTACGCGAAGAGTCTGACTCCCAACTGGGTCAATCCGACGAAGACGAACAGGAGTACGGCGAGAAGCGAGACGGGAGGAATTCCTCCGGTCAGCGCGACGGCGCTGCAAAGAGTAATAACGTGCAAGACCGCCGACACGCACGTCACCGTAGCGGGAGTCGAATACTGGAGACCCTTCCGGGCCGAGACAAGAGCCGAGGCGTAAATGAAAGCGGTGCAGAGGGCTATGAGCTGTGGAGGCACGCGACCAGTTCTTGCAGCCGGCGTCTCACGAATTCTGAAGCGAGCGGCGAAAGGCCTCCCTGAAATCGACGTTGTAGAGCCGGCGAAAATCTTCGGGGTAGTCCTCCCCCGGCTCGACCTTGAGCTCCACGAAAACGGGGCCATCCTCCTTGAGGACGTGATTGAGGGCCAAGTCCCAGCTGGTTACATCGCTGAACTCGTAGACTTTGGAATAGCCCGCTTCACGCGCCAAGCCTTTGAAGTTCACTCGGTCGCGGGCTGGGATAGAGACCGCGCCGTTCGTCTCATAAGTGCCGTTCTCGCAGAGAAGGTGCATGAGGTTCTTCGGCGCCGCGTTGGCAATCGTCACCAGAGCGCCCAGATTCATCAGCAGGCTGCCGTCTCCATCCAGCACGATCACTCTCTTGTCCGGGCGCCCCAACGCGAGGCCGAGAGCATGAGACGATCCCTGCCCCATCGCGCCGGTGAACGTGTAGTTCAAATCACCCGGCGAGATATGAATCCATTCCTGAGCCGCTTTGTAGACCGCCACCACGATCTCGTTCGTGCGATGGCGAGCCAAAACCTTGAGACACTCGTCGCGCTTCATCATGCTACTGAGGCTCCCTTCCAATGAGCAGAACGACCGGCGCGGATAGGCTGTAGGCGTGCTCCACAGACGGAACGATCTTAGCGACGTCCTCCATCGTCTCGATCAGGTGATGCTGGATTCCCATCGCGTCTAGAATAGGCTCCACGATCCTCAGACCGTAGCGCTTGGATTGAGTCGGGGGGAAGCCCGGCTCCTTCCCGAGCAAACCGACCATCATGCAGACCGGATTGCGACCTTCCACGGCGACGCCCCGCAGCGCGTTGATCGAATCCAAAAGACCCGTATACTGAATCAGAAGCAGAGCCCGATGCCCGGTGCAATAAAGGCCGCTGCAAATCGATACGCCTTCATCCTCTTTGCACATCTGGACGACCTTGAAATCGGGATCGCGAAGGATCGGCTTGAGCAGCCGCTCGCTCGTCGTGCGGTCCGGCAGAGCGACGACAAAACGTATGCCGGCCCGCTTGATCTCCTCAATGATTCTTTCGGCTTTCAGCTCGCTTTCAACCAACTGATTTCTCCTCGATCCATGCTTTGCCGGTATTCTATGCCACAGGAAGCCGGCTTTGACAAACGTTTATCTCGCTTGATTTATCCTGGGAGGCCGACCTATATTCTGGCCTGAAGGAGGTCCCATGCTTCCCCATTTGAAGAGCTTCAGTCTACGTCAATGGATCGATGAGAACCGGCTCGACTGGGGCCAGCGGAGAGTGATCTGGGATGACTCCGACTTCATCGCCTTCGTCACCCGCGGGCCGAACAGTCGCAAGGATTTCCACATCGACCCCGGGGATGAGATCTTCTACCAGCTCGAAGGAGAGCTCAACCTTCACTTCATGAATTCTCAAGGAAAACATGAGATCGCACTCATCAAGGCCGGCGACATGTTCTTGCTCCCCGCCCATGTGCCCCACTCGCCCAGGCGAGGCGAGGGTTCTTGGACCCTAGTGGTTGAAAGGAAGCGCCGGCCCGACGAGGTGGATCGCTTTGTCTGGTTCTGCGAGAAATGCGCCAATCCACTCTACGAAACGACGGTGCGCTTCAATGATCCTTCAGACGCCGTGAAAGAAGCCACGGACAGGATCAGATCGGACGAGAAGCTGCGAACCTGCGGTCAGTGCGGCCAGGTTTTGGCGGCCTGACCGCTCATTTCAACTATCGGCCAATTCTCATCCCTCTCCGAGGGGGAGGAGATCGAAAGCTTTGCCGAATCACTCAATGCCAGCACCGAATGGGTCCCCTCGCCCGCTCGCGGGAGAGGGCTAGGGTGAGGGTGTAAAGCCAGAATGAGGCTCCCTCATCCTGACCTTCTCCCTCAGGGAGAAGGAAAAGTCAGTCCACCAAAGGGCGTTGATGGCTCACAAGCCTAAGAATTAAGAGTCAAGTTTGAGCTTCACCACTATTCGCCGGGGTCGGGTCGGCCATCAAAAAACTGAAGCCGAAGCCAAACAGCATGACAAAAAATCCCGTTAGGAACGCATACCAGATAGAGTGGCCCAAGATATCGCTCAAGGAAGCCAGAAGAGAATCCGGAATCAGAGCCCTCGTGGATGGGTCAAGAAGACTCTGAGGGTTGGCCAATTTTTCGATCAAGCTGTCTGAAAGGTTGAGGCTTGAGTCAGAAGAAAGACTCGCGAGCCGACGCTGCATCTGACTAAAGAGAACGCCTCCCAATAGATTGATGCCGAAGGCGCCGCCGAACATGCGACAAAGCATGATCGTGGAAGTGGCGACTCCTAGCTGGCTTAAGGGCACACCATTCTGCGCCGCGACCATGGAAGTTACAGTCACAATTCCCATGCCCACACCAATGACGGCGCCAATGGCCAGGATGGCAACGAACCCGACCCGATCTCCACTGCCTATGAAAAAACCGTATCCTAGAGCCATCAACAGCATTCCTGCGGCACACGCCGCTCGGTACCCGAAGCGATTGATGCCAGACGCGGCGCTAAAGCTTCCGGCAGTCCAACCAAGGCTCAGCAAGAGAAGCACTAATCCGGCGCGCGAGGCGCTGCCTCCGAGCACGCCTTGAACATAGAGCGGCAGGTAGCTGACCAAACCGAACATTCCCATGGACGCGACCCACGCGATCCCCGCGGTAACCCTGAAGAGCCGGAGACGAAACAGCCCCGGCGGCAAGAGCGGTTCTTCGGAACGGCGCTCAAGGGCGTAAAAGAGGCCTAACGACAGAAGAGCCGAAACCAGCAAAGCTCCGAGAGTCGCATCGAATGCGAAGAAACGTCTCTGGCTTTCTTCAAGGGTGTAGAACAACAAAGACAACCCGAGTAAAAGAGTGATGGCTCCTTTCAGATCCGGCCGCCGGTGCCCTTCAACTCTCGTCTCGGCCAAACCCAAAACGATGAGCAGCGCGGCGATGAAACAAATCGGCAAGTTCACGAAGAAAATCCAACGCCAACTCCAGTATTGCGTGATGATGCCTCCCGCTAAGGGACCGAGAACCGAAGCGATTCCCCAGACGCCGCTGATCAGTCCTTGCATCTCCGCACGCTGTTCGGGCGGAAACAGAAAGCCCACAACAATAAAAGACAGAGCATAGATGGCTCCACCGCCCACGCCCTGAAGGGCGCGAAAGATGACAAGCTGCTCCATACTCCGGGCCATTCCGCAGAGAGCCGAGGCGAGCGTGAAAAGAGCGATCCCAATCAAGATGAGGCGGCGCTGACCATAGAGATCCGACAGTTTTCCAGAGAGCGCCGTCGCCAAGGCCGACGTCAGCATGTAGGCGGAAAACACCCAACTGTAAAGCTCCAACCCTCCCAGCTTTCCTACCACCGTTGGCATGGCGGTGCCGACAACAGTGGCATCCATGGCAAACAAAAAGATGACTAACATCACGCCCGAAACGGCAAGGGTGGATCGGCGCGAAGAAAGTGATGTACGGTTTATTTCCTTCTGCAAGGCAAGTTGTAGTGAGGAAGTGCCAAATTTAGACCGGTTCTCTACTCGATGCTGGCGGGCTCTTGGAGCGAAACTATGGCCGGCCCAGGGTATCCAGGAGCTTGAGGTGAATTCGCCTTACGCGCTCTACCTGCCCTTTGGCCGGGAATCTTTCGTAGAATCCTTCAGCGCGAAATTCCCGGGTAAGGTTTGACCAAGGCCTGAGGATCTCTCTGAAAACTCGCGGTTCCCGCTGCTCTTCCCATGCCTGCACGAGCTTCCTGTCTCGGATCAGGTCACCGAAGACCCTAATGAGCGCTTTCAGGGTCACGTCGCGGGTAAACATGAATTTCTCATTATCTCCCCAGACTGAATCCATGACTTCGCGCACCGCCTTGAGATAGTCCCGAATCAACCCGTAGGCCCGGTCTGCTCTCATCTGCAGGTGTTCCTGGAAAAACTTCCTGTGGGCCTGGACCACTTTGTGAATCTCATTGAAAAGCTCGGATTGGAGAATCCATTTCTCCTGGCGGCTCCTTCCCCCCAGGCGGTTGATGCGATAGCGCAGCGGCGAGTCGCTCTCTTCGTAGAGCTGATTGACGAGTTTGGCGGCAAACTTCTTCTCCGGGGTTTCCCATGAGACCCTCTCGTAGAGGTCCACCAGATGGGATTTGTTGATCCGGGTATGGGTTGAGTTGATGATCACGAACATCTCGGTCGCGAAGTCGGCGCTCTTGCCGTCGAAGAGAACGCACGGGACCTCAACCTGATCCACGAGGTTGGGATGCTTCTCGCGAAAGAAATGGAGCGCCGCCAGGCGATGCTGCCCGTCGATCACAAGGAATTTCCCCTGCGGTTCGCTGAGGTGACCGACGGTGTCGGAAGAGTCCGACCGTCTGAACCTCAACACCTCGTCGGTGAAGATCAGGATCGTTCCGGGGATCAGCGGCTGGCTGACTGCGGTCTCGTAGAAGTTGACAATCTGGCCGATCTTTCTCCGATTCAGGATCCGCTGAAACGCCTTCTCGTTCTTCTCGATTCCCGCAATGAAGCGCGCCACCTCGTCGTCCCCCGGGTCTTCCGCTTCGATCTCTTCTCCCTCGTGGTAATAGCGGCTCGTAAACCGCACCCGGTCGAGCAGCTCGGCCGCTTTATAGGGAATAAAATAGAACGTGCCTTCCTTTTGTCGAATGCGAGTCGCCAGCATGGGTTATCCCCTACTCTGGATTACTTCTTTGCGAACTGTTATGGAAGCTTTCATCGATAAAATCCCCTACCTGAAATTTTCCTTTGAGCCTAGGTCCGTCAGATTCCATCCACACGTATCTTCTACAATTTCACGTTGCTGTCAAACTCTAACCGTTCAATGCGTTCAAATAGTTCAAGACGTTCAAGTCGTCAAGCGGTTTGAACGTTTTAAACGGCCTCTTTCCGACGAAGCGCGCGCCAGACTTTTTCCGGCGTGATCGGGAGATCGCAGAAGCGAATCCCTACAGCTTGTGACACGGCATTGGCGATGGCCGAGGCGACGTGCAAAAGGCCTCCCTCACCCATTCCTTTCGATCCGAACGGGCCTGGGCCGTTCTCGTTTTGTATAAGGGCCGAGGAAAATTCCTTGGGCAGGTCGCGGAACGCGGGGACGCGGTAGTCAATCAAATTGGGGTTCAATAACTGACCGTCCTGGTAAATCATCTGTTCAAAAAGCGTATGGCCGAGTCCGAAGACGACACCGCCTTCATCCTGTCCCTCGCATTGGACTGGGTTGATCGCTCTTCCCACGTCGGCCGCGGAGACATATTTATGCACGCGTATCTCTCCGGTCTGCCGGTCCACCTCGACCTCCGCCCCACCCCAACCGACCTCCCAAAAAGTCGTCGTCGCTCCAAGAGCGGCCTTTTTGGTCCTGACGTCCCGGTAAATTCCCTTGCCGATGATCTCTCCTGCGTTGCTCCCGAAGGACTCCGTGATGATGTCACTGTAGGAAACCGCCTTGCCCTTGGAGTGGACCTTCCCCTCTTTGAGTTTCAATTCAGCCGCCTTATAGCCTAAAACCTTCGCCGCAGCCTCCAGGAGCTGCTCCTTCACATCTCGCGCCGCCCGCTGCACCGCCAGTCCCATGACCGTCATCGAGCTGCTGGCGCTCGTTGAAACATCGTAGGGCGTCACATCCGTGTCGATCTGAGCCACGGAGATCTGGTCCAAATTCAGTGACAATTCCTCGGCCACCACCTGGCTAAGAGCGGTCCTGGAACCTTGGCCGATCTCCACGGTGCCGGTTAAGAGCACCACACTTCCATCCGACAACATTTTCACCGTGGCGCCGGCGACCTTAAACGTTCCCCCTCCGTCTTTGAGACAAACGCTTAGACCCTTACCTCTGTTAGGCTTCGAGGCTGTCTTCCAGTCGAGCGCTTTCGCGACCTTCAGCAAGCCTTCCTTAAGATCACAGTCCACCACCGTGTCTCCGGGAGTATAAGGCTCACCCTTTTTGAGCAGGTTCTTGAGCCGGAGCTCAAGCGGATCCATGCCGAGCCGCTCCGCGATCAGATCGATATGCGACTCATAGGCCCAGGCGACCTGCACCGAGCCGAAGCCACGGAATGCTCCGGCAGGAACCGTGTTGGAGTAAACGCAATAAGCGTCCACCTTGACGTCGGGCAGGCGATAGGGCCCGAGGGCCCGATAACCGGCTTTTTGCGTGACCCTGGGCCCGGCATCGGCATAGGCGCCGGTGTTCATGTAGATCTCGCACTCTCGAGCTGTGAGCCGCCCGTCGGCCGTCAGACCGCTTTTGATTCTGATGCGGGCCGGATGGCGCGTGACCGTCTTGAAGCTCTCGCTCACCCCCATCACAAGCTTAACGGGCCGGCGCGCTTTCCATGAGAGCGCGGCGGCAATAGGCTCGGCCTTCACGTAGAGCTTGCCGCCGTAACCGCCACCCACGTAGGGCACCACCACGCGGACGTGGCTCTCCGGGAGATTAAAGATCCCCGCGAGCTGGCCCCGCAGTCCGAAAGGATCCTGGCAAGAGCTCCAGACCATCAAATGGTTCTGCTCAAACTGGGCCACCATGACATGGGGCTCCAACGAGTAGTGCTGGACCTTGGGAAAGCTGAAGGTGTCTTCGAAGACATACTTGGACTTACGAAAAGCCTCCGACACATTGCCGCGACTGTAGCCAAAATGAGAGCAGACATTCGTCCGCTTGAATTTTTCCGGCGCGCCGTAGCTTGAGCCGCGCAGCTCCGCCTTGCCGAACCATTGATCATGCACAAGAGGCGCCCCCTCGGCGATCGCCTCTTCTATGCTGGTCATTGTGGGAAGCTCCTCGTATTCGACCTCGATAAACTGCAGCGCCTCCTCCGCATGCCCCTCGTCCACGGCCAGTACTGCGGCCACTGGGTCGCCCGCGTACCTTACCTTGTCCGAAGCTACAATCGACTGATCCTTGTAAATCGCGCCGTAGCGGTAGTTGAGCCCTTTGAGATCTTCACGCGTGAGAACAGTGATAACGCCCGGCATCGCTTCCGCCTTGCTGGCGTCGATGCTCACGATCCGCGCATGGGGCACCGGGCTCCGCAAGATCTTGGCGAACGCCATTCCCGGAAGCACGATGTCGCCGGTGTAGACTGCCTTGCCCGTGACTTTCTCCGGGCCGTCGAGGCGAGTCGCTGACGTACCGGCAATTTTAAGAACTGGCAATGATCTCATCGTGCTATTTCAGCCACTGGTGAATCGAGAATCGAGGATTGCTATCTTCTATCCTCCACCCTCGATGCTCAGATTCTCTATTCTCGATTGTTTTTACTTCCGAATCCTCGGGCTATCTTTTTCCGGAAAGTAAAGGTCACAGAAGGGACAGTGGAAATCCATGCCGGAGCCGAGCATATGGGGGTTGACGACAAAGATCTTCGTGCACTTCGGACAAGTCACCTCTACGGCCTGACCCATGATTCACCTCATTTACCTCTCCCTACCCTCTCCCTGCGAGGGAGAGGGAAAGGGTGAGGGTCAGCACCAATAACTCGTGCGGTCGGTAGGGATATGCTGTAAAATTTCGCCGGGGATATAGTCTTCCAGCTTGATCCGCTCCATCGCTTCGTCAGGGCACTTCGAGACCGGCGAAAACGGCCGGTCGAGCGGCCGGGTCGCGTCGATGATCATACCCGAGGTCTTGATCTCGTCGAGGAGCGACGGATCGAGAAAATTGCCCCGAAAAAGCGGCTGGAGGATCGACACCTGCCGGTGAGGCTGCACTCGGGTGGCGAGCGCCCACAGGATATCCGTCGGGTTGAAAACGTCGATATCGTCGTCGAACACGAAGACATTCTTCGTGTGGTCGAACGTCAGCGCCGCGGCCGCAGCGCGCCCCGGATCCCCTTCCGACATCTTCTTCATCGAGATGAAGACATTGTAGTGAGCGTGGCGTCCTTGTTTGCAAACCGCCGTCACGCCCGAAACCGCCTCGCGGCAGCGCCTGAGATAAGCCCCTTCCCGGGGCAGATCCATCCAGGGCTTGTCGCCCTCCGGCGTAATGACCGACTGGTACATCCCGCCCTTGCGATAGTTGATCGCACGAACTTCGTAGTGGGCACAGGTCGTGTAGCGCTGAGGCCCGAGATAGCCGGGCGCCTCACCAAAAGGCCCTTCGACAACTCTTTTCCCTGGAACCAAGGCACCTTCGATCACGATCTCCGCGTCCGCAGGAATCAAGAGGTCGTCGCCCCAAGTTTCCGATGGCGTCAGACGCAAGGGCTCGCGCAGGTAACCACCGATCACGTCGTATTCGCTGACTTCGAACGGCCCGCTATAGCAGGCCCCCATGTGGTAGGCGGGATGATGGCCGAGCACGGTCGCGACCGGACATTCCATCTTGTTCTCCTCGTGGTCACGGAAGATCCGCCAGAGGTGGCGCGGCGAGGCGTAGCAGGCGGCGGTATTCTTCGACTTGACCTCCATCCGGTGATACGAGCAGTTATAGATCTTGCTCTTTCTGTCCCGCGTAATGGTGGAGAGTACGATGTAAGGGCCACCGTCCATCTCGTGATGGCGCATAATCGGAAGCTCGAAAAGATCCACGTCGCGGCCGACCTTGACCACTTCCTTGACCGGCGCTTCTTTTTTCTCGATCACGACCGGCGGAATCCGGTGCTCTTCCATCTCCAAACAGGTCTCGGCCATCTGGGGTCGAGGCGTATCCTTCGGAAGACCGAGCGCGATCTGAGCCTTGCGTTGCGAGATCTCGCAGTTCATGACGAGCTTGAAATCGTTGCTGGTGCGCCCGTGGAGGTTGAGGGGCTTGTCAAAGATGAGAATAGGAAATTTCTTCATCGCACCGAGATGTTTGATGATCGCGGTCACGTCGTAATGCGCAGGATCGACCTCTTTAGTGATATGGACGATCTCGTTGGGAATCTCTCTCTTACAATCTTCCAAAAACGTTCTGAGACTTTTCGCCATGAAGCCCTCCGTAGATTTGTTTATTCAAAAATTTATACACATTCCTACATCGAGTTTCATTCGATTGTCAACGAGCGGAGCCCTTACCCCATATCCTAGCCTTCTGTCGCAAGGCGAAAAAGAACTCTCGACTGGAACTTTGCAAAATGGCGGAGCCTTAGTTACTCGTGCTTTCCCGTGGTTTCTCTGACTCCGGCGTCTAGCTTGAAGAGCTGGATGAGGTTTTTGCCGAGGATTTTTTCTTTGTCTTCGTCCGAAAGACCTGCCATCGCCTTGATGGGCTCGACCGTTCTGGGCCAGGTGGAGATGGCGTCTCCATGATCAAAGTCGCTGCCAATGATGATGTTGTGCTCTGGCCAGACCTTTACGATCTCCGGTAGATAGCTTTCCCAGGAGACCGCCGCGATGTAAAACTGACGAAAGTATTCGCTGGGCGATTTCTTGATCTTCTCCTCCCCTTTGAAGAACGTCCGCACCGCGGAAGAAACAGGCGCCTGTGCGGGCACGTGATGATCCAGAGTCGCCATCAGCCAAGGCACCCAGCCAATGCCACCCTCGAAGAAGGCGAATCTCAAGTTCGGAAAACGATCCAGCATGCCGCTGAAGATGAGCCGTGCGGCCGTTACCATGTAAGTCAGGGGAAAGCCAAGCGCCGTGGGAAAAAGTGGAAAGCCCTGGTACCGCTCGCTCCCAATCAACCAAGGATGGCTGTACTGGGCCTCAAAGACGCGCGCGCCTGGATGGACGAGAATCGGAATGTCCAGGCGGCAGGCCTCTTCATAGAATGGCCACAAGACCTCGGCGTCCAGGTCGCCGTCTTCGTACCCACCGCTCAGCTTCACCGCTTTGAGCCCGAGACCCTCCACGGCGCGTCTCAGCTCGCGCACGGCCTCCTTGACGTCCGGCAGATAGACCCAGGCAACGCCGATAAAACAATCCTGCCGCGCAATATCCTCGGCAACCGTATCATTGTAGGCACGAGCCAATTGCCGTCCGAGTTCCGGGTTCAACTCATAGATCAGTTGGCGGTTATCAGGAATCAGGACCTGAATATCAAAACCATCCTTTTTCATGTACTCGCGGCGGATATCAAGGTTCCATCGCCCTTCCTTGAAAGAATGGACGAGTTTTCCGTCTCGGTAGTAGGAGGCGACCTTTCCAGGAACCCGTTCGCCAAACCTAATGTACTTGCCGTCATCTTCACCAATCTCGACATAACCCCGTCCTGGGTGCGAGACGCGCTCGATAAAGCGCAGCGGCCAGTAGTGTGTGTCTCCGTCTATGTACATGAAAACCCGCCGTCGGCCTCTCGTGAGAGTATCTCGCTCATCGCGCGTCCTACTTGACGGAATAGCTCTTGTAAACAGCGTCGATGAAGCCGCTCTCGTCGAGTTTTCTTAAAAAGCGGTCGTCTACAAGCTCCTCGACCTTTACTTTCTCCACATTGGGATTGCGCAATTTCATCAACCGGTGGATATTTCTCAGCCCGGCCAATGTGGGATAAGGCTTTCGATCCAAGCCGAATAGAACGTCTTTGTATCCCTCCTCGGCTTCCTGATCGCCTATTCTAAGATAGCGTTTGAGGATACCGAGGGCCGTCGATTTATTGGCCGGCCCCAGGATGAAGGCTTCGCTCTCTAAGAGCGCTTTCAGGATATTCTCGATGCTCTGCGGATTCTTTTGGATGTAGCTTCCTCGCGCTACGACTCCGACGCTCGAAATCGGAATGTTGAGCTTGCTGAGTTCTACCAGCGTCGGGAACCCCTTTTCCCGGAGAGGGCGGCTCATCACCCCATCCAACACCGTCGCGTCGATGGTTCCAACCATCAGTGCCTGCGCGAGAACGGATTGATCTCCCGCGGCTATTAAACTAATGTTATCCCGGTTGGGGTCCATCCCAAAGTGTTCCAGGGCTAAAATAGCCGCCATCCAAACCGTTCCGCCCAGACTTTGGACGCCGAACTTTTTCCCCCGCAAGTCCTCGGGCGTTTTAATGCCGGGCCGAACCACGAGGTCGTAAGTAACGTGGTTGGTAAAGGCCGCCAGAATTTTCAGGTCTGCTCCGCCTGCAGCCGCTCCCAACACCGCAGTGCCACCCGTGTAACCAATTTGAATATCTCCTGAAGTCAATGCCGCAACGAGCGTCGGCGCTTGTCGGATGAAAATAACTTCAGATGGGACAGCGTACTTAGAAAAAAAACCCTGCTCTTTGGCCACCCAGAGAGGCAGGACTCTCGCGTTCATCGCCGCGTGGGCAATGACGTGCTTGGCAGGCGCAGAGCCTGCCTGGGACAAGCCTTGACCCCAGATAACAAACGCAGCGAAAACGATCCCGATCGCCTTACCCATAGGACCCTCCTTCCGCCGCGGCCCCGTTTGGCACCGTCGGTCAAATCGCTGCCGGCACCGGGTGGCACAAGAATTTCACAGGGTGCGCCCTGTCCGCGCTTAGAGATTCAGTATCTGCGCCGCGTTCTCCCCCAGGATCTTGTCCTTCTGCTTTGACGTAATGTCGTTTCGCGCCCGGATCCCGGCAACCGTGTGAGGGTACTCCGAATCGAAGTGCGGATAGTCGGTCGCCATCAGAATGTGATCCTCGCCGACTTCCGCGATCGGCCTTGAGAGATCTTTTTCATCAGCCTCGCAGGTAAAATAGCAGTTTCTTCTAACGTATTCCGAAGGGGGCATTTTCAAATCGCTCTTGAGATGCGCGAAGTCTTGGGCCCATTCCCAGTCGTCGTCCATTCTATGCATCCAGTACAAAGGGAACTCGGCGCTGCACTCGAAAAAGGCGACCTTGAGCTTGGGAAACTTTTCGAAGATGCCGCCGAGAACCAGGGCGATGAGCGCCGGCGTGCAGTTCATGGGACGGCCCAGCACATGCGTCTTAAAAAAGTTGTCGAACCGATCCACCACCTCTCCATTGCTGTTGGGGTGACAGAAAAGCGGGACGTCGAGTTCCTGCGCCGCTTCGTAGTAGGAATAATAAGCCGAATCATCGAGATTGCGGCTGCCGCAATAAGAAACGAGATGGCCGGCCTTGAAGCCCAGCTGCTTGACGCAGCGTCTTAGTTCATCGGCCATCGCCTCGGGATAGCCGGCCGGAGCCATCGCCACCGGAAGGAAGATATCCTCGTAGCCCTTGACCAACTTGGCAACCCAGTCGTTATAACGGCGGGCGAGTTCGCGTCCCAGGGGTCCGATGTTCTGCGTGGCGATGCTGATCTGGGTCGGAAAAATAATCTCCTTATCGAGACTCTCTTTTTTGATGCCCTCGCGTCGCTTTTCCATATCGTAACCGGCCACCTGCCGCGCGGCAATTTCTCCACCGCGCCAGCCGTAGTTGGGATCGTAAATATACGGATGGCTGTGAGCCGCGCGACCGTGCGCGGCTATCGGATCCAGGGAGTGAATAAACTTTGACCCATGCAACTTGCCGTTTCCGACTCTGACCGGCGTCAACTTGGCGTATGGGTCGTCGAGTTTGTAAATTTCATCCAGGAAGTAACCCTCGCGCAAATGCGAATCCAAATCGATGATCATAGTCGAATCTCCTTCCTTATGATTTTCCTCCCAACTGATTTATAAAAGAGCGGTCGATCAGCTCGTCCAGAGTAATCTTCCTCTTGATCCTCCCTGCCTCAAATTCCTGATCGATCACGACGGGAATAGACTTTTCGGCGATTTTGCCGTTCAACGGGAAAGAACCTCGGTACTCGTCATAGCCCGCCGGGCCATACGCGGGATCCATCTTCACATACTTTTTGATGGCCCGGAGCGCATCTTCTTTGTTCTCCAAAGTATGTTTGACCCCCCTCTGATAGGCGCGCAAAAATTTCACGGCCTGGTCTTTTTCCTTCGCCAGCCACGACTCGCGCGCAGCAAAAGTCTCGTAGGGCCATTCGGGAAAGAGCCCTTTCAGGTCGAAGAGCTTAAGGTAGCCCTGGGCCTTTGCGATTTCCGTCACAGGGAACCAGACGATCGACGCATCCACCGCTCCGGCCGAGAGCGCCGCGAACCGGGCCGGCGTGCTGCCGATCTGAAGAATCGTCACATCTTTCGGCTCGACGCCGAAATGGTGCAAGGTCGCGCGCGTAAGAAAGTCCGTCAACGAACCGAAGCGACTGATCGCGAATCTCTTGCCCTTGGCATCCTTCATGGATTTGAAGTTCGAGTTGGAGTAAAGCTGGAACGGCATGAGGTTGCAGATTCCCCAAAAATTCTTAACGTCCATACCGGCGGCCCGACCGCCGATGGTTTCCACAAACGCGCTCCCCATGATCTGAACATCTCCGCCGATCATAGCCTGAAGATTGGTCGTTCCCGCGTTGAACATGACAAAAATGACATCCAGTCCCTCGTCTTTGAAGAAGCCCTTTTCCTGCGTGACATAAACTGGCAAAAACGCGATGTTCACGGAAGAGAGACCGACGACGATCCTGGCCTGACTCCACGCCGGGTAAAGAATGACGGCTAAGATAAAAACGATCCCGCAAACTAATCTGCCCATAGTTTCACCCCTTCAGATAACTGACTGTTCCGGTAAGATGCTCTTCAGGACTCTGAGATAATTTTCTCCCAGAATCAAAGCGATCTCTCTTTCCTTGTATCCATGGCGCATGAGGCCTTCAATCAGCTTCGGCAAATCCTCGATCTCTTCAAAGTCCTTTACATAGGTGCGCTCGCGCAGCGGGTGATGTTGATCTTTGAGTGTCCGAGGACCGTCATACTTGATGAAATCGAGTCCGAGCGCGAGATGCTCCACTCCCACCAACTCCACCATGTAGTCGAGGTGCCTGAGCAGATCTTCCAAGGTGGCGTCTTTTTTTGCGACCCGTTCCGGCAAGGCCAAGATTCCCACTAACCCCCCCTGGTTCGCGATCGCTTTGATCTGATCATCCCCCAGGTTGCGCGGATTGTCGAGCATGCCACAGGCGTTCGCATGGCTCACGATGAGCGGCGCGCTTGCTACCTCCAGGACCTGAAAAAATCCTTCCCGGTTCATGTGAGCCAGGTCCACCACCATGCCCAGACGATTCATCTCTTTGACGACTTCCACGCCAAAGTGCGTCAGACCGCCTTTGGTGCGGTTCTCCCAGACTCCATCCCCCAACTCGTTGCGAAAGTTCCAGGTGAGCTGCATCGAGCGCAAACCTAGCCGATAAAAATTCCTGAGCTGATGGATGCTGCCTTGCAAGGGCATCCCGCCTTCGAAATGGAGAATAAAGGCGATATTTCCAGACCGAACCGTTTCGGGAAGGTCCGACTTCGTCTTGATGAGAGAAATCATTCCCTCGGATTTCGGCGCCTCCTCAAGAAACATATCGATGTTTTCCAGCGCGGTCTCGAGATACCTTCCGGTATTCTGCGAATGAGAGTACGAATCGCCGCTGACCGCGTAAACACAGACGTTGACTCCATTTTGAATCAGTCTCGGTGCAATTGCGTCTCTGAGGGGCGTCTTCTCGCCGAGTGAGGTGCGATAAAGCTGTTCATAGACGTCTCGATGTCCTTCCACAACCACATGTTTCCCGAGCAATTCGTGACCGGTCATGACCTTCCCCGTCGGCTTGAAGAAGTTCAAGTATTGGAGTACTAATAACCGCAAAGCTAACCCGAAGCAAGCTCTATTGCGCCTTGTTACCAAGCATCAGATCATTTCCTATCTATCAGACGGTTGTCCTGTTCTCTCTCCTCTTTCTTTGTTCCTGTAAGCCCTCTTCTTCAACCAGCAACGAGAGCGTCTTCCGCGTAAACCTGCGCACCGAGCCACCCAGTCTCGACTGGTCTTTGGCTACTGACTCGGTCTCTTTTGATGTGGTGGCTAATCTCATGGTGGGGCTCACAGAATTCGACAAAAACTTGCGCCCGGCACCGGTCATAGCGAAGTCCTGGGATATCCTCGATGGAGGGAAGAGAATTCTTTTTCATCTGAGAGAAGATGTCACCTGGACCGACGGCAAAAAGGTAACGGCCAAAGATTTCGAATACTCCTGGAAGCGGCTTTTAAATCCCAAGACCGCTTCGGAATACGCTTATATTCTCTTCGATATCGTAAACGCCGAGGACTACAATCAGGGAAAAATCACGGACGCTGCTCTTGTGGGTGTCAGGGCTCAGGACGATTTTGCTTTAGAGGTACATTTGAAACACCCGGCCGCTTACTTTGTCGCCCTCACGACCTTTGAGGTCACCTATCCTCAGCGCCAGGATATTATCGAGAAATTCGGGACCCGGTGGACAGCGCCGGGCCATATCGTCTCCAATGGACCTTTTATCCTTTCTTCTTGGAAGCATGAAAACGAGATCCAGCTTAAGGCCAATCCGAATTTCTTTCTTAGCAAGCCAGCCATCGACAGAGTTGAAATGTTTATGGTGGATGAAAAGACCACCGCACTGGCGATGTACGAGCAAGGTCAGCTCGATTTTATCGATAACGATAGCATCCCCATCTTCGAGAAGCCGCGCATGGCCAAGCTGCCAGGTTTCAAGGCGGTACCGCAGCTTAGAGGATACTACTATGGCTTTGTCACGGACCGTAAGCCTTTCCATGACGTGCGGGTGCGCAAAGCATTCTCCATGGCCATTGATCGGAGCGTGTTCCCGAAGATTCTGCACGGTGCAGAGCGGCCTACCTCTTCTTGGATTCCTCCGGGTATGCTGGCCCACAATCCAAAGATCGGACTGACCTACAATCCACCTGAGGCCAGGCGTCTCCTCAGAGAGGCGGGCTATCCGGAAGGCAAGGGATTTCCCCAGGTGACTCTAGCCTACAACACGCTGGAGGACCACAAGACTGTGGCGGAGGCGGTCCAAGGGATGTGGAAACGGAATTTAGGCGTATTGGTTCGACTTGACAATCAAGAATGGAAAGTTTACCTGAAAAAACTCAAAACCGACCCACCCCATGTCTATCGCAGCGGATGGGGTGCTGACTATCCGGACCCGGACAATTTCATGAAGCTCTTTTCATCTCTGAGCGGCAACAATGACACTCGTTGGAAAAATCCTCAGTACGATCGCTTGCTGGATTTAGCCTCAAAGGAATTTGATGAACGAAAACGCAAGCAGCTCTACGACGAGGCCCAAAGGATCCTCTGTGAGATCGACGTCCCCATCATGCCGCTCTTCACGACCACGGAATACACGGTGCTAAACCCTCGCTTCACCGGGCTTGAAGTCAACTCCATGGCGCGCCTGATACTACGGGATGTGAAACCAAAGGGAAATTAAGCTTTCAGCACTCAGCATTCAGCATTCAGTTGTCAGTTTTAAGGAAAAGACTCCGGCTGATGGCTGAAGCTGATCGCTTCTTTGCTACGTCATGCTTCGGTTTATTCTAAAACGGCTGCTTCATGGCCTGGCCGTCCTATGGGTGGTCGCTACTCTGACTTTTGTCCTGATGCACGTCACCCCGGGAGGGCCCTTCGACCGCGAGCGGCGTCTTCCCCCAGAGGTGCTTGCCAACATCGCCGCCAAATACCACCTCGATGAACCTTTGATCAAGCAATATGGCCGCTACCTGAGAGAGCTTGTCCAAGGTGACTTAGGGCCCTCGTATAAGTATGTCGATCGCAACGTGGCCGACATCGTCCGGGATACCCTCCCGGTCTCCACCGCGTTGGGCCTTATGTCTCTAGCTTTTGCCTTGCTCATCTCCTTTCCCGCCGCCCTGTTTGCGGCCTATTACCATAACTCCTGGGTTGACCGCGGGTCTATGTTTTTGGCCACCCTTGGGATCTCCGTGCCCCACTTTATTCTTGGAGCGCTGCTAATTTGGATCTTCTCGGTCCAACTTGGCTGGTTCCAAGCCGGCCGCTGGGGACAAGTCACGAGCGTCGTTCTACCGACCATCACACTCGGAGCAGCCCCGGCAGCTTACTTATCTCACCTCCTGCGCTCTACCCTGTTGGAGACCCTCGGCGAGGATTTCATCCGCACCGCTCGGGCGAAAGGATTGCGAGAGACTGTCGTTATTCTGAAACACGCCTTGCGTAACTCTCTCATTCCCACCCTTACCGTGCTGGGACCGTTGGTAGCCGCCTTGATCACAGGCTCGTTTGTGATCGAGTATGTCTTTGCCGTCCCTGGCATGGGGAGATTTTTCATCACGGCCGTAACGGACCGAGACTATCCGATGATCATGGGAGTAACGCTGATCTATACGGCACTTTTGGTGAGCGCCAATTTTTTGGTAGACCTCTTCTATTCCGTGCTCGACCCGAGAATCAAGGCGTACTGAGAAACTATTCGTGGAAAGCAGCGAGAGGATCAGAAGATTTTGGAATAGTTTGGGCCAGCAGCGAATAGCCCTGTGGAGCCTGACCTTTATTCTCGTCGTCAGCTTGAGTGGCTTTCTCGCACCGCTGCTCGCTCCCTATAGTCCAGGCGGTTTTGAAGAGAAACGCATCCTTGAAGGACCGACCCGGCACCACTGGATGGGAACAGACCAACTGGGAAGAGATCTCTTCAGTCGCGTCCTTTATGGAGCGCGCGTTTCCATAACCGTGGGCGTGGGAACGGCGTTGATGGCCTTGGTTATAGGGACCCTCTACGGGCTTGTCTCGGGATACAGCGGAGGCGTTGTGGATCATTTTCTCATGCGCGTGGTCGATATTTTTTACGGTCTTCCCGATCTCCTTATTTTCATACTGCTCTCGCTCGTGCTAGGCCGCAATATCGCCGGCGTCCTCATCGCCCTCGGCCTAGTGACGTGGGTCCGCTTTGCGCGCATCGTCCGAGGCCAAGTGCTCCAAGCCAAAGAACTCATTTACGTCGAGGGAGCCAGGGCGATGGGCGCCACGCGCCTCAGGATCGTCACACGCCACATTCTGCCGAACATTCTCGGTCCCATTCTTGTGACCCTTACCTTCAGCATCCCGGCAGCCATCCTGGCGGAATCGACTTTGAGTTTCATGGGATTGGGAATCAATGACCCTTACAATGAATGGGGAACGAGTTGGGGCACCTTGGCACAGGACGGCTGGCGCGCGATGCGGAGCTACCCGCACATCCTTTTTTTCCCCGCCACATCGATTTTCGTTACGATCCTGGCCTTCAACTTTCTCGGCAGTGGCTTGAGGGATATTCTGGATCCCAAAGGAAATAGATGAAGATAAGCGGGTTTTATGACTTCTTTTGTCGCCAATCTTGACTCAATGGACTTTAGAGTGTAAATAAAGACCTATAAGGTCTAAGAATCAGAAGGCTCTCAGACAGCCGAAAGACCGGGGAGGAAAAATGGCCAAGACCTTTAAGCAGATCATGGACGAGGCGCGCAACGAAGTGCGCGAGGTTTCCGTGCAGGAAGCTAATGAAATCCTGCAGAAAAATGGCAGCCATGTGCTACTCGATGTCCGGGAAAAAGACGAGTACCGGGAGGGACATCTAGAACGCGCCGTGTCGCTGCCTCGGGGCTTCCTTGAGATCAAGGTTGAAACTACAGTCCCGGACAAATCAACACCCATCATCGCCTATTGCGCGGGGGGAGTCCGGTCTCTCCTAGCGGCCAAGGCCTTGAGAGAGATGGGATACCAAGACGTCATTTCGATGGCCGGCGGCTATACGGCCTGGAAGACGGCGGGATACAAATGGATTCAGGATCAGCAATTTACCCCCGAGCAGGCGACCCGTTACAGCCGGCACTTTCTTCTCCCCGAGGTTGGTGAAGAAGGCCAGGCCAAGCTACTCAAGGCGAAAGTGCTCATGGTTGGGGCCGGAGGACTGGGTTCTCCTTCGGCCTATTATCTGGCGGCGGCCGGTGTGGGAACCTTGGGGATCATCGACAATGACGTCGTGGATCTCTCCAATCTGCAGAGACAGATTCTTCACACCAACGACCGCATCGGCATGCCCAAGACCGAATCAGCAAAGCTAACCTTGCAAGCGCTCAACCCGGATGTTCGTGTCATTCCGTACCAGGACAAGCTCACGTCGAAAAACATCATGGAAATCATCAAGGACTACGACATCGTCGTCGATGGCTGCGATAATTTCCCCACCCGCTATCTCGTCAACGACGCCTGCGTTCTGGCGAAGAAGCCTAACGTTCACGGCAGCATCTTCCAATTTGAGGGACAGGCCTCGGTCTTCTATCCGGGAAAAGGTCCGTGCTATCGCTGTCTCTATCCCGAGCCGCCTCCTGCGGAGATGGCCCCGAGTTGCGCGGAGGCCGGAGTACTGGGCGTGCTGCCGGGGCTCATCGGGACGATCCAGGCCCTGGAAACCATTAAGTTGATCCTCGGCAAGGGCGAGACGTTGATCGGAAAGCTTCTCTGCTTCAATACCTTGACGAATGAAATCACGACGCTGAATCTAAAGCGCGACCCCGCCTGCCCCATGTGCGGCGAGAAGCCGACCATCCACCAGTTGATTGACTACGAGGAATTCTGCAACCTGCGCGCCGCTCACGCAGCGTAAGTAAGAGTTGGTGACGAGTGCTGAGGACCGAGCAATCTAACTCAGCACTCGATCCTTATCGCTCAGTCCTGCGGACATTCATTCCCGCGGCCTTTTGAGCGCGGAAACTTCCTGCCAGGAAAGCGGTCGGTATTCGCCGGGCGCGAGGGAGCCCAAGCGCAGCGGCCCCATGCGGATGCGCACGAGCTTCTCGACGAAATATCCCAACGCTTCAAACATTCGCCGGACCTCGCGGTACCGACCTTCGCGGATCTCCAGCTCGATCCACGCCTTTTTCTTCAAGACCGCGACGACTCTGGCTTTGGCCGGCGCTGTCCAACCGTCTTCTAGGCGAATGCCTTTCCTCAACCGGTCGAGATCCTCTTCGGAAGGACATCGGTTCACCTTGACACGGTAGACTTTTCTCACGCCATAGCGGGGATGCATCAGTTTCTGTGCGAGCTCTCCGTCATTGGTGAGCAGAAGAAGACCGGAGGAGTTAAAGTCGAGCCTTCCTACCGGAAAGAGACGTCTCTTTTTGCCGAGAGATTCGAGCCAATCCCCTAGGCTGGGACGGCCTTCAGAATCGCGCATGGAAGTGATCAGTCCCTGAGGCTTGTGGAAGACATAGTAGAGCGGTTGCTGTGGGCGGATGAGCTTGCCGTCCACTTTAATCTTGTCTTTTTCGAGGTCGGCCCGCGAACCCAATCTTGTAACGACGGTTCCATTAACCGTAACTCGTCCCTCTTGAATCAGGCGCTCCGCTTCTCTCCTGGAGGCTATGCCTGAACGGGCGAGGATCTTCTGGATGCGCTCCATAAAAACAGTAGGCAGTAAACAGAAAACAGTACGCAGTATGAAACGCGCTCACTTGCTGCTTACTGCCGAATGCCTACTGCTGACTGCTTTCCGGCGGGGACTCGGAGTCTGGAGAGGAGACGGTCATCTCTTCCATCTCTTTCAGAGTCGGAAGATGGGTCAGATCCTTCAAGTTAAACATTTCTAAAAATTCCGCAGTCGTACCATACAGGTAAGGCCTGCCCGGAACATCCTTTCTGGCCACGATCCGTATCAATCTCCGCTCCAGAAGCGTCGAAAGGACACCATCGACGTCAACCCCTCGGATCGTTTCAATCTCGGAGCGGGTGATGGGCTGTTTGTAGGCGACAATCGCCAATGTCTCTAATGTCGCCCGACTCATGCGCGCAGGGCGCCCTTGGTAGAGTCGCTTGATCCACTCCGCATGCTCCTTTGGCGTTCTCATCTGAAAGCCGTGCGCCACTTCGACCAGACGCAACCCCCGCCGCCCCGTCTCATATTCGGATTGCAGCTCCTCCAGCGCAGCCTCGATCTCCTTCCTATGGATTCCGCCCAAAACGTCTGCCAATTGGACGAGAGGGACAGGAGCGTCCGCCACAAATAGCAGGCTCTCAAGAACCGACTTCAGCTCATTACGCTCCATGTTCCTCCCCGATCTTTTCGTTACCGATTCTGTCCTGTACTTCTTCCAGAGGCGCTGCCAGCTCCAGCATAATCGGACCGGCGCCTTCTTCCTGGGTCATTCGGAGGGCGCGAATTCTTACCAACTCCAACATCGCAAGAAAAGTCACCACAAGCTCCAATCTTGAGGCCACGTTCTCGAAAAAAGACTGAAAAACAAGCCTTCCTCTCCGGTGCAGCTCGTCCAGCAGGCACTGCATCTTCTCCCTTAGCGATACCTTCTCGAGGGTTACCTCGTGGACATCTTCTTTGGGAAGGCGCTCGAAGATCCGTCGCAGGGCCGAGAGCAAGTCGAAAAGCGAGACCTCATCGAAACCTATGGTTTCGACTTCCTCGGGCGGCTCCGGTGATCGGACAAAGACGTCTCGCTTGAGGATTTCCCGCTTTTCAAGCTCCTCCGCCGCCTCTTTGAATCTTTGATATTCCAGCAACTGCCGCATCAACTCTTCGCGGGGATCGCTCCCCTCTTCGTCATCATCTTCCTCTTCGCCGGGTGGAAGAAGCATCCTGGATTTGATGTGAATCAAGGTAGCTGCCATGACGAGAAACTCCCCGGCTACATCAAGGTTAAGACTCTGCATCAGCTCTAACGTGGCGAGATACTGCTCCGTGATGGTTGCAATCGGGATATCCGTGATGCTGACCTCGTTTTTTTTGATCAGATGGAGGAGAAGATCCAGCGGACCCTCGAATATCTCCAATTTTACGGTGATGTCCATCCCAAGTATCCAGAAGGCAGACGGTACTAAGCAGTAAGCACCCCAGGCTGCTACTGCCGACCGTCTACTGCTTACCGGCTATCCCAATCCCACCACAGCACGAACCTCAGCCATGGTCTCGGAAGCCTTTTCTTGAGCCGTGCGGTTCCCGGTTGCAAGTACGTCTTGCACATCGGCTGGGCGCTTTTCGTACTCCGCTCTCTTCTCTCTGAACGGCGCCAAATCTGCGATCACATGTTTGATCATCACCTTCTTGCATTCCAAACAGCCGATACCGGCGGTGCGGCATCCCTTCGAGACATAGTCAATTTCATCGGGAGAGCAGTAGATCTTGTGCAGTTGAAAGGCAGGACATTTCTCAGGCTCCCCTGGATCTTGACGCCTCACGCGGGCCGGATCGGTCATCATCCGGCTGAGCTTCTCTTCGATCTCCTTGGGAGAGTCGGAGAGAAACACCGCATTGCCATAGCTCTTGCTCATTTTCCGCCCATCCAGTCCTGGAAGCTTCTGCGTTTCGGTCAAGAGAACTTCCGGTTCCGGAAAGATTGGCCGATAGACTTGATTGAAGCGCCGCACGATCTCTCGGGTCAATTCGACATGAGGGGCTTGGTCCACTCCCACCGGAACCTTGTTCGCTTTGTACATCGTAATGTCGGCCGCTTGGAGGACGGGATAGCCCAAAAAGCCATAGGTTGACAGATCTTTGCCCTCTAGCTCGCGGATCTGCTCCTTGTAGGTCGGGTTTCGCTCTAGCCATGAGACCGGCGTGATCATCGAGAAAAGCAGGTGAAGCTCCGCATGCTCTTTGATGGCCGACTGACGGAAGATCACGGACCGCTTCGGATCCAGTCCTACGCTGAGCCAATCCATCACCATTTCCAGCGTGCTCTGTTGGATTCCTTGCGGCGAAGCATAGTCGGTTGTGAGAGCATGCCAATCCGCGACGAAAAAAAAACAGCGATAGTCTTTCTGAAGCCGGACCCAATTCTTTAAAGCGCCGTGAAGATGGCCGAGGTGAAGTCGCCCACTAGGGCGCATGCCACTGACGATGGTTTCCATGATCATAATCCCAGCACCAGAAATCTCACTACCTGAAATAAAAAGTGAACCATCGGGCCTATGAATATGTCCAAGATGTGAGTCATCAGCAAAAGGATGATGATTAGAAAGCCATAAGGTTCAATGCGAGCCACAATTGAAGAATACGGCTCTGGCAGCAACCCCACAAGCACCCTTCCCCCATCCAGCGGTGGAATCGGAAAAAGGTTGAATGCCGCAAGCATCACATTAATGTTGACGCTGTATTGCGCCATGAGCGCCACCGGAGTCATGAGAAAAGTCGGAAACGAGCCAGTCAAATCAACAAGCTTGAGAACATAGACGCTGACAACAGCAATCACAAGGTTGGTCAAGGGACCCGCCAGCGCAACCCAGATCATGTCTCTCTTCGGATGGTTAAGATTGTAGAAGTTGACTGGCACTGGCTTGGCATAACCGAAGAGAAAGGGTGCTCCCGCGACGATCAAAAGCAGTGGCAGCAGAACGGTCCCGAAAAGGTCGATGTGTGAGATCGGATTCAAGGTCAGCCGTCCCATACGCGCCGCCGTTGGATCTCCGAAGTGAAAGGCAACCCATCCATGAGCGACTTCGTGAAAGATGATGGCCGCCAGAACCGGCAGGGCCCAGACGGATATTTGACGCAGGGTTTCCTCAATCACGGAAACTTGTCCTGTTGATTTTCATATCACAAATAGTAAAGAGCCGATAGAAAATTAATTACATCTTCGAGGCCGAATTTGAATTATTTAGAAAGCCTTTCGCGCGGATGATATTTGCGGTGGACCTGCTTGAGGAAGGTTTGGTTCAAATGGGTATAGATTTGAGTGGTCGAGATGTCGGCGTGGCCCAACATCGATTGGACCGAACGCAGATCCGCCCCGCCTTCGAGAAGATGTGTAGCAAACGAGTGGCGCAAAGTGTGAGGCGTCACTTTCTTGTCGATCCCAGCTAAGCGCGCGTAACGCCGGATCAACTTCCAGAACGCCTGACGGGTCAAGGCTCTGCCCGATCGGGTCACAAAGAGGTAAGGACTCGCACGCCCCTTCTGCAACTTCGGTCTCACTTCCTTGATATACCGGAGCAGCTTCTCTCTGGCCCATTTTCCAAAAGGGATTATCCGGACCTTTCCACCTTTTCCGCGCACAGACAAATAGTTCTCATCATGATGAAGATGACGTGTTTGCAAAGAAACCAGCTCGGACACTCGAAGCCCTGAAGCATAGAGCAGTTCCAACATGGCTTGATCCCGCGCACCCAAAGACTTTGAAGCATCTGGCTGCTGGAGCAACGTCTCCACCTCCTGAGGACTCAAAGTATGGGGAAGTCTGACGGACGGCCGCGTTAGAAAAAGTGAAGCAACCGGATTGGCTCGAATCCGTTCCTCCTTTTCCAAAAACCTGTAGAACTGTCGCATGGCGACGACATTGCGCGCGATCGATCTTGGGCTCAGCCCACGCTGCCGCAGCCAAAAGACATAGGCTCGCATGTGGACCGCTTCGCACTGTTCCCAGGCCGTGACGCCACGCCCCTTGAGAAAGTCAGCGACCCGGTTCAGATCCCGGCTGTAGGCCTCTAGCGTATTTCGCGCCAGCCCCTTCTCTACAATCAACATATTGAGGAAGGAATCAAGAGACGCGCTCAACTGTTCTTTCATTTTCAGCAACCAGGCTTTGGTAGAGATCGGATTGAATGCTCTCCAACAATCTCTTGTCGTGAATCTTTCCTCCCACTTCGTCGGTCACGTAGAATACGTCGGCCACTTGATCCACGTTCGTCGAGATTTTGGCTAAATGAATGGAGACCCCGAGCCGGTGCAGCCCGTAGGTGATCGCGAAAAGCACTCCGACCCTGTCCTGCGTATAAACCTCGACCACAGTGAAATCATCCGACGCCTCGTTATCGATCTGGATAACGGTAGGAACCTTGGGAGCGCGGCGCCTTAGGAAAAAAGAAGGCTTTGCGTTTTCCATCAAGCGGGCAACATCGATGGCTCCTGCCAATACCTGCCCCAAAGTCGAACGGACCCGATCCCATCGCCCCACCTCCATGATAACTTCAGCCCGACCCGAATGGGAGATACGAAAGACGTCGAGAATGAGACCGTCCTTGCGGGTGGTAATGCGAGCGCTTAAGATGTCAAGTCCCAAGGCGGCAAAGACCCCGGTAATGCGGGCGAAGAGCCCAGGACGATCTCTCGTGCAGATCACCATCTCGCTGTATTCCTTTTCGGGGTAATGACGCAGCATGCTCAGATAGGTCTGATCTCGGAATTCCTCCATCAATTCAAAGTGCGAAGGGATTTCATCTTCCGGTGTTGTGATGAAGTAGCTTTCGGGCATGAGCCGGAAGAAATGGTCGAGGACTTCCGGGCCATATTTCGGCAGCAACCGCTGCCTCAACCTCATCTCTATTCGACGAAGCTTCGACTGGCGATCTTCCCGGCGGAATTCCCCCTTCTCTAAACTTTCCAGGACCCTCAAGGCCTGCAAGTAAAGATCTTCCAGTAAAGAGGCCTTCCAGTTGTTCCATACGTCTGGACCGACGGCCTGCATATCCGCGTAGGTCAGCAGATACAGCATCTTGAGATTGCTGACGCCGCCCACCAGTTGGGCGAAGTCTAAGATCAATTTTTCATCTTCGATATCGCGGCGAAATGCGGTGTGGGTCATAAGGAGATGATAGCGAACGAGAAACTCGAGCTGTGCCGCGTCATCAAAATTCAAGTTCAGTCGATCGGCGATCTCCCTCACCATGCGGCTGCCGATCTCCGAGTGCCCGCCTCCGAATCCCTTGCCGACGTCGTGGAAGAGAACACCCAGATAGAGAATCTCGATGTTTTCGATCTCACGCGCGAGCTGCGTCAGCAGTGGCAGCTTGTCCCGGAACTCCCCTCCCTTTAGACGTTCTATTCCACGAACCAAGCGGAGCGAGTGTTGATCCACGGTGTAAATATGATAAAGGTCATGCAGGACCATGCAGAGAAGCCGGCCGAATTCAGGAAAGAACGCTCCTAGGACTCCGCAGCGGTGCATCTCTGATAACGTCTCGTAAACCCTATCCTTCCACCTAAGAATCCTGAAAAGGATTTCGTGAGCCACCGCCGACCGCCGGAAATTGTCATCGATAAGGTTCAGATGCGCCCGGATAAGTTCTCGGCTCTCATGGCTCAATTCGACGCCGTGCTTTTGAGCGTCCGAGAAAATACCGAGCAGATTTTCCGGCTGCGTTGTCAATATTGAGGGGTCGGATATCACAAGCACCCCCTTAGAGATGCGAACTCCAGGGCGAATTTCCTTTCGGCTGAACCTGCGCCGCCATTGCGCCACCTCGGACGACTCCATCGTCCGATGGATGATCAGCGAGGCAAGACGGTTCACCTGAGACGCCTGCAGATAGTACCGCCGCATGAATACCTCAACGCGTTTGATCGTTCCCTCGTCCTTAAAACCCAGTGCGGAAGCGACTCGATCTTGCTCCTCGAAGGTCAGCTGGTCCTGATGCTTTCCCGAGGAGAAATGGAGCTCGTTCCTCACACGCCATAGAAAGTCCTGCGCGATCTTGAGTTGTGTGAGCTCTTCCGTTTGCATCAATCCATGGCTGACGAGTTCGTCAAGCGTTTTTATCTTGAGCTTGACCTTGGCGATCCAGAGAGCCGTGTGAATATCCCTCAATCCCCCTTCACCCTCCTTGATATCGGGCTCCAACAGATAGACCGACCCTCCATAGCGCTCATGACGCATGCGATTCTCTTCGAGCTTTTCTCGAACAAACCGATCGCCGTTCTTTTTAAGGAGCTGGTCTTCCACGGCTTTGGCGAGGTCCGCATATAGAATAGCGTCTCCGCACAAAAAGCGGCTGTCCAAGAGCGCGGTCTTTACCTTCATATCCTTGCTCGCCAGGCGCACACACTCGGCAATACTCCGTGTCGCATGCCCGACCTCAAGACCCGCATCCCAGAGGGTATAGAGGAGTCTCTCGGCTATAGATTCGACATAGGGGGTCACCTTCCAGCTATAGAGAAAGAGCAGATCAATGTCGGAGTGAGGATTCAATTCTTCTCGGCCGTACCCGCCCTGGGCGGCGACGGTACAGCGAAGATCGAGACTGGGAAAACGACGAATATAGTCTTTGCTCGTCAGATCGAACAACCGGCGAATCAGGTAATCCACCATCGTCGTGTAGGCGGAGACGATTTCATACCCGCCGGCGCCACCACGATGCCGCTCCAGGAGGATTTTTCGTCCTTTCTGAATATAAGCACGCGCCCCGCCCGTGAGATCGGATCCGATCCGGGCCTCCTCCAACAGAGATTGCGACAAGGCAGCGATGTCCATCCGAGCCCTAGAGATTTTTGACTACGAGAGTGCCTTCGTTGTATCTTTTGATTCCCTGATAGAGGGCCTCAATAATGGCCTCCTGGTACGAAGATCGCTGCAGCGCCCGCGCGTCGTCTTTGTTCGTGACAAAAAATAACTCCACGAGAACGCTCGGCATCTTCGCGCCTACCAGCACAAAGAACTGCGCTTTCTTGACCCCTAAATCCCTAACTTCGCCGTGCTTCTGGCCGACAACGGACACCAATGCGGATTGGAGACGATGCGCGAGACTGATCGAATCTTCGAGCTTGGAGTTTTGGGTCAGATCGCTCAGGATAAACTGTAAGTCCGTCACGCCTTTGCGCGAGGTCGCATTTTCCCTCGCGGCTAGACGAAGCGCGGCCTCGTCCGTTGTATTATCAAGGTAGTAGGTTTCAATCCCTCTGGCCCCGGCGTTGGGGCTGGCATTCGTGTGGAGCGAGATGAAAAGGTCTGCCTCCTCGGCATTCGCGATCGCGGTTCGGTCTTCCAGCGGGATAAAAGTGTCGTCCCGGCGTGTGAGGACGACGTCCACTCCCATTTCATTTTTAAGTTTTTTGGCCAGCCTCTTGGCCACGCTGAGCACGATATCCTTCTCCGCGACACCCCCGACTCCGATGGCTCCTGAATCTTTGCCTCCGTGACCCGGATCCAAAACGATCTTCCGCAGGGCTCCATTTTGCGGCTTCTTGCTCTCACGGGGCAGAGGACGCTCCCGTTTCCTTTCCAATGAAGCGAGCGCCTCTCCCTGGATGTCTATGACCAAACGGTAGGGATCAGGCAATAAGAAAGCGTTGTAGCCGGTAAGGCTGCTCATATCCAAAACGACGCGCACCACATCCGGGCTAAACTGGCTCACCCGCACTTGACGCAAGAGTCCGTCTTGAACCACAATCGGCTGCGTGGAATCCATCATTAAACGCGTCCCCAAAAGATCCACGTAGATGCGCGGAGGAAGACCTTTCGCTAAGTCTTCTTTCAAGCGACGGGTCTCGTACCGAGTTTCGGAGGAAAGCTCGAGGGTTACTCGGGTATAGCTTCGCGACGATGTGTTTCGAATCGCGGTAAGAAGCGCCTTGACGGGTGGGATTTCGGCGACTCGGGCTTGCTCTTTTTTTGCTTCTTCGGCTTTCTTAAGACCCTCCAGCCTCTTTCTCGCTTTCGCAGCAAGCTCTGCTTTCGGAGACCTCTCGATGAATGCCTCATATTGCTTTTTTGCCTCGGCGAAATCTCGCTTTCCCTCCTCATAACTCAGTCCTAACCAATAGCGACCCTCCTCGGCCAACGGACTCTGGGGATACTTCAGCAAAAGCGTCTGCCAATTCTTAATCGCCAAATCGAGACTACTCTCTTTTTTTTCAAAGCTGTAAAGTTCGTAATGGATCCGGCCGGCATAGAAAAGTGCATCATCCGCATAGGGGCTCTCCGGCACACTCCAAAAAATTTTCTGGAAGCGCCACGCCAAAGATTCCCATCGCGGTCGGTTTTTCGAGGTCACCTTTTCCAGAGAGTCGTATTCGTTTTTTGCGGCGACGTAGAGGTTTCTATCTCTCGTCGCTGCCCATACGGCATCTCCCATGAGGAGCAAGCCTATCATCAGAATCAAAGCCTTTAAGAAGATCTTTCCTCCGATGTGGGGTTTCATCCGTCAGGCCCTTCTTTCTTTGCCTCTTCCACCAATGTGTGGAGAAGATTGAGCGCCTCAATCGGAGTCATTACCGATACGTCTACGGTTCTCAGCTCTTCGATGATTCGGTTTTCCCGGTCGGCAAATAGCGACATCTGAGGCGAGGGCTCAGAGGCAGCCACTCCTCGAGCGAGCCTGGGTTGGCCTCGTTCGTCCAACTCGCCTTTGTCGAGATTTTTAAGGATTTCTTTTGCCCTTTCCACTACAGCCAGAGGAAGTCCGGCCAAGCGGGCGACGTGAATCCCGTAGCTCCGGCTCGCCGCCCCCTCCACGAGGTTGCGCAGAAAGATGACCTCTCCTTTCCACTCCTTGACGGCGAAATTAAAATTTTTGACGCGCTCTTTGGCGAGAGCCAGGTCCGTCAGCTCGTGATAATGGGTGGCAAAGAGGGTCCGAGGACGAAGGCCCGCGTCATGTAAAAACTCGGCCAAGGCCCAAGCGATCGAGATCCCGTCAAAGGTGCTGGTCCCGCGACCCACCTCATCCAGAAGAATCAGGCTCTGTGGGGTAGCATGCCGCAAGATGCGAGCCGTCTCTTTCATCTCCACCATGAAAGTGGACTCTCCGCGGGCCAAGGAATCGGCCGCGCCGATACGGGTAAAGATCCGATCGACCAGCCCGATGCTCGCCTCCGAAGCCGGAACGAAACTTCCCATCTGCGCCAAGATCGCAATCAAAGCGACTTGCCGCATGTAGGTCGACTTGCCTGCCATATTCGGTCCGGTCAGCACAAGAATCTGCTGTGATTGTGGATCCAAATAACAATCGTTAGGGACAAAGCGCCCACGGCCTAACGACTCCTCCACAACGGGATGTCGCCCTTCCCGAATGGAAATCGCAAGACCGGTATGGATTCTTGGACGAACGAAGTGGCGCGCTTGGGCCGTCTCGGCCAGCGAAATCAGCACATCCAGATTAGCCAGGGCAAGCGCGGCTTCCTTCATCTTCTCATAATGTAACGCCACCTTTTCCCGGACTTCGCTAAACAAGGAAAGCTCCAGCTTGAGTATTTCTTCCTCCGACGTTAAGACTTTCACTTCGTATTCCTTCAGCTCCGGCGTGATGTAGCGTTCGCCATTCGCTAACGTCTGTTTGCGGACGTAATCGAGCGGGACCGATTTCAGATTCGCCCTCGTCACCTCAATGTAATAGCCGAAGACTCGGTTGTACCCGACCTTCAGAGACGCGATCCCGGTACGCTTGCGCTCGCTGCTCTCGAAGCGGGCGATCCACTCTTTGGCGTGACCCCGTATAGAGCGTATTTCGTCCAGCTCGTTGCGGAACCCGGTGCGGATCACTCCTCCCTCCTTCACCACGGAAGGTGCATCATCGACAATGGCCTTTTCAATCAGCGCAGTAACCTCGGGCAGCTCCCACAACTTTTCTCTAAGGGAAAGCAAGATCTCCGATCGAAAGTCCCGGAGTTTTTCCTTGATTCCGGTCACGAGCCGCAGGCTGTTTTTGACGGCCACCAGATCCCTAGGGCCGGCACTGCCCGAAGCGATCCTTGCGCCCAGCCTCTCTATGTCCTGGATCCCCTTAAGACTCGCCTTAAGATCCTGTCGCCCGCCGTAGCTTTCCGCCAGTTCCTCGACTCCATCAAGCCGCTCCCGGATCGCCTTCTCATCCATCAGGGGATAGAAGATCCACTGACGAAGCTGCCGGCTTCCCATGGCGGTCATCGTATAGTCCAAAACTTCCAAAAGGGATCCGTTCCGATTCCCTTGGAGATTACGGATCAGCTCAAGGTTACGACTCGTGTTCTCATCGAGCATGAGGTATTGAGCGCTCGAGTAAGGTTGGAGATTCTTTAAGACCTTCAGCACTTCGGGCAAATTGTCTTCCAGATAAGAAACAATGACCGAAGCAGCTCGGATTCCCTCCTCCCATTCCTCATCGCTCTCCCTTGACCAGAGATTGAGCGACTTAAGCTTTTCTTGAGCGGAATGAAAAAAGTAAAGCGGGGAGACTAGGCTCAAATGAACACCGGGCAAACCTCTTTCAATTTGCTCTTTGACACTCCTGTCATCTTCCTTGAGCACGATTTCGCTCGGCCGGATGCGTCCCAGCTCGTCCATGAGCGAGGCATCATCGGGCATCTGCGTGAAGCGGAATTCCCCTGTAGTCACATCGGTCACCGCCAAGCCGAAATTCCTCTTCCCCTGCGAGACTGCCGCCAAGAAATTATTGTCGCGAGCATCCAGCGCTTCTCCATCCGTGATCGTGCCCGGGGTAATGACTCGGACCACCTCCCTCTGTACGACGCCTTTAGCCGTCTTGGGATCCTCGACCTGCTCGCAGATCGCCACTTTGTAACCTGCTTCCAGAAGTCTTCCGATGTAGGGAGTCGCCGCGTGATACGGCACGCCGCAAAGGGGGACCGCCGATTCCTCGCTGCGGCTTCGAGAAGTCAGCGCGATATCGAGGATCTTCGATGCCTTCTCCGCATCTTCGAAAAACATCTCATAGAAATCCCCGAGCCGAAAAAAGAGAATGGCATCCCTGTATTTCTCCTTGATCTGGAGATACTGGCGGATCATCGGCGTAAGTCTCGTCTCTTCCATGAGTCTAGACTGAAGCCCTTTTCGCCTCCGAACTTCTACCCAACCGCAGAACTCTCTTGACAGGCTGGCTGGTGACCCGCCGTACCTCCCCGTTCAGCTCTTTGACCAGACTTCCGATCGCGAGTGAGAAGACGAACTGCCGATTCATCACGTCGAGAATCTTGTTCTTGTCGCTGGTCAGAACAAAGAGATTCTCCCCGTCGGTGACATACTTGAGATTTTGCAGCGGCGGCACCCTGTCCGCAGAATAGCTCCTGAGATGAGCCACACAGCGGCGGATTTTCCGTAAGCTGAGTCCGCGCTCCGCGAGATTTTTGACCACCTTGAGCTGGATCAGATCAGAAAAGGAGTATAGGCGCTTGGTTCCCCTGCCGCCGGCCAGCTTCACCGAAGGGCGAATAAAGCCCTGCTCATCCCAATACTGAATCTGCCTCAGGCTGACGCCAACGATGCGGCTTACGGCCTTGCTATTAAAGGCTTCCATCCTCCGCCTCCCAATGAATCCCGAACCGAAATTCAGCCCGCCGTTTAGAGGGTCTAAAGGAGACACAAAAGCTCGTGGGCAAACCGCCCGCCTAGCTTCTTTAGCACCCGGTTCGAGATGAAAACAAACGTGTTTTCTAAAAATACCCAGGGACCGGCAGGAATGCAAGGCAAAAACGGCTGTGCATCGCCCGCTGCCAAGGACGTGCTCCCGACGTAAGATTGGAAAGGCAGTGAGCGCTTCAGGAAGAAATGGGTTTAAAGCTTTTTCCGCTTGCGCGAGATGTAATCGACGAGGAGGTATTCGCCCAAACGGTCCGGCCTCGTATAGAAAGCGCGGCCCCTATTGATCCGCGTCATCTCATCGACAAAACCTCTGAGAACCGGACTGTCATCAAGCATGAAAGTGTTGATAGTAATTCCTTTACGGGTCACCCGCTCCGCTTCCCTGAGCGTTTCCTCGGCTGCTCTCTGGCTGATTCCGCCGAAGCTCAGAGGCCACTCGCAATAGAGTCGTCCCTGTCGGCAATAGGCCGTCGGCTGACCATCGGTAATGACAATCATTTGTTGGTTCTGACTCGGCTTTTTTTCTAAGAGTTCGGACGCGAGGTGGAGTCCATCTTGCAGGTTGGTGAAGGGGTCCCCCATATTCCATGTGGCCTCTGGAAGATCCTTGGCCTTAAGTTCCACGGCGCGGGTGAAAAAGCCGACGATGCCAAAATAGTCGCGCGGATGAAGCGATCGAACCAAACTTTCCATGGCCAGGGCGACCTTCTTGGCCGCCGCAAACCGGCCTTCCCAACTCATCGACCAACTCATGTCAAGAAGAAGAACCGTGGCGGCTCGGGTGGTGCGCTCAGCCTCGTAGACGGCAAAATCGGTCGGACGAAGATCGAGCGGAATCCCTCCTCCATGGTGCAAGGCATTTCTCAAGGTTTGAATCAGGTTGAGATGAGAAAAGTCATCGTCTTGCGCGTACGGCCGGCTTTCTTCAATGACTAGCTCCTGAGAGCCGCGATTTCGGACTGTATGGCTCCCAAACCCATCGCGTCTCAACTGCCGATAGATATCCCTGAGGGCGAGCTGGCCAACCCGGCGCACGCCGCGGGGAGTTAACTCGAAGCGTTCTCCCTGCTGAATGACATACCCTCCTTCTTCCAAGAGAGACTCCATCCGGACCACGCCTTCGAAGTCTTCGCGCGCGCTTTGCCCTAAGAGCTCCTCTAAGAGACTCGCATCGACATCTTCGAAACGCATGTTTGAGAGCTGCGACTCCAAACGGCGCAGCTGCTCCATTTGGTTGAGAAGCTCTTGGGCCTGCTTGAAATCGAGAGGAGTGTTTCCCCGAAAGAGATTTCCTTCTCTCCGGATACAGTTCTCGAGGCGCCGAATCTGCTGCAACAGAGAGAGCAACTTGCGAAATGCCTCCTCGGCAGTCGCGTCCTCGAAGTTGTAAGACGTCAGGCTTTCCACGGCTTCGCTTGTCCGGCCCGGCAGGCGATCGAGAAATTCTTCCTTCTCCCTCATGCCTGGTTTCGCATCGCGCAAGCCTTCCAAGGTGCGCCGTTCCTGCTCCACGACCGACTTCAGCTCCTGTCCGACTTGGTCCAACGCGGACTGGAGCTGATAGCGCTCATACAGGCGCCGCATCTCCCTTGCCATCCGGGACAACAAGTCGTCGATACCTGCGACCTCTTTATCTCCCCGCTTGATACCGCGTTGCATCAGCCGGCGCATGGCTTGTTGAAGGTCCCCCGTATCGTTCATGTAATCGTTGAGTTGGTCAAACATCTCCTCCGCGTTGAGATCTTGCTGGACCAAGCCGTTCCACTTGCTATATCGGATCAGACGCATAGTTTTAACCAGGCATTAGCCAATCGGCATGAGGCAATGTAAAAAATCCTTTTTTCTTCCCTATTTGCTGCTTCAACCTGAGGCGGATCCGCCAATCTTTGTGGCGGAGCCTGGTGCCTATTGCCTTTCTTACTTTCCGTAAGTGATTCTTCCCCCCTCGACCTCTTTGTTCAGCTTCTGATGGAGATGGAGACCCTCCAAAGTAAACTCGACGGCCGAGGCCATCACAGCGGGAGACTCCAGATCTCCTAGCGAGCGAATGGCCTCTTTCAATCCAGGGACTTGCTTAATATCCTCCAAGTAATCCTGGGAGGGCATGTTGTCTGAAACCTCAACACCCCACCCGGAGTTGAAATAATCAACGACCTTCTGGAGGGAGTTGAGGCTAAAATGCTGATCAAAGACTTTCAAGACCGAACGGTTCAAAAGCTTCTCCACCAACTCATCCTCCTTCTTATCCTCCCCCACGTATTCCACCTCTATTTTGCCGCTCGTGGAGGCCAATAGGCAATGCAGGTCGCTGATCCTGGGAACGATCTCCGCTTCTTTGAGGAGCAAAGCCCTTTTTTCAGCATTGCTGATCATGCTCTCGTAGTTGTTGATCGTTACCCGAACGCTCACTCCCGAGGCCTGGTTGATATCGCTCGACTTGCGCGCCTCAAAGGTCATTTGGGCAAGTATTTCCTTCATGAATTGAGGAATCTTGACTTTCTGACTGCGCTGGCTGAGTGAGCTGGCCTCCTGCTCCATAATCGCGATCTCGTCTAAGATCGTCCGCGGGTAGTGGGTACGAATCTGGACGTCAAACCGATCTTTCAAAGGAGTGATGATCCTTCCGCGGCTGGTATAATCCTCGGGGTTGGCGCTAGCCACGATCACCACGTCCAGGGGAAGGCGTACCTTGTAACCCTTGATCTGGACATCCTTCTCTTCCATCAAATTGAACAGCCCCACTTGCACTTTCTCCGTCAGGTCCGGGAGCTCGTTGATGGCGAAGATCCCGCGATTGGTCCTGGGGATCAGTCCATAGTGAATCGTTTCCTCGTCGGCGAGATACCTTCCTTCCGCTACTTTGATCGGATCGATCTCGCCGATGAGATCTGCAATCGAGACATCCGGCGTCGCCAGTTTTTCTCCGTACCTGCGGTCCGGTTCGATCCATTCGATAGGCAGGCTGTCTCCGTCTTTTTCAGCCCGCCGACGGCACCCCCGGCAGATCGGCGCCAGCGGGTTGTCGTTGATCTCGCATCCTTGGACAATCGGGATGCGCTCGTCGAGGAGGGAGACCAAGCCCCGAATGATCCGAGATTTTGCTTGACCTCTTTCACCCAGAAAAACCATATGGTGTCCGGAGAGAACCGCGTTCTCGATCTCCGGGATCACCGTCTCGTCATAACCGATGATTCCCGGAAGGATTCGCTTTCCACTCTCGAGACAGCGCACCAGATTTCTGCGCATTTCGTCCCGCACGGGGAGAACCCCATACCCGGATTTCTTTAACTCGCCCAGAGTTCTTGTATCATTCACGCCTTATGCCTCCGTAAAAAAAATTTGCTTTGCCCATTATCCCTGCATCACGCGGTCTTGCTCCCGGTAGGGTTTCAACTCTTTCCGGAGCGATTCGAGCTCCCTCTCCTTTTGTCGCAGCGCCCTTCTGAGTGACCACTGATCAAAGAGGAAGCCCACACCCGCCAAGAAGATCCCTAGTAGGACCGAAAGCAGAACAAGGAGAAACAACGGAATCGGAGGGCTCTCAAGCCCGAAATAATAGCGCAGCACAAACGGCTGGGTGTTTTCGACAGCAAAGGTTATGCCCGCGATAAAGAGCAGGGTCAGCAGAACGGTCTTAAGAAACCTGATCATTTCCTTGAACCAGAAGATCCCGGAAAAAGGGGCTGAGGCGATCATAGTTCTCCAGCAGGTGCTGCGGCATGACACGGACCTCTCCCACGACCGGCATAAAATTGGTGTCCCCTTCCCAGCGGGGCACAACATGCCAGTGAAAATGATCCTCGACTCCGGCACCCGCACACCGTCCCAGATTCATTCCGAGATTCATCCCGTTCGGCTTAAGTATCTTAAACAAGACATCGACCGACGCCCTCAAAACTTCGCACACATCCTCGTACTCGTTCGGAGGAAGATCGGACAGCCTGCGCTCATGTTTCTTGGGAGCTACGAGGAGATGACCGTTATTATAAGGATACTTGTTCAACATCACCACCGTGTGAGCGGTCTGTCCTAAGACGAGATTGGAACGGGCGTCCGCCTCCTTGGGCTTATCGCAGAAGATACACCCCTCCTCGTTGGTCCCGTTTTCGATATACGACATCCGCCAGGGAGCCCAGAGCTGCTTCATCCCGAGCTCTTCTGGACGGAACCGCTTTTTCCATCGACTCTTAGCTTGAGTTCTTTTCCGACCTTAAAAAAAGGCACCCTCTTGGCGGCCACCGAAACCACCGCTCCGCTCTTGGGGTTTCGTCCTTGCCGTGCGCGCCGATGCTTGACGACAAAGCTGCCGAAACCGCGGATTTCGATTCTTTCGCCGTGTCCCATAGCATCGATCATGGAATCGAAGATGGAGTTCAAAATCACCTCCGAATCGCGGCGTGAGAGATGAGGAAACTTCTTGTTGACCTCCTCAATTAAATCTCTTTTCGTCATAATCCCCCTCGCTAAAGATTTCTTTTTCGCTAGGCCGAGATATCCAAATCATTGACTGAAGGAGGGTGACCACTCGTAGCGCAACCCCAGTCTTTCGTTCTTCATGAATCCCCCTCCAAGTTGGGAGAAGAGAAGTTTCTCCCACCAGCTCTTCTCCTGACTCCTGGCATAGATGACCTCGGGAGTTCCCTCAATTCCGGCACGCTTGGCTGCGATATCGACCGCGTCCTCCATATTTCCTAAGATATCGACCAGTCCTAACTTCTTCGCCTGCTCGCCAGAATAAACCCTTCCGTCTGCGATCTCCTTAACTTTATCCTCCGGTATTTTCCTTCCTTTGGCAACAGCGCTCACGAACTGCGCGTGCACGTTATCCACCAGAGACTGAAGAATCGCCCTTCCCTCGGGAGAGAGCGGTCGAAGAGGCGACCCGATATCCTTGTGCGGGCCGCTCTTGATGCTGAATCCTTTAAGACCGAGCTTCTTCATCAACTCCTCAACGTTTCCGAGTTCCATGATGACCCCGATGGAACCCGTAAGCGTCCCGGGATTAGCCACAACTTCATCGCAAGCAGCAGCGATGTAATACCCTCCCGAAGCCGCCACACCGCCCATCGACGCGACAACGGGTTTCTTCTTTCTGAGGTTTCCGATCGCGTCGTAGATCTCCTGCGTCGGAGCGACTGCTCCGCCGGGGGAATCGATGCGCACGACGACCGCCTTGATGCTTTTGTTATCTCCAAACTGTTTTAAATTCTGAACGGTCTCTCGGGCCGATTCGATGGCGCCTTCGATCTGCAGTACTCCCACATTATTGGTGCCGACCATCGAGAGAACCTGCAGTTCGCCGCCGGTAAAGTACGCGTAGAAAAAAACCGCCACGAAAAAACCCATGATCGAGACCAAGAGTACCCCTAACCCTTTGAGCAACGGAAATTTTCTGGCCATGATGCGCCAAACCCCCTACGGGTTGCCTCCTTTTCCTTTGGCCGCAGGTTGAGATCCTTCGTCTCGATCCAAGCGCAGCTCATCGTTGAGGATGGACTCAAAAGAGAATCTTCCCGCTTCTTTCTCCTTCTTCAAATAATTTTCCATCTCTTGACGCTCCTCCGTCTTCTTAAGGGCACGAATACTGAGCCCGATTTTCTTTTCACTTGGATCGACATGGATGACTTCGGCCTCTATTGAATCCCCCACCTTGAACAGGCTAGACGGCTTATCGACACGCTCCGTGCTAAGTTGGGAAACATGAATCAAACCCTCAATCCCTTCCTCTAAGCGAACAAAGACACCGAAGTCAGGGACGCTGGTCACCTCTCCTTTGACCTTGGACCCGGCTGGATATCGCTCTACGACTAACTTCCACGGATCCGCGGTGATCTGCTTGACTCCCAACGAGAAACGCTCATTCTGGACATCGACCCCCAAAACTTTAGCCTCGACAACATCTCCTTTTTTGTACAGCTCCGAAGGATGCCGGATCTTTTTCGTCCAATGAAGATCCGAGATATGGACCAGACCATCTATGCCCTCCTCGACTCCGACAAAGAGGCCGAAGTCGGTGACATTTCGCACCGGACCTTTGATGATACTGCCCACGGGGTATTTTTCTTTGATCTGCTCCCAAGGATTGGGCATCACCTGCTTCAGCCCCAAAGAAATGCGACGATGGCGGCCATCCACGTTGAGAACCACGACTTCAGCGGTTTCGCCGGGCTGAACGACTTTGGACGGATGCGTCACCTTTTTGGTCCACGACATCTCGGAAATGTGGATGAGACCCTCGACTCCTTTTTCTAACTCGACGAAAGCCCCGTAATCCATGAGGCTTACGACTTTGCCCTTGATCCGGCTTCCCACCGGATACCGTTCCTCCACGGTGGCCCATGGATCCGGCATGATCTGCTTCATCCCAAGAGAGATCCGCTCCCGTTCGGAATCGAACTTGAGAACCGCAACCTTGACTCGCTCCCCAACCTTCACCACTTCAGAGGGATGATTAATCCGGCCCCAGGACATGTCGCTGATATGGAGAATCCCATCGATTCCACCCAAATCGACGAAGGCGCCATAGGGAGTGATATTCTTCACCACGCCTTCCAGGATGACCCCTTCCTCCAAAACTTTCAGGATCTCCTTCTTTAACGACTCTCGCTCCTTTTCCAACAGCATGCGGCGTGAAACAACCACGTTGTTGCGCGGCCGGCTGTATTTCAAAACGACAAATCTTTCTTTCTGGCCGACAAACTTATCCAAGTTCCGTGTTGGCCGAATATCGACGTGGGAGCCCGGAAGAAAAGCGGATATTCCCATGACCTCGACCTTAAATCCTCCTTTGACTTTAGACAGGATCACGCCTTCGACTCCCGAGCCTTCTCGGTAAGCCTTCTCGACCTCCTCCCAGGCCTTAATATTTTCCGCCCTTTGGCGAGAAAGTACGATGCTTCCATTTTCGCTCTCCGAAGAATCGAAGAAGACATCTATGTCATCTCCCACTTTGACCTGGACATTGCCCTGGCGGTCCAGGAACTCCTGGAGCGGGATCTGCCCCTCCGACTTATAACCCACGTCCACCATCACATGCGTTGGCGTGATGCCGACGACTCTTCCTCTAACGACGCCCCCTGGCCGAACGGTTCGAAGGCTCTCTTCGAAAAGCGTCCGAAAATCATCACCCGACGCGGCGCCAGGCTTCTTGTCATTTTCCCTTTGGGCCATGAATTTCTCCCTGTCTTTCAACTAAATTGGAATCTTATTTCTAACGGTTGCCATAATCCTCTCCATTACCCCTTCGACATCAAGCCGAGTGGAGTCGATCACCACAGCATCGTCTGCCTTGCGCAGGGGAGCGAGTTCTCGCCCCTGATCCCTGCGGTCTCTCTCATCCATGTCTTCAAGGGTCTTCTTGAGGCTAACTTTTTTCCCCTGGGCCTTGAGTTCCTCGAAGCGTCGTTTCGCGCGCTCCTCGCGACCTGCATCGAGATAAACTTTGACTTCCGCTTCCGGGAAGACGACTGTACCGATGTCTCTTCCCTCAGCCACAACCCCACCCTCTCTCCCCATCGCTCTCTGCAGCTCGACCATTCGCTCTCGCACAGCCTTAACGGTGGAGACCTTCGATGCCATCTGGCTCAGCTCCGGAGTGCGGATTTGGTCCGTAACATCGAATCCGTCGAGAAAAACCCTGGGCCGGCCAACCTCCTTCTTAAGATCGATCCTCGTCCGCTGAAGAATCTCTCTTAATGCTTTCTCATTTCCCAAATCAATCTCGTCTTGCATAACTTTCCAGGCGAAGGCCCGATACATGGCACCGGTATCCATATAAGTATAGCCTAACTCTTGTGCCAAACGTTTCGCTACTGTGCTCTTCCCCGCACCAGCGGGACCGTCAATCGCAACGATCAGTTTCTTCACCTCTCGGCGCGACCTAAGCTCCGCACACGCCTTCCAAAAGGTCAAAAAAGCGTGGAAACGATATACCGACACATCCATCATCGTCAATCTCTATTCCTCCATCGGCTGAAAGACCCGCTACCGCAAGAGCCATAGCGACCCGGTGATCCCCGTGGCTCTGAACCCTGGCGCCGCCGAACCTTCCCCTCCCCTCGATCTTCATCCCATCCTCCTTTTCTTCCACTTTGACACCGAGCCTGCGCAGTTCCTGCCCCATCGTAGAGATTCGATCGGACTCCTTGTACCTTAACTCCTTGGCTCCGGATATTGTCGTCATGCCCTGCGCAAGGGCGGCGGCAACGCACAGAACGGGATACTCGTCTATGGTCCGGGCGACCATCTCCGGACCTATTTCCACGCCTCTGAGCTTCACGCCGATCACATGCAAATCCGCGACCGGCTCCCCGCCTTCGTCCCTCAACCGCAGAAACTCCACCGAGGCCCCCATGCGCCGCAGGACATCGATAACCCCAGACCGAGTTGGATTCACTCCGACTCCTCTTATCAGAATGTCAGAGCCCGGAATCGATGCAGCCGCCGCCAGAAAAAATGCCGCGGACGAGAGATCGCCGGGGACATGAACGTCCCGTGCCGAAAGCCGCTGCGGACCTTGAACCCAAACCGTTCTATCCCGTGATTCCATCCTTGCGCCAAAGGCGCCCGCCATCAACTCGGTATGGTTTCTCGACTGCTGCGGCTCCTCCAGGACCGTAGGACCCGTGGCCTGGAGCCCGGCTAAAAGAATCGCCGACTTCACCTGAGCGCTGGCAACCGGAGAGGCATAATGAATTCCGCGCAGGGTTCCGCCCCGGATCTCAAGAGGAGCCAGACCTCTGCCATTTCGGGAAACTATTTGAGCGCCCATCCGGCTGAGCGGGTCGATCACCCTCTGCATCGGTCTCTGCCGAAGCGAAGCGTCTCCGTCCAATGCGCTAGAGAACGGCCTTCCTGCCAATACACCCGACAGAAGCCGCATCGTGGTTCCCGAGTTGCCGCAGTCGATCACATTGGGGGGCTGGGACAAACCCTCCCATCCTTTCCCTTCGACGCAAAGCTCCGACCCGTCACTCCAGATCTTCACCCCTAAATCTTCAAAAGCCTGGACGGTTCTCCGGTTATCCTCTCCACCGGAGAGATTGAATATCCGGCTTTGCCCGTGAGCCACGCCACCAAAAATCACTGCCCTATGGCCGATGGACTTATCGCCGGGGACCCTCAGCTCCCCCCGCAGCGGCCGTTTGATTTCGTCAACTCTTCTCATCCTCGAGTCGTCTGAAAGAGCTGTCTTCGCACATCGTTGGCCTTCGCAAACTCTCTTTCCAACAGACGGCCTTGTCCGTCGCGAATCCACTTTCTAAGTTGTGCCAGACGCCTGATGTAGGCTTCCAGGCTTTGATCCATAGCCCGCTGGTTGGTCAGGCAGATATCCCGCCAAATCTCTGGTCGACTGGAAGCGATTCGAGTAAAATCTTTAAACCCGCCGCCGCAATACCGCCTTAAATCCTTGGAATCCACGTGGGTGCGCTTCAAGGTCGTAACCATAGCATAGGCCAGGACATGCGGAAGGTGGCTGACCACTCCCAAAATACGATCGTGCATATTCGGATCCATGATCTCTACCTTGGCACCAACCCGGCGCCAGAGAGAGAGCATCTTTTTGAGCGCGCCGGAACGAGTCTTGCGGGTAGGCGTTAGGATGCAGCGCTGGCCGAAGAAGAGATCCGCGCGCGCGGCCTCGGCTCCCCACTGCTCGCTTCCCGCGATCGGATGAGCACCGACAAAAGGGATGCACTCTGGGAGAAGTTTTTCCATCTCGCGTACGATTTTTGCCTTTACGCTTCCGACGTCGCTCACCAGGCAACCCGGCTCGAGGCGAGGTAAGAAAGAGGCCGTGAGCGGCGCCGTTGCTTGCACCGGGGTGGCGACGACCATTAAATCGACTCCCTGCGGAAGTTCTTTCGCACGCGTGAAATAGCCGTCGATCATCCCTCTTCTCTGAGCCAGACGAAGATTCTTTTCCCCGCGCCCATAACCCAAAATCTCGTCCACCAAGCCATGTTTCCGCGCGGCCAATGCCAGCGAGCCGCCTATCAATCCTACGCCGACAACCACCATCCTCCGAAACATCACGGCCACTAGATCTCCCTCCCGAGCGCCGCAGCCACCTTCTTGAGATCCTCCATCAGCGCAGCGAACTTTTTGGGCTTGAGTGACTGGGGACCGTCGCTCAAGGCCATTTCGGGATGGGAATGTACCTCGATGAGAAGTCCGTCCGCCCCGGCAGCAACGCCGGCCAAGGCCATGGGCGCCACCAGATCCCATCTTCCCGTCCCATGGCTGGGATCGATGAAGACCGGCAGATGGGTGAGCTGCTTCAGGACCGGTACGGCGCTCAGGTCGAGCGTGTTGCGGGTCTCGGTTTCATAGGTTCTGATGCCACGCTCGCAGAGGATAATTTTACGGTTACCCTCCGTGGCAATATACTCCGCAGAGAGGAGAAACTCCTGGATTGTAGCGCTCAGTCCCCGCTTCAAGAGTACCGGCTTGTCGAGTTTGCCCACCTCCGTTAGCAGTTTGAAGTTCTGCATGTTTCGCGCCCCGACTTGCAGGATGTCGGTGTAGCGATAAACAATGTCCAGATCGCGCGGGTCGAGGACTTCGGTGATAAACGGAAGCCCGGTGACTTCTCGGGCATGAGCCAGGTAATTCAATCCTTCCTCACCCAGACCTTGAAACGTATAAGGTGAAGTTCTCGGTTTGAAAGCGCCGCCGCGGAGAAATGTCGCGCCGGCTTCTTTCACCGGGAGCGCGGATTCCAGCACCTGGTCGCGCGATTCCACGGAACAGGGTCCGGCCATCACATGAATCCTCTTTCCCCCGATCTTACGACCGTTCACCGTTATAATGGTGTCTGTTTTCTGAAACTCTCGACTGACCAGCTTATAAGGCTTAAGGATCGGCAGCACCTTCTCGACGCCCGGAAACGATTCCAGGGTTTGATCCACCATCAACCTCTCGTCCCCGATCGCACCGATGATCGTTCTTTCCGTTCCCTCCGAAATGTGAGCCTTGAGCCCGAAGCTCTCGATCCTCTTAACGATCTTTTGGATCTCAGCTTCGGTCAGCCCGGGCTTTAAGACAACTATCATCATGCCTCCGCTCTCTTTTGGACTCCGATCACTTCTTTTAAACACTCTATGAATCTGACGTTCTCTTCCCTTGTCCCCACCGTGACCCGAATGTATTCCGGAAGATCATACGCACCCATCGGGCGGACGATCACACCGAACCGAAGAAGCCGCTTGAAGAGCTCCTCGCCGTCTCCCACGCGAACCAGTATGAAATTAGCTTCGCTCGGGACTTGCTCCAAACTCAATCGCACAATCTGTTGGGAAAGATAGGCTTTTCCCTCCCGGTTGACTTTCAAAGTTCTCTCCACGTGCTCGTGGTCGTCCAGCGCGGCGAGAGCGGCCCACTGAGCAGCCGCATTGACATTGAACGGTTGGCGCACTCGATGCATGAGGCCGACGATCTCCTCGTCTCCGATCGCATATCCGATCCTTAACCCGGCCAACCCGTAGAGTTTGGAAAACGTACGCATCGTCAAAAGTGTCTTTCGCTCTCTTTGGTAAAAGAGCGAATCAGGATATTCCGGATCTGTCACGTACTCGAAGTAAGCTTCGTCAACGACGAGCAAAATTGCCGGATCGAGCGGTCCCAGAAAACGTTCCCATTCCTTCCTGCGATACATGGTCCCGGTCGGATTGTTGGGATTAGCCAAAAAGAGTAGTCGGGTTTTAGGCGTCACCGCTCTGGCCATCGCTTCAAGATCGTGAGTAAAATCTTTGAGCGGAACTATTCTGCAGCAGCCGCCAGCCGCCTGCACGACAAGGCGATAGATCACAAAAGCCTGATGGGCCATCACGGCCTCTTCGCCCGGTCGCATAAACGTCCGTACGGCGAGTTCGATCAACTCATTGGAGCCATTTCCGAAAATCACACGTTCCGGCGACACACCTAGCTTTTGCGCCAGTCCGTTTTTGAGATAAAAACAGTCTCCGTCCGGATAGAGATGGAGCTGGTCGAGCCGGTCGCGAAGCGCCTTCACGGCCTTAGGTGAAGGGCCGAGAGGGTTCTCATTGGACGCCAGCTTGATCGAACCCTCGATGCCGTACTCCCGCTCCACTTCTTCGATTGGCTTACCCGGCGCGTAGGGAATGAGGGACCGGATATAGTCTGGAACCTGATCGATAATAGTCATACGCCACTGGGATACGAGCCGAGGATCTTCATAAAAGTGCAACTGTTCTCCAGTTTCTTTATGGCTCTTTGGATTCTCGGCTCCTTCGCATGTCCTTCAAAGTCCAAAAAAAAGAGATACTCCCACGGTTTCTGCTTCAACGGCCGCGACTCGATTTTGGTAAGATTGATTCTATTCTTGGCGAACGGATCGAGCATGCGATGCAGAATTCCTACTTCGTCCTTTACAGAAAAGGCGACGGAGGTCTTGTCGTCCCCGCTGGGTTGTGATTCCTGGTCTCCGATCACTACGAAGCGTGTAATATTATTTGCATGGTCCTCGATGTTTTCCTTGACCAGCTCAAGACCGTACACCTCCCTTGCTAACTCGCTAGCGATCGCACCCAAGCTGCCGTCTTGGGCCGCCATGTGAGCGGCCTGGGCCGTGCTGGCAACCTCCTCGACCCGGACCCGAGAACAATGGCTGGCCAGCCAACGCCGGCACTGAGCCAGGGCCTGAGGATGAGAGACGATGCGCTCGATATCGTCGAAGCGACCCGAGCGCGACAAAAGACAGTGATGGACCTCCAACGAAACCTCGGCGCAGATCCTGACATCCGACTCAACCAGCAAGTCCAGCGTATGACCCACAACACCCTCTGTTGAATTTTCAATCGGCACCACGCCATAGTTCGCTCGGTGCTGACTCACCTCTTGAAAGATATCGGTGATGCTCGGCAGCGGAACAAAAACGGTTGAAGAGCCGAACTTTTCACGCGCCGCCATATGCGTGAACGTCGCTTCCGGGCCGAAGTAGGCGACCTTAATCGGTCCTTCGAGGGAACGCGAGGCGGAAAGAATCTCCCGATAGATCGAGCGAAAGGCCCCGCTCGGAAGCGGTCCTCTATTTAGATTGGAAATCCTCTGGAAGATCTCTTTTTCGCGGGTTGGGACGTAGACTTCCTCTCTCTCGCGATTTTTCGTCTGCCCGATTCTCTGCGCGAGAGAGGCTCTCTCGTTTAGAAGCTCTATAATTTTTTCATCCAGCTGATCGATTCTTTTTCTGAGCGCATCGACCGACTCTTTACGAATCAAGAACGACCTCACCGCGGCGCATCCCCTTCGCGTCTAAAAGATCCTGCGCCAAATGATCTAACCTAGCTTAAAGTCAGGGAAATTGCAAATATATTACCCCTTGACCGCGTTTAGAAGAGGCCTATGATGACTTGACTATGGCATGGGAGATCGTCGTCCCACAGACCGAGGAGCCTAAAAAGTTGGAAAACTTCCTCAAGAACCGCTTTCACATCGGCTATGTGAGAAAGCTCTTCCGCAAGAGTGGTGTCAGAATCAACGGCCAACGTTCTGGGCCGGAACAAGTAACCCGGCCCGGAGATCGCATCCAGCTTTACATCCCATTCGAGAAATACAAACAGGAAGCAAAAAAAATCGATCGCGCGAGTTCCTTCGAGATCATCTTTGAGGACCACAACCTTCTTGTTCTGAATAAGCCAGCCGGGTTAGCAGTCCATGAGGGAAAGGGTATTCTAAAAAGAGATTCCTTGATCGGAATGTTAGAGACGAGCTACCGGTCACAAGGCGTCGTTCCCAAGCTGGTGCACCGGATCGACAGAGAGACCTCCGGCCTCTTAGTAGCCGGAAAGGATGAGAGAATCGCCGATGAATTGGAGAAGCTGTTCGAGAAAGGCGATGTCGAAAAGGAATATATGGCGTTGGTGGTTGGACACCTCCACCCCAAGAAAGGGACCATCGACTTTCCGCTCCCCGGACGGGAAGGACAACCCGTCTCGGCAATCACTCACTACAGGGTTGAGAAGCAATTTTCCGAGACGACTTTAGCGCGCGTGAGAATCGAGACGGGTCGGATGCACCAGATCCGACTGCACTTTGCTGGACTCGGCCATCCGGTCGTCATGGATGACGAGCACGGGGACTTCACCTTCAACAAGCACTTCCGAAAGGCGTACGGCCTCAAGCGCCAGTTTCTCCATGCCGCTATGATTGATTTTGAGTACCGCGGAAAGAAACTACGATGGACCGCGCCGCTAGCGGATGATCTAGCCCGAACACTCAGATCCCTGGCCTCTCAACGAGACACTCGAGCTTCGTAAACCCCTTCGGAGTGGCCATGTACCGTTTTGGCCATCCGCGTAAGACAAGATTCGCTAAAGCCAAAACTTCAGCCCCCATAAATCATAGATCTGACCAGTAGTTACCTTCAGGTTAACTATGGCACGCTTTTGGCGTTTGTCGTAGTGAAGGCGTTTCAGACGCGTAGCGGCCTATGTCGAAGGAGGATACCATGAAATCAAAAATGCGATCTTGGGCGACTGTTTTTGGTCTCGCAGCGCTATTCCTCTCCGGCTGCGTCGTCGTCGATAAGGAACCGCGACGCGAGGTCGTGGTCGTCGAATCTGACAGACACGGTCCGCCACCCTGGGCTCCGGCTCACGGATGGCGCCGAAAACATGAATACCACTACTATCCGATTATCCAAGTTTATTATTATCCTCATGTCAAAAGATACTACTGGCTTGAGGGCGGCGACTGGAAAGCGGGGGTTCGGCTGCCCAGCTATTACGTCATCGAGGAAAGCAGGAAGGTGATTTTCGAATTTGACGACGAGCCCCACAAGCACCATGGCAGGATCAAGAACGACTATCCGCCTGATTATTTTGAAAGAGGTAAAGGGAGGGGAAGAGACAGATCTTAATTAGCGCGTTCTTCGCACATCCGCAACACGCGCTTCTTCTTTCCTCAAAGGAAAAGAGCCGTGCCGAAAAGAGCGCCCGTATTCGACTTCACTCTGAAGCTACAAGTCAGAAGGCTACCGCGCGTCAAGACGCGGAAGCTGGCAATCGTCCGCACCCCGCGACGGGTTCAAAACGCCGGCGACGATAGTGGCGGCTCCAACGACGATCAACGTAAGGTCCAGGTCAACGGGATCACGGAAGAACCTACTGCCCCGGTCAGCATCGACACTGAGACCCCCAGCAAGTGAAGTAACTCCTACCGACGCTATAAGTTCTCAACGCGACAATCCAAGGTTTACGGCCGTCAAGTTCTCGAAAGCCAGTCGATCACCTGTGCGGCATTCTCATCCGGAGGAAAAACCGGATAGAAGACCTTCTCGATGGTTCCGTCGCGAATGATGAGCGTGAGTCTCTTGATCAAGGTCCTCGACTCTGCTTGAAACGTCGGCAGCCTCAAAGCGCTGGCAAAGCTTAGCTTGGCGTCGCTCAATAACTCGAAAGGTAAATGAAGCCGTTCGACAGCCTCGCGTTGATAATCGGTGTCCTGCGTGCTGAGGCCGAAAACCTGCGCACCCAGTGACTGAAGTTCTCGGTAGTGATCTCTGAACGCACAAGACTGCGGCGTGCAGCCTCGAGCCCCAGGAATTTCATTCCACCCCAACGGCGGCTCCTTATCCGGCCGCCCCGTGCGCGGGTAGCCGTAGACAACCGTTCGTCCAGACAGTCCGCTTAAATCCACCACACGTCCGGCCGTGGACTGAAGCGGAATCGACGGAAGCTTAAAACCGCGCAGGTGATCACAGGCTCCATCGTCAATGGGAACGGGAAGATCCTTAGGCAGCTCGTAAATGTTATCAGAGCGCGCCATGAGATGCTCTAACTACGATCCAAGCGCGAATCTCGGCTATGTTTTGGCGTAGTTGCTCGCGCCGTACCAGTCTACCAGAACGACGGGTTCGTTGCCGACGACCCACGCGTCATGCCCTTTCGGCAATACGGAAACGTCTCCCGGCCCGAGCTCGAATTCGGCGCCGTCTTCCATCTTCACGCGCAGCCGGCCGGAGACCTGATATTGAAAGTGCGGCGCCTCGCACCACTCGGTCTTAGCGATGGGCTTCACGTGCTTCGACCATCGCCAACCGGGCTGCAGAGTCAGACGTCCGATAGTTCCGCCTCCGATGTTGATCAGCTCCAGCTTGCCGCTCTCGAACGTTCGGATGTCGTCGGGAGACGCGAGATTTTTATGTTCAGCGTTTGCCATAATCGTATCGCTCCTTCCTTGAAGATTTTCGCGACTCAACATAACACCGCGCCTGCCCTTTTTCTAGATATTGACTCGATTTTACTCCGTTGTTACCCTCGAAGAGCAAATTATCAGACTGCGAATCTATGGCCGCTGGCAAAGAAAACAGAGCCCCTGTCATTATTCTGACTGGGTTTCTCGGGGCGGGAAAAACGACGCTCCTCAACCGCATCCTCACTGCCGAGCATGGCCGGCGCGTCGCTGTCATCGTCAACGAATTCGGCGCGGTCGGCATCGACCATCACCTGCTTTTCGCTTCAGAGCAGGAGATCGTCCAGATGAGCAACGGCTGCATTTGCTGCACGGTTCACGGAGACCTCCTGCGTGGCCTCTTTCAACTGCTCGAGCAGAGACCGAAGTTCCACTCCGTCGTCATCGAGACCACGGGACTCGCCGATCCGGCGCCGGTCGCTCAAACACTACTCTTCGACGACCGGATTCGCAGTCAGTTTTCGCTTCACGCCATCGTCACCCTGATCGATTCCAAGCATATCGGCCTTCACCTCGACGACTCAAAAGAGGCGCAAGAGCAGATCACGTTCGCCGACCTTATCCTGCTGAACAAGACGGATCTTGTAACCCCGGAAGAGCTAGACGCCGTCGAGGCAAAGGTCAGGACGTGGAATCAGAGCGCCGCCGTTGTTCGGACGAAAAACTCTGAGATGGACGTCGCCTCTCTGCTGGACGGAAGCACATTCGACTGGAGCAAAAGGATCAAGGTCGAGCCCGCTCTCTTCTCTGACGACCACGACCATCAGCCCGCGGTCGCAACCGTCTCGTTGGCTGAGCCCGGCGAGCTCGACGGCCTTAAAGTGAGCCAGTGGTTTCGCTCGCTGCTCACGGAGATGGGACCGGAGATCCTGCGCATGAAGGGGATTCTCAACCTACGCGGCGACCCCGACCAGTTCGTGTTTCAGGGTGTCCACTCCCTGTTCGAAGGGCGGCCGGGCCGCGCCTGGGAAAGCGGCGAAGAGCGCACCAACCGGCTCGTCTTTATCGGCAAGAAGCTGGACAGCGCGAAGATCACGGAAACATTCAAGGGCTGTTTTGCGTCGGAAAACGGTAACGCGCGGGCTCGAGTCGATCCCTTCGGCCGAAACCCGTTGGATACTTCGTCATTCACTCTCGATCAGATCCGATATTGGACCAGACAGAATTTGGTTTTTCCCGCTGACACGCCCATCGTGGTCAAGGAGGTCCCATGCGTGAAGCCCGGTTGTCCGCCGATTGAAACCGCAATCCTGGCTTTCCTTAAAGGCGAACCACCCCGCTTCTACAAGATCCAAAAGACCATCAATGACGTCACCTTCGACGACGTCTACAACCTGATCGAAAATCCCCTCCCCTGTTGCTGAGTCAAGAAACGATCTCGCTGCGCAGTACAGAATAATTCCGTCGCAGGTTGTACAGGCTACTATCCTGTGCGGCTGGCTTCATAGGCGGCAACGAATGCCGGCGAGGTGCGGCGCAGGCGCTCTAAGTCGACCCGCCCGGAGCGAGTGATGTAGCTCATTGCAAAATCCATAGGCGCGAGCGACATGTGCTTAGCGAAGCACTCGTACCACGCCGCACTGGCGTTGGCCGCAGCGACCAGCCTAGTCACAATGGGTTTGCGCGCCTCTTCATAGGCGGCGAGCGCCGCGGGAACATCCGCCGCATGCTTCTCCAGCGCCTTTGCTAGAGCGCTGGCATCCTCCATCGCCAGCCGCGTCCCTGAGCCAATGGAAAAATGTGCGGTGTGCAATGCATCGCCCACGAGCACACGATTGCCCGTGAACCAGCGTTGATTCCAAACTTTCGGAAATTGCCGCCAGATCGACTTGTTTGACACCAAACCATGGCCATCAAGTGTCTCAGCGAATACCTCGGAGCAAATCTCTTTGTCTCGGTCTAAATCCATCTTGTCGAAGCCTGCGCGAAAGAACGTCGCCTCGTCCACCTCGACAACGAAGGTGCTCATGTCGGGTGCGTGGGGGTGGTGATGGGCATTGAAATGGCCCAGCTCGGTTTCGACAAAGGTATGGCTCAAGGCTTCGAAGCGTTTGGTGGTGCCGAACCAAGCAAAGCGGTTCGTTAGATACGTGACGGTCGTGCGAAATGAACTTTCATCGCTGCGTCGGACCAGCGAGTTCACACCGTCCGCGCCGACAATGAGATCAGCGGCGGCGCAGGCTTCCAGATCATCAATCGGGTGAAGGTAGTGGGGTTCGATCCCTACCGAACCGACCCTCGCCTGCAGGATCTGCAGCAGACGGAGGCGCCCGATGCCGGTGTAGCCCATGCCGTCAATGCGGATTTCGCGGCCCTTATGCACGAGGATGCTGTCGTTCCAATATTCGAGGGCCGGCTTGATCGCTGCCAACGTGTCGGGATCCTCATCCTTGAGGAATTCGAGAGCCCGTTCGGAGAAGACCAGGCCGAATCCAAATGTAACGTCGGATGGGTTCTGCTCGAAAACTTCAACCGCGGCATTCAGCTTGCTGCGCTTGAGCAAGTAGGCAAGATAAAGGCCGGCAGGTCCGGCGCCCACGATTGCGACTCGCATCGATATTTCCTTATGTGTCGCCTTTGCGTTTGCCGCTGTCGTCGGACCCTACAGTGGTCGCGCCGGTCGGATCGGAGAGGCTCGCGATGATCTCGGCGGGGACAGGCTGAGCTTGGATCGCGCCCGCTCGTTCGGGATGAGGGCCTGCCCAAACACGCTTCTCGAAGCCTTCGACCGCAAGTTTGCCTTCCTTTAGCACTCGGTGGCGCACCGTGAAGCTGCTTCGTCCCCATTCGCCGACCTCGCTCTCGACAATCACCTCGTCGTCGAAGCGGCAAGGCATGACGAAGCGCGCTCCCACTTCTACTATGGGCATACCTACGATTCCGTATTTCCTCCTCATGGCTGAGGGAGCCAAGCCGGTGCGCTCGAACAGCCATCCGGTGCTGGTGTCGAAGATAATGAGGTATTGCGGATAAAACACAATTCCGGCGGGATCGCACTGACCCCATTCAATGCGCAGTGTGCGGCGGTTGACCAGCATCGGCTTGCTTGCCTTTCATTTAAGCCGGATTCTCATGTCGGCGTATTCATCGGATTTGAACATGCGAATGACCACGACAAGGACGAGACTCTATGCTTCGCGCATAATACCTCGCCGTAACGGTCAGGATGACCGGCCGTTTTCCCCAAGGATGGCTCTGCCTCTAGGCGTAAGAGTCACCTCGGACTGATGAAAGGTGCCTCCGATTTGGATAAGACCGTCCGTGAGCGCATCTTCCCATACGGTCTGTCTCGGGCACGTACTCCGCCACGCCTCCATGGCTTCGGCATAGGTCCGAGGACGACTTGAGATCCAGGCAAGAAACTCTCGCATCAACAGGCTCACGGGCTCAGGCAACGCGTACCTCCGTGTCAATATAGCAGTGCTTCCAGAATTTCTATGGCAAGCCAATTGTATTGTGATTCCAATAGCTTAACAAGCAATATTTTAGGTCTAAGGTTGCGGTAAAGATTGCGCTTCACGGGCCGGTTGTCACAACTCTACCAACTGAATCTTTCAATCCTTTCTTTTTCAAAAACTCATCCACTACTTCTTTGGCCGCCCTGTGCTCGCCGTCGACCTGAAAATTTAATTGCCGCATCTCTTCCACTGAGATAAGCCCTCCCAAGCTTTTTAGCGCATCGCGTAGGACGGGATACTTTTGCAGTATCTCTCTGCGGATAACCGGCACGGCATCGTAAGGAGGAAAGTAGCGGCGGTCATCAACGAGCCGGACCAGATCGTACCGCGTGATCAGGCCATCAGTCGAATTGCCGGCGATCAAGTCCACCTGTTTCTCGACCAGCGCCCGGTAAGTGAGAGAGAGATCCATCTCCCGCAGCTCCATAAACTTAAGTCCGTAGGCCCGGGCGAATCCTTGGTATCCATCCGGACGGGACATGAAATCCTGGCCGAAACCGGCGCGCCATTTAGAAGCGTACTTCGCCGCGTCGCTAATCGTTTTCAAACGATACCGGCGCGCATCCTCTCCTCTTACGAGGATAGCGAACGTATTGTTGAAGCCTAAAGGCTCAGTCCATTCGACGTCAAAGCGAGTGGCATATTCTTCCTTGACCCGCCTGTATACCTCCTTGGGGTCGGTCACCGTTCTCTGTTTCAGGATCGCCGTAAAAGCGGTCCCGGTATATTCGACGTAGGCATCGAGCTCGCCGGCTACGAGGGCTTCATGAGCGAGGTTTCCCCCAAGATCGAAGCGGCGCGTTACCGGAAGACCCGCCCTCGTTTCGATCACCTGGGATAAAAGCTCGCCCAAGATAATCTGCTCTGTGAAGTCTTTCGAACCGACCACAACGCGTCCGGCCGTTCCCTGCTGCTGAAACATAGTCGCAAACCAAACACCGCCGGCGGTCAATGCCAATAGCAGAGCGCCAAGCGCAACTTTTCGATTCCTAAGCCACCCCGAAACACCGGTAGCAAAAAGCTTTTCGACCCAGCCTAGAAGGAAATCTGCCACGAGAGCCATCAAAGCGGCAGGTACGGCTCCGGCCAAGATGAGAGTGTTGTCGTTCATCCTGAGTCCACGGAAGATGTAGCGGCCCAGTCCGCCCGCGTCGATAGCCGCAGCTATCGTGGCGGTGCCGACCGAGATTACCGTGGCGACGCGCACACCGGCGACGATGACTCCGAGGGCCAGAGGAACCTCCACTTGAAACAGAAGCTGTCGATCCGTCATCCCTATTCCTCGCCCCGCCTCGCGGATTGCGGGATCCACACTGTTAATCCCGGTGAAGGTATTGCGGATGATCGGGAGCAGGGCATAGAGGACAAGCGCCACAATCGCTGTGCGCGCTCCAATCCCACCGATGATGCGGACATGAAAGAGATAAATATTCAGCGGGATCAGAAAGCCGAACAGCGCCAGGCTGGGCACCGTCTGCATGATGTTGGCAAAGCCCAGAACAGGCTTGCTCAGCCGTGGCCACCGCGTAAGCAGGATTCCGAGCGGCACCCCGATAACGATCGCAATCCCGGTTGATAAACCCACCAAGAAGAGATGCTCCATGCTCAGGCGAAACACCTCCGCTCGGTTGTGAAGCAAGAATTCCCAGAGGTTCATGGTGAGTTCAGGATCTTGGCGGGATCTTGAAAGGACCTAGTAAAGGCGCGCGCCTCTGGATCATCCGAATCGAGCAGATCCCTTGGCTGCCCGAGAAAAACCAGCCTTCCATCTTTGAGCAGACCGATGCGCGATGCCAGCAGAAACGCTTCCCGAAGGTCGTGCGTCACAAAGACCATCGTCTTGCCCAGTTTTTCCTGTAGAGAGCGAAATTCTTGTTGGATCTCGCTGCGTGTGATCGGGTCGAGCGCGCCAAAGGGCTCATCGAGCAGCATGATCGGCGGATCCGCCGCCACAGCGCGCGCGACACCGACTCTTTGGCGTTGCCCGCCTGAAAGCTCCCGAGGATAACGGCTGGCAAATTTCTCGGCCTCCAGGCCGACAAGACTCAGAAGTTCCCGGACCCTGGATCGGATTCTTTCCTCCTCCCAACCTTCGAGTCGAGGCACGACACCGACATTCTCCTCGATGGTAAAGTGCGGAAAGAGGCCGATCTCCTGAATGACATAACCGACGTGCCGCCTCAGCCGGATAGGATCCCATTGCGTCGTGGCTTTATTCTCGACCAGCACCAGCCCCTCGCTGGGATCCAGCAGCCGGTTGATCAGCTTCAAAGTCGTTGTCTTTCCACAGCCGCTGCGGCCCAGCAGAACCAACGTCTCCCCTTTTTTGATCTCCAAATCGAGACCGTAGAGCAGCGCCCGGCCACCCGCGATCCGGTAGCTCACGGCGCGAAACTCTATCGCTTTTTGATCCACTGCCGCCATAGATTTCTTACCCCTTACGCCTCACCCCTTACGTGAAGGGTAAGGGGTAAAGGGTCAGGAGAAAAGCGCGCCCCGCTAGACATTGCCGCTATTTTCCTCTTATAGTCGCAGGAGGGATGAGAAATCAAAATCGCCTCTCCATCTTTTCATCCGCCCAAAGAGATCTTTGGCGCGAGGTGGAATCTTCCATTTGGTCATCCGACGGTACCGATCCCCATGGAGATCCAGCTCGCTCCGTTCTAAAGACTCTATTGGATCAACCTCGCTGGCTGGAGACTTTCCACCTGTACGATGATCGGGGCTCGCAGCTATTCGAGAAGATCTGTGAACTGCCGGAATATTATCTCACCCGGACCGAGAGCGCCATTCTCGTCGAAAACGCCGCACAAATTATCCGGTTGGCGCCGGTCGAGTGCATCGTAGAACTAGGCGCCGGAACGTCAAAGAAAACTTTGCATCTCCTGAAAGAGCAAATCGCGCAGGGACGGGGCGGAGCGTTCGCTCCTGTCGATGTGAGTCTCCCCAGTTTGAGGATCGCCCGGGATATCGTGAAGGACCATTTTCCTGAGTTGGATTTTCATGGGCTGCTCGGCCAATACCAAGACGGGATCGCCTGCATCGAAAAACACTTGCCTACTTTGTTCGTTTTTCTCGGCAGCACAGTCGGAAACTTCAACCGCTCCGAGTTTGTTCGCTTCTTCCAGCACCTGTCGGAGTCGATGGGTCCGAACGACTATTTTCTGCTCGGCGTGGACCGTGTCAAAGAGACGAGCATTCTGGAAACAGCCTACGCCGACTCTGAGGGAATCACCGCCGAATTTATCCTCAACGTGTTCGAACACATCAATAGGATCCTGGACACCAACTTCGACAGAAGAAAGATGCGCTACCATTCTTGGTACAACCCAGACTGGCAGCAAGTTGAGATGTACGCTGTCTCTGCTGAAAGCCAAAAGATCCAGATCCCGTGGCTTGAAACATCCTTTGTTTGGGAAAAAGGAGATAAAATCCTCGTTGAGATAAGCCGCAAGTTCGAACCCGACCGTTTGCAGGAGCAGTTGCGCTGCTTCGGTCTTCGACCGGTCTCCCATTTCACCGACGAAGAAAACTGGTTTTCGCTTCTCCTGTTTGGGAAGAACTAAGGTTGGCTGCTCCCAAGTACGGAACCCGTAAGCTAAGCTCCTACGGCAATCGCCGTGATACATGGCAGATCAGCTGCCAGAGTGTGGTGACCGGAGCTGCTCAAGGAAATAAGATCGCCCTCCGAGGTTGCCGCGATGACACCTTCTCCAAAGGGATTCATACAGAAATCCATCACCGCACCACGCAGCCCCTCCACAGCCAAGTCCCAATGACTACCACCGTCCTTGCTCCAAAAAATAGCCGCATTCGCTCTCTCGCGCTGAAGCCAGGTATTCGGCCTCCCTCGAGCTACCCCAAGGTAAATCACACCGTCATAGTCTTCTGCCACGGCGGTGCCGTACGTGCGCGGACCGTCCGGAGTCACCCTTTCCCAATGCCTCGCTCCGTCCACGCTGCGGAACACGCCCTCCTCGCCGCAGGCGGCCACGACCAAATTAGGCGCATGAGCACACGGAAAGACTTGGTGCACATCGGGATCTGAGAGCCCATCATTGGCGGGTTGCCAGGTGGAGCCTCCATCGTCGCTCATAAGCATTCCGCCTACTTCGATGCCTACGTAAAGCCGAGTCGACACCCTTGGGTCTACGGCCAGGTAACGGGTTCTAGATCCGAGATCGGGGTTAGGAGGAAAATTGCTGCCGACAGTTCTCTTGCGCAGTTCCTCTATCTCTTCCCAACCATTAGAGCGTTTACGGTAGAGTGCAGCCGGCACAGTCCCGACCAGGAGATTCCCTCCGAGGGTCAAAAGTGAGGAAATCATAAGACGCGGAACATTGGGATCCGCGCGCTTCCAACTTTCGCCCCCGTCGTGGGATATAAATACACCTGAGTGCTCGGTCCCGACATAGACGGATCGGGGATCTTCTGGATCCACCGCCAAGCAGGTGGCGGACCAGTAGGTAAGGTCTCTCCCGACGGTCACCCACTGTCCGCCCTCACGCTCGAATCGATACCAGCCCGAGTGGGTAGCGAGATGCAAGGCGTTCGCGCGTCTATCTGCAGTCGTCATATTCCCTCCACACTTGGATATCTTAGCCGACACTTGCCCAGCTTTGCTGAGCCACTGATTTCAGCACCGCTTCGACGACTCTCTGAACCTCGACTCCCTCACGAAAGCTTGGAGCCGGCTCCTCCCCGGACCTGATCCCCTGCACGAATCGACGAGATAGGTTCGAAAAGATAAACTCCCCTTGGACTCGATCGGGCTCCGAGAGATCCAAGCCCTGAGTCAATTTTGCCGGGATCGGCAAAGGCTCGATAGGCGCGTTGGCACCCCTGGATCCCCAGAGCTTTCCGATGACCCAGTCGGAATTTTTCCGGTCAATGTCCGCACGGAGCACGCCCTCGCTACCAAAAACACGGATGCTCTGAAAGATGCCGCCGCGCGCTACGCCGCTCACGTGGAGTGTTGCCTGAATACCTTGCTCCAGTTCGGCGATAAAAATGCAGGAGTCTTCAACAGTGACGGCCTCTCTCGTCTTGCGATCGGCAGACAATCTTTCTTTGGTAAAAAGGGCGGAATGGCCGCACACCCTCCTGAAATCCCCGACGAGCCAACGCACGAGATCAATCAAATGGACGCCGTTGTCGCCTAAAACCCCAATCCCCGCCATCTCCCTTTTGTGACGCCATTCTAAGGGATCGTCGGGATTGATCCTCCGCTCAGTAAACCAGATGGCATCGATATGGAAGATTCTCTTTCCTATGTAGCCCTCCTCCAAGAGTTCTTTCATGCGTCTCACTGCCGGAATGAAGCGAAAGTTAAAGGCGGTCATATGAACACGCTTGGCCGCTTGTCCCGCGGCAAGCATGGCTACTGCGTCTTGCAGATTCACGGCCAGCGGTTTCTCACACAAAACGTGAAGCCCGCGCGAAAACGCCTCCAGAGTTATCGGATAGTGAAGATAGGGAGGCGCCGCGACGCTTACAGCATCGAGACCTTTGAGTGCGAGAAGTTTCCGGTAATCCGTGAAGACGTTCGGGATTCGAAATTCCCGCGCAAGCTGCTCAGCGCTCGATTGGGTTCGCTGGCAGATTCCAACCACTTCCACATCGTCGCAGACTTGATAAGCCAGGATGTGGTTCCGCCCGAACCCTCCGCCTATGACCCCCACGCTTAACGTTCTACTGCCGCCCTCATGCACCATTTCCTCAGCTCACATCACACAAGCTCAACGCCTTTCCCACTTCTCGGGTAAAAGGCTCGACAAAGGAGTGGGACCGTATAACTGGCTCCAAGCCGCCGCGAAATAGTTGGCCGAGAATTTGTCCGGTCCCCTTGTGAAAATTTCTCGGAGCCGAATCCAGGGGATCGAAGGATTCCTATGATGAATCCCGTGCAGGTTGAAATGGAGAAAAGCTTTCGAAAGCCACGCGGGCAGCCAGAGGTTGCGAGCGTAGAAAATCTCGTGGACGGGAGTCCTATAGTGATAGACATTGTCGAGGAACGAAACCAAAAAAGCGCGCGCGACGAGCAGGCCCAGCAGCATTTCCCAGTTTTCTCCATAGCAGGCAAAACTGGCGAGGAATAAGGTGAGAATCAGAGTCCCATCCGTACGAATCTCCCGCACCGCGTCGGGGTTGCTAAGACTTCTAAACCACATCCCGCTAAGAGATTCGCTTTTGAAATACCGCTGCTTCATGCGGTCGAGAAGCCGCTTGGGTAGAAAAAAGAGGACGGGGCTCAAAAACTCCAGGAAATAGAGGCCTCCGAAAATATAAGAATAGTAGCCGATGCCCGCTCGGATCTTCGAAATGCTCTGGGGATCATAAAGCTCTGTTCCCTCCAGCGGCGTGCGGTTCAGCTTATGATGGAGAAGGTGACTCAAACGGACCACCCGAAACGGCGCGCCGAAAAAGATCGACAGCAGCCTTCCGAGCCAAGCGTTGACTCGCAGCGAGGGATGAAAAAGATCGTGAATCGCTTCATGGATCAGGCTCCAGAAAGGATTGTTGAGAGCGGCTAAAGGTATCAAAGTTAAACCCCACCAAACACTGTGCGGTAAGAGTGCAATCGGCAGCAGGAAAAATTGGTAAAGATTTAAAATCAGGTAGCCAGCGGCAAGACAAAGATTCAACCTGGCCGGAATGCCTGCGGAGGAATCCATCGCTCTTTCCCGAGAAGTGACTGAATTCATGCGCACACCTTCCATTTGACCGTCCTGTCTCCTCCGCCCGGAGTCAGCGACCTATGAGAACAACGAAGCCAAACCCGGCAATGACAACCCCGGAAACTCTATGGACCCAATGTAAGACCCGATCTGTGAACCTCTCTCGATAGAGTAAGAGTCCTACAGCCAAAATAATCCACCAAAGAGCCGAGCCAAAAAAAATTCCCAGCATGAGGAGACCAGCAGGAAAATATTCTCCTTTCAGGCTCTCTACACCCCACCCTGCATAAATAGCAAAAAACGAGAGAATGGTTACGGGATTGCTCACGGTCAGAAAGAACGTGGAGCTATACGCTCCCAGAAATCCGTTGGTAGTAGCGGACGCTTCTTGCCTAGCCGGCTTGGTCATGAAGGTCCTAAAGCCTAAGTAACAGAGAAACAATCCGCCAACAACGTGGAGCCAAGGCTGCTGGTTGATTAGCAGACTATAAACCAATGTTAAACCAAGGGCAGCAATGACTCCCGCAATAGCGTCAGCAGTAGCGATCCCAAGGCCGGAGACCAGACCGTACGCGGCTCCGCCCGACAATGCTCGGTTGATGCACAGAAGACCGATCGGCCCGACCGGGACGGCAATAAGAAAGCCGAAGAGGATGCCTTCAAGAAAGAGTTGCATATTTTATATTTTTATATTGTTAACGGGCACACCGAAAGCCTATGTTGTGGTGTCCCGAGCGAAAGTTACGAGACAAGGTTTTGCCCCGTTGCGTCGTGGTGAGCTCTTGCGGCGGCGAGTCGTGGCCTCCGCCTCTCGTCCCGCGGACCGGGCCGGGTTTCAATTCCTCTCGACCATCCGCAGGGTTATAAGGATAAGACAGATAGGCACTGCTCACCCATTCCCACGCGTTTCCGGCGAGATCTAAAATACCATACGGGCTAGCCCCACTAGGAAAGCTGTCTACTGGAGCCGTTTGGTTCCACCCCGCATTGAATTGAGCCTTGCTCTGGTCCGGAGGACTATTCCCCCAAGGAAACTTCCGACCATCGCTGCCGCGCGCGGCCTTTTCCCATTCCGCCTCTGTAGGCAACCGTTTGCCTGCCCAAGCACAATATTCCCGCGCCCCAAACCATGAGACTTCGACGACGGGATGGTTCTCGAATCCAGGATCAGCCACCCACTTGCCTCCCCTGCGATGGATGCGCGCATCTCCATCATCTGTGTCATAGAACTTGTCGCCCCTAACATTCGCAACCCCTACTGCGTTTAGAAAATCGGCGAACTGCTCGTTCGTGACCGGGGTCCGATCGAAGGTAAAAGCCCGAAGGCTAACGTGATGGGCGGGCCGTTCGTCTTCAGGTCCGTCATTGCTTCCCATGATAAAGAGGCCGGCTGGAATATCTACCATCTCCGTAGATCTCCGCGACTGCGCGCGCGCCGAACCCCAACCCAACAACAACATCATGATGACGGACAGCAGGCCTCTTCCATCGAGTATCGCAATGGTCAACGTCAAGTTAAAAAAAATCCTACGCAACAAGGACGATATTCGCAAGAGAGACGCTCTTGTGGATGATCATTTCCTATGCAATCTTACATTTTTTTATGGCCGCTAAGCTCGCTTTCAAGCGAAGAGGCGTCGTTGAAGGATTTTTCGGACCTCCATGGACTATGTCCCATCGGGCAGCGATCTTCGATTTCGGTGCACAGCGCGGAATGAACAGCTACCTCTATGCTCCCAAAGACGATCCCTATCATCGAGAACGCTGGAAAGATTCGTATCCAAAAAACGAATGGAAAGAACTCTGCCATCTAGTAAAACTGGCAAAACAGCACCGCATTGATTTCGTTTACGGTTTTCATCCCGGAAAAGGCCTGCGTTTCTCGGAAAAAGAGCCGGTTGTGACATTGCTCAATAAAGCGGAGCGCTTCTATCGAATCGGAGTCAGGACCTTCGCGGTCCTTTTCGATGATATTCCCTCCCGACTGGAACACCAAAACGATCATCAGCAATTTGGCGGGAGCCTGGCCAGAGCAGAGGCTCTCTGGATGAGAACGATTCTGGAGCAACAACCCGCTTCATGGAGCGGCGTAGAATGGTGGATCTGTCCTTCCTACTATACCGAAGATCCTCTTCTGGCCCTTGTGTTCGGCAGCTTCGAGCCCTTGTTCTTGGAAACCCTAGCGCGGCATCTTCCTCAAGGGATCGCCTGCCTCTGGACCGGACCCCGCGTTGTTTCCAAAAAGATAACCCTGGCTCACGTGCGGCGAATTTCAAAACGGCTCAAGCATCGGTTAATCCTTTGGGACAACTACCCCGTGAATGATCTCCTTATGAGCAAGGAGATGCATCTTAGTCCGCTCACCGGGCGTGATCGCCGACTGCCCCAAAAGGTCTACGGCTATTTAAACAATCCCTTATTGCAAGAAAGTCTCAGTTTCATTCCGCTTGCGACCTGTTTTGACTACGCGTCAAACCCGATGGCCTACGATCCCGAAAGGAGCTGGGTGGGGTTCATCAAAGAGAGATTCGGAGTCGCAGCCGTCCCATACTGGAGAACGATACGCAGCTTCTGCGAGAGAATGAACAAATCGAAACGCAAGAATTTCTCTTTGCACCTCCTTGTGCACGATCGGTTCAAGCTTGAAAACGCGCGGCGCTACTTATTCGAGAATCGAGACCAGCCCTGGTGTGAAGAGTTCCGGCCTTGGTTCGAATTACTGGAGCGGACCTTGTCCGACTAGCGTTGACTTACTCCACTGTTATCGGATAAAAAGACTTTTCAAGGAGGCCCCCCCCAATGTTCGCGCAGATCAAGCATATGGCCATCGTAAGCGAGAATTATGCCCTCATGGGTAAATTCTACGAAGCGGCTTTTCACATGAGAACCTCCAAAGGCGCCAGGGCGACAAACGCAGTCGTCGTCGGGGACGGCTACGTAGGCTTGAACATCAATCCGCGCCGAGCAGGTCGACAGGCTGGCTTCGATCATTTCGGATTCGAGGTGGATGACGTTGAAAAAGTATTCGGCCGTTTCCGCGAAAAGTACCCTTCCACCCAGGTCTTAAAAAGGCCTGGCAACCGACCCTTCGCAGGGCTCAGCACGCATGATCCCGCTGGAAATGTGTTCGACCTTTCACAGAAGGGAATGGAAAATCGGCGTGACGTTTACGAAGATGGAGATTGGAAGCAGGATCGAACCATCCATCATTTTGCGCTGCGCACCGTCACGCCCGAAGCACTGGCTCAGTTTTATGTCGACGTGTTCGAGCTGCAGGCCCTGGAAAAACCGGCCGGAGATCCCAACTTCTACTTAAGCGACGGAAAGGTCACCCTCATCATCATGCCATGGAATATCAACGATTACTTGGGCTCCGGCATCGAGAGACCTGCCATTGAACATCTAGGATTCAAGGTTGAGAGCGTGGATGAATTCAAGAAAGGGCTACAGACGATGATGGGAGCCAACCCACGGCTCTCGCCCAGTCCCGTAGGCGCAGGCCCGGAAGGGAAGGCCAGACTAGAGCTCTTCCAAAAATGTCCTTACGGAAAATTTCAACTTGCAGATCCGGATGGCGTCTTGATCGACGTCTGCGAATAGATTTGACCTCTCCATGAAAGAAAAATTCGTTCAGGCCGATGGATTGAGGACTCGTTATCTCGAAGACGGGAGCGGTCCCCCGGTCATTCTCCTCCACGGAGCTTCTCTGGGCTCATCAGCCGACGTTTGGGAGCGCAATCTGGCTCCGCTCGCGGGCTACGGCCTGCGAGCCATCGCCTTCGATCAGCCCGGGTTCGGTTTAAGCGATAATCCCAAGGCCTATTCAGTCGCTTACCGCCGTAACTTCATCCTTCAGTTCATGGACAGCGTGGGCCTCGACAAAGCCAGTCTAGTCGGCCATTCGCAAGCTGGAGGAATGGCAGTCGGGCTCGCGTTTGATAAGCCCGAGCGGATCTCCAAGGTCATTGTCGTCGGCAGTGGCAGTCTGCTTCCGCCTCTGCCAGAGGGAGGGAAACAGGGTGCAGCTGAAGGAGAAGAGGGAGGAAATTCCGAGCCGACTCTGGACGATACTCGAGCCTTGCTGGAGCACAATCTCTTCGATGACACTTTGATCACTCCTGAAGTCCTAGAGCAGCGCCGCCGCATGAGCGTGGGCAAAAACTTTCAGGCCTTCCTCGAAAGGAGCAAGCTGCCGAGGGGAGGCGGAAAAGAGAGCGTCCCCATATGGGAGCGCTTGCATCAACTTCCCGTCCCTCTCCTGCTCATTTATGGCAAACAGGATCGCGGCTCGGCTGCGGCGAGAGCCGCCCTCCTGAAGGAGCGCTTCCCAAATCTCAATGTGCACCTTTTGGATCGCTGCAAGCACCTGGTTCAGTGGGACGGCGCTTCGGAATTCGTCTCCCTGAGCGGGAAGTTTCTCGCCTCCTAGCCTAAACTCTGCTCTCCGTTCTTGATCGACGCAAGCCAACGTCGTAGTTTAGTATTAGATGAAACCTAGTCCCGAAAAGACACCGGGGAAATTCGCCGGAGTCTCAGCGTCCGAACTGATTCAGAGTCTCATGGACGCCCGCAAGCGCACGGTCGAGTTGGTCGCCGATCTGACCGAGGAGCAGATGATCGGACCGCGCCTCACGATCGTCAACCCCCCGCTCTGGGAAATGGGCCACATAGCATGGTTCCAAGAGTTCTGGGCGCTGCGTCATCTCCGTAAGGAAATGCCTCTTATCGAAGGCATCGACAGG
>DASYRN010000034.1:0-8238 GCA_036004365.1 Binatia bacterium
CCGACGAAGTCTTGACGTGATGACTTATGACCGTTCAAAGCGTTGCACCCGTTCAAATCGTTCAAACCGTTTGAACGGAGCAGAGCGGTTGAACAGCTTGAACGTTTTGAACGTTAAGACTCAGACGCCAAGATAAAAGAATAAAAGGTTTTCTATGTGACCTTTGTGTTCTTTGTGTTGAAAGAGAATCGAAAAGGAGGGTGCGAATGAACCAGGACGCAAAAGATGCATTCGAAAAAGCCTCGCTCGGCGCTGAAAACAGCGCCTACGAAGCGATCGCCAAGTTAGATCCGGAATATTTCGAAAAGCTGAAGGGGTTGTATGTCGACGGCACCTTTGGTCGCGCCGGCGCGCTGCCGCGAAAGACCAAAGAGCTGATCATGATCGGGATCACCTGTGCCCTGAACCGTCCCCGCGGCGTCCGGCTCCATAGCGAGAGGGCCCTGACTCTGGGCGCTACGCCGAGAGAAGTGCTGGAAGCGGTAGAGGTCGCGGCCATTCCCGGCGGAATGCCCGGCCTGTGGCTGGGGGTGGAGACGCTTCAGGAAATTCTCAAAGCACGCGGGCAAGAATTTAAATGAGTGAAAAACGGTAAGGCGTAAAACGTGAAAGGTGAGGGGCAACCCCTAACGCCTGCCCCCTTACCCCTTACGCCTGAGGATGCTTAGCGGTGGATAGTCCACACAAAGGGCCCCTCGATGGCATTCGGGTCCTGGATCTTACGCGAGTTCTCGCCGGACCCTATTGCACGATGTTTCTCGGCGACCTTGGCGCAGAGGTGGTGAAGGTAGAGCAGCCCGCAGTAGGCGACGATACCCGCGGCTGGGGCCCTCCGTTCGTCGGCGGCGAGAGTGCCTATTTTCTCTGCGTCAACCGCAACAAGAAAAGCCTCGCGCTCAACCTCAAGTCGGATCAGGGTATGGATCTGCTGCGGCGACTCGCCAAGGAAGCGGACGTTCTGATTGAAAATTTCCGCCCTGGAACTATGGAGCGGCTGGGACTCGGCGAAAAAGATCTTCGCGGCCTCAACCCCCGACTGATCTATGCCTCGCTCTCCGGTTTCGGAGCCGACGGCCCGATGAGTGACTGGCCGGGATACGATCTCATCGTGCAGGCGTGGGGCGGACTGATGAGCATCACCGGCCAACCTGACGGCGAGCCGACCAAAGTAGGAGTCGCCATCATCGATATCGTGGCCGGTTTGATGCTGGGGAAAGCCATTGTAGCGGCGCTTTTCGCTCGTGAGAGACTGGGCGTCGGTCAGAAGATCGACACTTCACTCCTCGAGGCGGCGGTGGCCTGCCTGATCAACGCGGGAAGCAACTATCTCGTCGAGGGGAAAATCCCTCAGCGCTGGGGCAACGCTCATCCTAGTATTGTCCCCTATCAGAGCTTCAAGACGGCGGACGGATATCTGGTCGTCGGCGTTGCCAGCGAAGGAATCTGGCGCCGCTTTTGTGAGGCTATCGGTAAAACCAAATTGGCCGATGATCCCCGTTTCGCCAAAAATCAAAACCGAGTCGAGCGCCGAGAGGAGTTGATCCGCATCCTCTCCGACATCTTCCTCAGCCGCGATAATCGGGCTTGGTTGAAGCTTTTGAACGACGCCGAAGTTCCCTGTGCCCCCGTTCAGACCATCGATCAGGTTTTTGACGCTCCTCAAGTCTTGCAGCGGAAGATGCTGGTCGAGGTGGAGCATCCCACGGCGGGCCCTGTGCGCATGGCCGGGATTCCCGTGAAACTTTCCGCCACCCCGGCATCGATTCGGCTGCCGCCGCCGCTCCTCGGGCAGCACAGCGAGGAGGTCTTAGAAGGTTGGCTTGCAATGGATCGCGCAGAGATAGAAGAGCTGAGAAAGAAGCACGTCGTATGATTACGTTACTCGTAGATCCCCCTCTCCTTTGTCCTCTCCCCCATCAGGGGGAGAGGGAAGGGTAAGGGCGCAACGGTCAGAGTGACAATGCAGAAGGGCATCACTTTCGAAGGCTTCCATCCGGGCGATCGTTTTGTCACTGAGCGGCGGACGGTTACGGAGCACGACATCATGCAGTTCGTCGGCCTGGTCGGGCTTTTTGAGCCGCTCTTTATAGACGAAGAGTACATTCGTAAGGAGAGTATCTTCGGAGAGCGGATCGCTCCGGGAAGTCTCACCTTCGGCATGGCCGAGGGATTGACTGTGCAGACGGGAATCATCCATGGGACCGGGCTGGCCTTCGTCGGGATCGACCAGATGCGGCTTTTTGGTCCTGTAAAAGTGGGCGACACGATTCAGGTAGAGATCGAGGTTCTTGAAACCAAAGAGGTCAAGTCGCGCGGCGGCGGAATCGTCCGGTATCGCCAGTGGGTGAAAAACCAGCGCGCTGAAACCGTGATGGAATACGATGTCTCCCGCTTAATTCGCGGCGCTGAACAAGAGAATAAGTGAAATCGTTCTTTGCGGTCTTGGCGTCTTGGCGCGATGAATGATCCAAACTTCGTGCTCTTCGTGGTGAGAGGATTTTAACCACGAAGGTCACGAAGGAAGACAACGTGGCTCGCGCAAAGGCGCAAAGATCGCCAAGGAATAGCAACACGATGAATGATTCACAAGTGAGATTTGGTGTCTTGCTCCCCACCCGAGAGATGGTCATGTCCGGCCGGCATGACCCAGATGGCATCTACAAGCTGGCCGAGCGAGCCGAAGCCTTAGGCTTTCACTCGGTCTGGGTTGGCGACAGCCTGACAGCCAGGCCGCGCGTCGAGGCGCTGACCACGCTTGCCGCGGTCGGCGCTCGCACCCGCCGCATGCGCTTGGGGACAGCGGTTTATCTGGCAGCGCTCAGGCATCCTATTCTGCTGGCGCATCAGCTCGCCAGCCTCGACTGGCTTACCAGCGGTCGGGTCGATCTCGGCATCGGTTATGGCAGGGCGAAAGAACCGACCCAGGAGCACGAGTTCGAGATCTTGGGCCTTGCGGCCAGCGGACGGATCAAGATGAGCGAAGAGATCGTTCAAGTGATGCGGCGCTTGTGGCGGGAAAACGATGTCTCCCACGCGGGCGCGGTTAGCCGCTTCGAGCATGTGACCTTGGAGCCGAAGCCGGTCCAACCGGGCGGGGTACCTATATGGTTGGCCTCGAATGACGTCGAGCCCGGCCTGAAACGAGTCGCGCGACTGGGAGACGGCTGGCTCAACAACATCACCACTCCGCAAGTTTATCGCGAATGCTGGGAGAAGATCCGCGCCTACGCAACTGAGGCGGGCCGCGATCCTCGTGCCATCGAACCCGGCCTCTACTTCACGCTCGCTGCCGGAGGAAAAGAAGCGATTTTAGAAGGACAGTATTTTCTCTCTCAGTACTACAAGAGGCCGCATGAGTCGGTGGCCAAGGCGATGCTCTGCGTCATGGGCACTTGGGACGAGGTCATCGACCGGATCGAGGCTTACCGCGAAGCCGGCGCGCGAACCATCGTCCTCCGCTTTGCGACGCGAGATCAGCTCGGCCATCTGGAGTCCTGCGCCGACTCCCTCGCCCGGCATGGCTTACTAACCACGATTTAACTCTGAAAATGTGCCCCCCTTGGACGATCCGCAGCGAGAGTTCCCTCTCTCCTTGGGACACTTCCTCTCCCTTGAGGGAGAGGACAGAGGTGAGGGTGACACTGCATCACTTTTGCTACGTGGGTAGCAGAATAGCTCCTTGTGAGGCTAATTAGAGACTCGCTTTCCATGACGAGCCTCCGGAAACTTGCGCAGAATTCAATAAGTTGCTAGCAGGTACCGAGCCATCCCGCACTGGCACTGACGTTGCAAAGTGAGATGGCAAGGCATCGTGTGCCCTGCGATTTTAGATTGCCGATTTTGGATTTTCGATTGAGAGAGAGAAAACGCATGAATGAAAAGTCTTGGGTCCGAGGTCTGAATTTTTGTTCCGGCAATCTAAAATCTAAAACCTGTACTGAGCTAAGTCGAAGTATCCAAAATCTAAAATCGGCGGGGTTTCTTGCAATCGTTGTCTTACTCGTCGGGTGTGTGGCGCTAGCCGAGGCGCAGCAGCCAAAGAAAGTCCCGCGGATAGGATATTTAACTGGTGGTGGCCTTTCCGCGGACCGAACCGAGCCATTCCGCCAGGGTCTGCGCGAGCTTGGGTACGTGGAGGGGAAAAACATTGTCATTGAGTGGCGATATGCAGAGGGAAAATTCGACCGACTGCCCGATCTTGCGGCCGAACTGGTGCGCCTCAAGGTAGATGTCATCTTCGTAGGATCGACACCGGGTGCCCTGGCTGCCAAGAAAGCGACCCAAATAACACCGATTGTCTTTGCGGGAGCTGCGGATCCGGTGGGGTCGGGGCTAGTGGCTAGTCTTGCACGACCTGGAGGGAACGTTACGGGGCTGAGTTTGGTTCCAGGCCTTGAGATGAGCGGAAAACAAATGGAGTTGCTCAAGGAGGCACTACCCAAGCTTACGCATGTGACGGTACTCGCCGATCCTGGGAATCTACCTACTGCGGGCTTTGTAACGGAGGCGGAACGAACGGCCCGCTCGCTCGGAGTCAAGCTTCAAGTCCAGAATGTGCGAGACGCCAACGAACTTGATGGCGTCTTGTCTGTGATAAAGAAACGGCGTACTGACGCCCTCCTTGTCATAGCGTCCCCGATGCTCAACAGTGACCCGCAACGAAACCGAATCGTTTCCTTCGCGGCAAGTAACCGGCTACCCGCGATGTACCCGTACAGCGAGTTCGTCAACGCTGGAGGCCTCGTATCCTATGGGCCGAACCTCCCAGATTTGTTCCGCCGCGCCGCTACTTACGTCGACAAAATTCTCAAGGGCGCAAAGCCCGCCGACCTCCCAGTGGAGCAACCGACGAAGTTGGAGTTGGTTGTCAATCTTAAGGCCGCTAAGCAGATCGGCCTGACGATTCCGCCGAATGTGCTGGCAAGAGCGGACAGAGTCATAAAGTGACAGTGAGCAGTAAGCAGAGAGCAGCTAGCAGAAAGAAACAGAAACCAATGACTAGAAGTATTATTGTCTGCCTACTGCCTACTGTCCTTCTGCTTACTGTTTCTCTAAGCGGGGCGCAGCAGCCGGGGAAAATCCCGCGGATCGGGTTTCTAGCACCTTTCTCCCCTGGGCCTGATCACCGCGTTGAAGCATTCAGACAAGGACTGCGCGAGCTTGGCTACGTGGAGGGCCAGAACATCACCATTGAGTACCGATGGGCCGACGGGAGGTTCGAGCAGCTCCCAGACCTCGCGGCGGATCTAGTCCGTCTCAAGGTTGACGTCATTGTCGCGGCGGTTACGCAGGCTTCTCTAGCAGCCAAGAAGGCGACAGGGGCTATCCCGATCGTCATGGTGGGAGTTTCCGATCCTGTGGACTCCGGGCTCGTCGCCAGCCTCGCGCGGCCGGGCGCGAATATCACGGGGACCTCCTCCATGACCGCCGAGGTAGTCGGCAAACAGCTAGAGCTGCTCAAGGAAACCCTTCCCAAGGTCTCCCGAGTGGCCGCCCTGTGGAATCCTGCCAATTCAGTCTTCCAGGCCCTCCAGCTACGAGAGACTAAGGTCGCGGCCCAGGCATTGGGCTTGCAACTTCAGATCCTGGAGGCGCGAGGTCCCGACGAGATCGACCGCGCCTTCGCGGCGATGGCCAGAGAGGGCACGAGGGCACTCCTCGTCCTAGCTGATCCGGTGTTCTACACTCACCGGAAAAGGATCGCAGACCTTGCGGCAAAGCGTGGCCTTCCGGCGGTAAGCGGGACAAGAGAGTTTGCGGAGGCTGGGGGCCTCATGGCCTACGGGCCGAGCTTTCCCGACATGTACCGGCGCGCTGCCACCTACGTGGACAAGATCTTGAAAGGAACCAAGCCCGCTGATCTTCCGGTAGAGCAACCGATAAAGTTCGAGCTTGTGATCAATCTGAAGGCGGCGAAGCAAATTGGCCTGACAATTCCGCCTAACGTGCTAGCGCGGGCGGACAAGGTAATCAAATGAGAAGAAGGCAATAGGCATCAGGCACTAGGCAACAGAAAATGCTCTAGATTTGCGACTTTGGATTTTGGATTGAGGAGACAGGGAAATGAGAAAGAAACTTCAAACCAAAACTCTCGGTCTTCTGTCTGGTAATCGGAAATCTAAAATCGAAAATCTAAAATGGGTGGGGCTTTCGGTACTCGCTTTCGTGCTCGTGGTGACTGGTGCTGTGGCTCAGGCGCAGCAGACGAAGAAAGTCCCACGGATAGGTGTATTATCGGGTGGCTCCCGTTCATCAACCACGGCTAGCACCGAGGCATTCCGACAGGGACTGCGTGAGCTTGGCTATCTTGAGGGACAGAACGTCGCCATTGAGTACCGATATGCTGAGGGGAAGCTCGATCGACTTCCGGCCCTTGCGGCCGAGCTGGCGGCTAGCAGGGTTGACGTCATCGTTGCGCAGGCCCCGGCGGCGGTCCGTGCGGCCAAGAATGCGAGCGGCACGATTCCTATCGTCATGGCGCATGGTGGTGATCCCGTCGCTCAAGGGTTTGTTGCCAGCCTTGCGCGGCCAGGTGGGAATATCACAGGGTTGTCCAACTTCTCAGCGGAATTAAGTGGCAAACGGCTGGAACTGCTCAGGGAGGCCTTCCCCAAAGTCTCCCGTATTGCTGCCATCTGGAATCCGGACGCTCCAGGTCCAGTCCTCAGTTTCAAGGAGCTGGAAATTGCGGCCAAGGCTCTGAAGGTGCCGCTTCAATCTTTGCAAGTGCGAGGTCCCAATGACTTCGAAGGGGCCTTTCAGGCAGCCAGGGAGCAAGCCGGTAGTCTCGTTGTAATTCAAGACGTTGTCACTGTCACTCATCTAAAGCGGATCGTGGAGCTGGCAGCTATGCACCGACTGCCGGCAATATACATGGAAGAAGAATGGGCCGAAGCAGGCGGCCTCATATCGTACGGAGTCAACCAGCCGGACTTGCACCGCCGCGCCGCCGCTTACGTTGACAAGATCCTCAAAGGTGCTAAACCGGCCGATCTCCCCGTGGAGCAACCGATAAAGTTCGAGCTGGTGATCAATCTGAAGGCGGCGAAGCAAATTGGCCTCACGATTCCGCAGTCGGTGCTATATCGGGCGGACAAAGTCATAAAATAGGCAACAGGCATTGGGCACCAGGCAACAGTAAGCGGAGAAAAACACATGAGTAAAAAAATCATTCGCCTTGCGCTTACCGCTTTGCTCTTAGCTCTTAGCTTTCCAGCCGAGGCGCAGCAGCCAGCTAAGGTTTTTCGGATAGGCTATTTATCGAGCACCTCGTCTGAAAGCCAAAAGAGCCGTCGAGCTGCGTTTCAGCAAGGGCTGCGTGATCTTGGTTATGTGGAGGGAAAGAACATTATCATTGAGTACCGCTATGCTGAACAAAAATATGAACGGCTGCCCGAACTTGTGGGCGAACTGGTCCGTCTTAACGTAGACGTCCTCGTTGCGGCGGGCGCACCTGCGGCCCATGCTGCCAAGAGCGCGACCAAGACGATTCCCATCGTCATGCAAAGTGGTGATCCGGTGGGGACTGGGCTTGTTGCCAGCCTGGGTCGGCCGGGTGGGAATATCACGGGGCTGTCCGACTTCACTGTGGGCGTGGTGACTAAACGGCTGGAACTTCTAAAGGAGGTGGTCCCTTCGGTCTCCCGTGTCGCTGTCTTATGGAATCCGACCAATCCCACGAACCCGGTTACATTGAAGGAGACCCAGACCGTAGCCCCAACATTGGGCGTGACACTTCTCCCGTTGGAGGTCAAAGAAGCTGACGATATCGACCGTGCCTTTACTGTGATTAAAAAGGAGCGACCGGGGGCCCTTATAGTCTTTGGCGGCGTGCTTACTACTCAGACCAGACGGATCGTAGAGCTCGCAGTCAAGAGCAAACTGCCGGCAATTCACTCAGTGTCGGAAGCTGTGGATGCCGGCGGTCTGATGTCCTACGGGACGAACTTCGACGATTTATTTCGGCGCGTTGCCACCTACGTAGATAAAATCCTCAAAGGCGCCAAACCGGCTGATCTGCCAGTGGAGCAGCCGACGAAGTTCGAGCTGGTGATAAATCTCAAGACAGCCAAGCAGATCGGACTTACGATTCCGCCGAACGTGCTGGCAAGAGCGGACAAAGTCATAAAATGATTTTCGATTACCGATTTTAGATTTTCGATTAAAGATTGAAGGGGAAGACGGTGGAGAGTTTTGCATCAGATCCAGTTCTCGACCCGAAGTCCAGGCACTCGCTTG
>DASYRN010000035.1:0-9262 GCA_036004365.1 Binatia bacterium
GCGTACGGACGGGTTCAAGCCGATCGAATCTGAGGCAAATGGCATAGCACTCCTAAAAAAACCATGAAAACACCGACCAAAGTGAGCCAACGATCCGATGTATCCTTCGGTGCTTCGACAAAAAACGCGATGACGAGCACAACCGGAGCTGACAAGAGCAACACCGAGCCGACTGTGGCTAATTTCTTTTTCCAGCCGAGTACCGGCCTCAGATAAAAACCGAGGATCAAATTGACGAGACTGGAGAAGAGGACATAGATGTGATTGGCCCGGTGGGTGTATCGGATGACTTCGTTCGAGCCATAAAGCTCGGGAATCCCCTTCGCATGTAGATTCCGGGCGCGAGAAACACTACAATCCCACTGCTCTGACTCAAAGGTGCAGTTTCGTCTGGCTCATCTTGTGAGGGGCGTGATCGGCACAGCGCGGGTGGACGGTGATCGGTCGAAGCCCGGATTAGGTCCCGAAAAGTAGCTACTACTGTTTTATCCAGACCCGAATCGACCGCTGTTCTTGGCTTAGATCTATTTTACCCTCACGAGCAAGCCACCCTACGGCCATGTCCACTAGGGACTTTGGGGCTGGGACTCCCAGTTTGACAGCGTTCAAGCTGCAGCGCCCGTGTTGATTTAAAAATTCCCAGACCTGCCCTGCCGTTTCACCGATGGCCTCGACTGTCCACATAGGCATCACCTCATGATCCAAATTTTACTCTGCATCTACGAAGCCTGCCTTCTCTGTACGAATGCACGTGAAAAATCGGTGCTTAGGACGTTAACAACTCTTCTAAATTCCTCCAAAAAGGTAAGCTGTTAGGGCAACCCCTAGGAGTGCCACAAGCAGGTTCGTGAATACCCCAACATTCACCCGGTAACCTTCAGGGATTTCCACCGGCTTTAGGCTTTTTAACACCTTACGGTACTGAGTTACCGATGCAACCGAAACGGCTGCCCCCATGAAAATAAAAGCAACGCCAACCCAGAACGGTGTGTCCCTCCGAAGCAATTCCTCTTGCTTCGGCAGGAAGATGTGGATAAACAGCCCAAAGCGTTCGATAACAAAACCGAAAGCCATTAAAGTAAGACTGGTTCGAGTCCAGGCTAACAGGGTACGCTCAGCTGCAAAAAACACTCTAGGATCATTCAGGTCAGACATTGTGTTGCTCAACTGCTCAAAGAGGCTGAACGCTAAACCCGACGGATACTGTCTAGCACAATATCATTTTCATTTCTTCGCCTGTCAAGGTAATTGTCGTTAGTGAAAATCCCTGCTAGGGGCGCTGATGATAGCGCGGTTGATTTTGGGAGTCCAAAGTTTTTCTGCCACAAGGTGGACGACCCCATCTTCGGCCTGGAGAGTGCCGGTGACGCCGAGAAAGTTAGCTGTCTTTGCCAGCCTGGCATACTGATCGAACACGCGTTCCCACAGAACGATATTCACGAAGCCCGTTTCATCCTCGAGCGTCATGAAGACGACGCCGCCGGCGGTTCCGGGCCGCTGGCGGCAGATGACGAGGCCGGCGTAGCGGACTCTTTTACCATCCTGCATCGAGACGACGGCGCGAGCTTCCGGCAGGCCTTGAGAGGCAAGCTCCGCGCGCAAAGGCTCGAGCGGGTGACGCCTTGGGCTATGAGAGCTAGTGCGATAGTCCCACGTGACCTCTTCAAAGGCGCTCAAAGGATCGAAGGCAGGTCCGCCTTCACGGGCGGGGAGGGGAAGAGGCTCTTTGCTCGTGCGGACAAGCTTTCGCACCTCCCATAATGCCGTGCGGCGCTCCACGCCGAAACTTTCAAAGGCGCCGGCTTCGGCGAGCCTGCCGAGAATCCCTTCGTCCAGCCCGGTCCGGCGCACAAAATCTTCCAGCGAGAGGAACTCGGACGCGCACCGCGCCTCTTCGACCCGCCTCCAGTCGTTTTCTCCAAGCCCCTTTACGTATCTCAACCCCATCCGTACGGCGAAGCTGCCCGTACTCTCGGCACAAGGCTCCAGCGTACAGTCCCATGCGCTCACTTTTGCGTCTATCGGCCGGACCATTACGCCGTGGCGCTTCGCGTCTTCTACAATTGTCGCCGGAGTATAAAAACCCATGGGCTGGGCGTTGAGCAGCGCGCAAGTGAACTCCGCCGGGTAGTGACACTTGAGCCAGGCCGTAGCATAGGCAACCAATGCGAAGCTCGCCGCGTGGCTCTCGGGAAAGCCATACTCGCCGAAGCCCTTGATCTGCTCAAAGACGCGCTGGGCAAATTCCGGAGCGATACCTTTCGCCTGCATGCGCGTGAGCAAGCGCTCGCGATGGCGCTCCATCCTTCCTGTGCGATGCCAGGCCGCCATGTCACGCCGAAGCTGATCGGCTTCGCCTGGCGTATAGTCGGCTGCGATGACTGCTAATTTCATCACCTGCTCCTGAAAGAGCGGCACACCTAGTGTCTTCTTTAAGACGGGAATCAGACTCCGATGTGGATAGTCGATCGGCTCCTTGCCGCTGCGGCGGCGGAGATAGGGATGGACCATGCCGCCCGTAATCGGACCTGGTCGGACAATGCTAATTTCGACGACGAGATCGTAGAAGTCTTTTGGCCGAAGCCGCGGCAGCATCGCCATCTGCGCCCGGCTCTCGATTTGAAAAACACCCACCGTATCGGCACGGGTGACCATCTCGAAGGTCTCGGGGTCATCGGGTTCGATTGCAGCCATCGAGAGTTCGATGCCGTGATGTTCTTTAAGCAACCGAAAACAACGGTCAAGCTGCGTGAGACCGCCTAGACCGAGGAGGTCCACTTTGAAGAGACCGAGGTCCTCTAAATCTTCTTTGTCCCATTGGATCACCGTGCGGTCCGCCATCGTCGCGTTTTCGATCGGGACGATATCGTGCACCGGCTCGTGGCCCAAAAGAAATCCACCGGGATGGATCGAAAGATGGCGCGGAAAATCAGAGATTTCATCGACGAGCTTAAGGAAATGGCCAGAGATCGGTGTTTCAGGATCAAAGCCCATCTCTCGAAGCGTTTCAGATGAGACTTCCTCATGATAAGAGAGAAATTTTGCTAAACGGTCGAGGGAGGTCTCCGGAAGCCCAAGCGCTTTCCCCACGTCGCGCACCGCGGAGCGGGCGCGGTAGCGGATCACGTTGGCTACCATTGCGGCGCAGTCCCGGCCGTATTTCTCGTAGACATGTTGGATGACCTCTTCGCGTCGGTCATGCTGGATGTCGAGATCGATATCAGGCGGCTCGGCGCGCTCTTTGGAGATGAAGCGCTCAAAGAGAAGATCCATCCGCACCGGGTCGATGGCTGTAATGCCGAGACAGTAGCAGACCGCCGAGTTGGCCGCTGAGCCGCGCCCCTGACACAGAATGCCCCGCTCGCGGCAGAACTCGATGATCTCCGCCATAGTGAGAAAGTAGCCCGGATAATCGAGAGCCTCGATGAGATTTAGTTCTTTCTCCAGCTGACTTTCGACCTTCGGCGGCACGCCGTTAACATAGCGCCGGCGCGCCCCTTCGAAGGTAAGATGGCGCAGCCGCTGTGACGAGCTTGTCCCGTCAGGCAAGCGCTCCGAAGGATAGCGATAGCGGATTTCACTGAGAGAAAACGCGCAACGCTCGGCGATTTCATGAGTCCGGCCCACAGCTGCAGGATCGTCGGAGAAAAGTCCCGCAAACGCAAAGGGAGACTTAAGAGCATGCTCGGCGTTGGGCTTGAGCTTGCGGCCTGCAGAAAAGACTGAAACGCCGTGCCGAATAGCGGTGAGCGCGTCCTGGAGCGGCCGGCGGGCAGGCGTATGGTAGAGAACTTCGATTGCAGCCGCGAGTTGAAGGCCATAGCGCCCGGCGCGCTCGCGCAGCCGCGCCTCCTGTTCAGCCTCCTCCTCACGCCGATGGCGCGCCATCATCGCGTAAATTCTGTCGCCGAATGCATCGCGCAGCCTGCCAGCAATTTCTTTTGAATCAGCTTCGCCTACAAGCAGGCTGCGGTCACCACCCCAAAGCGCGATCAGTCCATCGGCATGCTGGCAGATCTCCTCCCACGAGACGGCGCTTTCTCCCTTGGACGAACGGAGCCGTCCGGTTGTAATAAGCCGGCAAAGGTTGGCATATCCGCCCCGGTCCTGTGCCAGAAGGACAACGCCAGATCCATCGTCCACAGTGACCTGTGACCCCACGATCAAATAAAGGCCAAGCTCCCGCGCCTTCACATGCGCGCGCACGATCCCATACATTCCGTCTCGATCCGTGAGGGCTAGGGCAGAAAGACCGAGCTGATGAGCCTGCTCTACAAGCTCGTCAGGATGACTTGCGCCTTCTAGAAATGAAAAGTTGCTCTTACACCAAAGCGGAGTATAGGAAGACATATTTCAGGGTATCGTTCCCTATCTAAGCTAACCCGGAGTTCATCAGCGCGCGATCGCAAAACGTAGGTAGCGCGTCCAGTGCAATGGCTGGTTAGGCATCCCTACTCACCAGAAGGTCATCGCGCCACTCCTGACGAGTTTTTGCAATCAGTGGGATGATCCGAATGAAAAAGCGCATCACGTACAGCAAATAACCCATTGCTGCAGCCAGTTGCACAAGGGCGATAATGACATGGCCGCCTTTTTCGATGAGCGATACCCTCCATAAACCCACTGCCATCATCGCCAACAGATTGAAGACCACGGTTGCCGGCATAAAGAACTTAATATTCAGAAATTGTTCCCGCTCTACAATGGCGTACAGTCTGCTGCCCGTCGGCCCTGCACTATCACGGATGCGCCGTCGGACCATACGGAGATCTAATCCAAACAGCACCCATAGCATGAGAGCAAAGAGCGCGTTCAACGCGTACCAATGCAAAGTGTTTGTCAATTGAGTGAAAGCCACTGTCTCAACCAGCGTACAAGCGATGTACATAAAGTTATGGCCGAGATCTAATGGCCAGCGGATCACGGTCAGGGTGTGGATCAATGATCGGGACCAAAAAAGTAGAATGATCAGCAGTCCAGTGACGACATAGGGCCAGAAAGTGAGCTGCCAACCCACCAGCACGTCGCGTGAATGATCCGCTAGAAAAGAGAAGGCAACACCTTGGATGATGCTGATCAGCGTCAGCTCAATATTGACCACCAACCCGTCTAACTGTATTTGAGTCGCTGAAGCCTCCTTTCTGTCGTAGGTTTGATCTTGCATTTCGCTAGATAACGTCATTGACCTTAAGCGCTGAGCTTGGCTGCAAGATCCAGGAAATCCGTCGCCGTAACGTCGAAAGACGGATCTGGCGCGGTATCGATCACTTGGTTCGGTCCATGCTCCAAGGGGCGTATGACCCATGCCGTTTTCAAGCCGACCTGCTTGGCCGCTTGAAGGTCTCTCTTGTGCGCGGCTACCATCATTACCTGTGCGGGAGCCAATCCGAGGAGGCGCGCGGCCCCTTCATAGACCTCCCTGTCCGGCTTGTAGTGACCTAAAAGCTCCGCAGACAGTACGCAGTCCCAGAGCAAGCCTGCATGCTTCGCCATGTCGACGAGGAGAGAAATGTTTCCGTTCGAAAGCGTTGCCACGATGTAACGGGAGCGAAGGCGGTTCAAACCGGCAACGGAGTCCGGCCATGGCATGAGCCGGTGCCAAACTCGATTGAGGTGCTCGATTTCGTCTTCGGAGAGCCCGTGAACCTGAAATTCTCTTAGGACGTCGTCAAGAATGAGTCGGTGCAGACGATCTATGTTTGTCCACGGGAGCTCCCCTTTGCGAACCCGATCCATCGTCGGATGATAGCCAGCCCGCCAGGCGTCGGCGAATTTCGCCCAATCGACTCGGAGGCCTCTCCTCTTTGTGAGGAGTTCTCCTTCGCGAATGATCGAGGAGTGCCAGTCAACGACCGTTCCAAAAACATCAAACGTCAGCGCCTTTACGACTTCCAGCGGCTGCATAAATACCACACCTCACTTCTCAAATATCGTTGCCTTGAGAGGGGGGGAATTTCCTAGCCTACAGGAAATTCCTATTTAGGCGCCCCATAGTTGGAAACTTCAATCAGATTCATGTCCGGGTCGCGGAAATAAACTGAAACCATAGGCCCCCTCGCCCCTGTGCGCTCGACCGGTCCTTCAATGACCGTGACGCCACAAGACTCAAGATGCCTCATGACTTCAGTCAACGGAACGGAAGCAATAAAACAGAGATCGGCGGAGCCGGGAGTTGGTTGATGAGCCTTTGGCTCAAACTCCTTCCCCTGCTGGTGCAAGTTGATTTTTTGAGCGCCAAAAGCGAGCGCCTTTCTGCCTTGGCCAAAAGTAACGACTTCCATCCCCAACACCCTCGTGTAAAAGTCACAGGTGACTTCGATATCCTTGACCGTCAAAACCAAGTGATCAAGTCGATCAATCTTCATCGTCCCGTGTGCCTACAAGAAATCATCTCTCCAGTATCGTTTTCAAAGTTGTTAAATCCCGCTCTACGCATCCGACATCCTCAGCGTACTTCTCATCAGACATATCAGGCAACCGAAATAGGGTGAAGATCACCTCACTGCCGGAACCGTTTGCGAAAACGCGCATGGGGACATAGACCTCGACCCCGGGTGCTGGATTGACATAATGATCCAATACTCCAAAATTATTCTTTTCGATAAACCTGACTTTCATCGGCCCCTGGGGCGTGTCCACAATCCAATCAGCGTTCAACTTTCTGACCGACTTACCAAGGCCTCGCGCCCATTTGGATAGATTCTCAGGGTTTGAGAGAAATCCATATACCTTATCCGGATGACAGTTGATTGACACACTCAAAGTTCGTGATGGGAAAATCGTTGCCATCCAAATGTCTCTTCTTCTCTTAGCGCCGGATGGCGCCGCGTGACTGCCCGAGACGCCCCTGCGCACCGACCTCTTTGGGGACGAACTCTTTGTGGACGAACTCGATGATGTGCTCGATCGCCTTCCCGGCGTTGGGCGAACCCGGATTCCTAGTAATAAACGCCTGCCCTTCACCCTCGAATAGCTCCAGCTCGACCTGGCCACCCCCTTTGCGGTACTGCACGACGAAGCGGTCGAGGTCGGGACGCGGGTGAGCGACGTCGCGGGTACCTTGGAGGTAAAGCACCGGAGGCAGCTCTACCCACTCACCGCGCTCAAGCGCGAGCACCGGGTTGCCCTCGGCCATGGCCTCTTCGGTCTTCCAGTATTGATCATGGCAAGGCAGCACCTGGTCCACCAAGTCCGGGTAGGGTTTGCCACCCTCTTTCAGCTTCTTGGCATAATGGTAGCGCGCTAGCGGATCGATGACGGGCCAGCACAGGACCACACAACTCAAGGTGGCATCACTGGCCGCGGTAGTGGCCGGCAGCGGTACGGCCGAGTAGCGGGATTCGCGCGGTCTCATCCCCAGGAGCATGGCTTGGTGCGCGCCGCTGGACACGCCCAAGACGCCCACCCAGTCAGGGCGAGTGCTCAGTTCGGCGGCACGGGTCTTGAGCCAGCGGATCGCATAATTGATGTCGGCCAACGAAGCCGGATATGGCGCCACGGGCGGCATGCGAAAATCCAGCGCCGCCACCACCACGCCGCTTTTCGCCAGCGCTTCGTTGATGACGGTATCGTTCAGGCGGTCCCCATGACACCAGGCACCGCCATGCAGCTCCACGATGAGCGGGAACGGCCCGGTGCCGCGCGGCTTAAAGAGACGAGCCAGCAACGGCTTGTCCCCGTGGCGCATATACTCGACGTCCTCGACGTCAAGTTCATAAGTCGTAGGTGTGTTGGCTCTCATGACTTCCTCCTTACAAATGGGGCGTTGAATTCGCGGCGACCTAACGCTCTAGCTCAACCATCACTTCTAGCGATCGGTCTGAAGCGCTCGTTAAGTGGCGTTTGCGGACTATTCCTCGTGCCTCTTCACTCCTCTTCTCTCCGTCGACCTCCCTATCGTGCCATCCTAAAGCAGCAGACGTTCTTCGTATTCTGCCCGCGACAGAATCCGCGGCTCCGCCTCGGTCACTAACACCATGTCCTCGATGCGAACGCCGCCCCCTCCCTGGACGTCGGGAACCCATACGAGCGGCTCGATAGCGAAAACCATGTTGGGTTTCAATTCGTAAACGGGTGCCCCGGGAAGAGTTTCTCCGACGTACGGCGGCTCGTTTGCGCCTATGCCGATCCCGTGCCCAATGAAGAGACTAAACAGGTGCTCGGCAAAACCATGGCTCGCAACCTTTTCGACGATCGCGTCGGAGATGTCTTTATTGGTGTTCCCGGGCCTCATTTTGGCTACGCCAGCCATCAGGCCCTCGTAGACTGCGGTATAGATCTCCTTCTGTCGCCGCGTTGGCTTACCTATGACCGTAGTTCGGCCAATGTCTGCGAAGTAACCATTCCACATGGCCCCGATATCGATGAAGCAAAGATCCCCGTTGCGCATGATTTTGTCGGTGCACAGGCGATGGGGCGGAGACATATGCTCCCCGGAAGCGACAAAGGGAGTGATCACGTGGGCCATTTCACCACCCAGATAGAACAAGGTCTGCATAGCGTCACCCGCGACCTCACATTCGCGGCGCCCAGCCTTTGTTTCATCCAACGCGCGCTTGGTAACACTGTCGCCAATGGCGCAGGCCTCTTCGATGATCGGGATCTCCTCGTCGAGCTTGACCCAACGGGCCCGTTGCATGACGGTGTCCCCGTCCTCTAATTCCAGATTCGGAAAGTGACGGCGCAATGAAGCGATGAGCGATAGGTTGGCTTGATCGATGCCGATTCTTCCCCCTTCAATCCCATAGTTGCGAAGAATCTGCCCGAGCGTCGCTCTGACAAAACCGTCAACGAGCTCCTGCTGTTCCATGATCGGAATCATATGGAGGCTGGCGAGCCAAGGCATGCCGAAACGTGCCTTATCCTGCTCGCCTCCGGAGCAAAGGAGGATGGGTTCCTGGGCTTTGGCAAGAAACACTCCATTTAAGGACGTGCTTTTTCCCGCGATCAGTTGGGCGCGGAGACTCGTCAGGTATCGTACGTTCTCATCCTTCCACAGCAGCAAGGCATCCAATCCCGAGTTCTCCAGCTCGGTCAGAACTTTTTGGACTCTCTTGCGCCGCAAAGTGGCGAAGTCGTAGCGCTCTTCCCAGTCTACGGCAAAGGAACCTCTTGCATATTTAGCGATCACTGTCCGCTTCTCCTCTGTCGCCCGCAATGGCACCCGCCCTCAATCCTCATGTCAGTCTCCTTCCTGCGAATCTTCTGTGGTGATGGTCTTGGTCGCGACGTTCCTCCCCATTCCCCCGGATTTAGATATGGG
>DASYRN010000036.1:0-5821 GCA_036004365.1 Binatia bacterium
GTCCTGGAGCGCCAGTGGGTGTCGTCGGTCTCATCGGCGTGGGCCAGAATCCCATTAACCAAGGCGGCAGTGGTTGCGGGAAGCATGAGATCGCTTCCGATCACGCTGGCCTCGCGCTTGCCGCGTTGGCTTCGAGCATACCTGATCGCCAATCGTCCGGGCTTAAGCTTGGCGCCCGAGACCATCGCACCGAGAGTATCGAGGATATGATGTTTTCCCTTTCTTGCCACCTCTGGAGGAAGCTCCGTGCTTCCTGCCGCCTCCAAGTATTGGCTCAGTTGATCAATGACATTCATAATGATTCTCGCAGCGCGGATGACTCCTAAACAATCTCACACGGAGCGCTTCATAGAAGCAGCTCGTAGAACTCAGCGCCCTCTAGAGGATTGTAATGGTAAGGTCGGTGGGACGAAAGCCCAATGACAAATAGAGTTTTGCACACAGAAAAATCACAACGTGAGTTGGTAAGCGATCTGGCGTGCTATGGCAAGAGTACCTGAGAAGATGAATAACACTAGGAGCCCAAGGCTGACACTCAGCCGTTGTGGCACCATGTTCAGCGGCACCAGGCCAGCAATGCCGAGAGCCCATAGGATCAATGGCATCACGATCCCTATCCACACACCTCCCAAGGTACACGATAGCAATCCCAGTCCCAACCCCATTGTGTACCACTGAGACATTGGCCGCGCAAAGACATCTTCGTAATTCTTGCCGACAACGCGGAAGAAACCAGGGAAGGCACTCGCCGAAACAAGCAGTCCGAAGCAAAGCCCCGCCGAAATAGAGATCCATGCACCCGTACCCGACCAAGGCTCCCATACCGGAGCTTTGATGAGAAAGATCATTGCCATCGTTGCGCTACTCAATGCCATTAAAAACCAGCCGACACTCTTTTGAGAGACATCAACCGGATAGATGTCGCGCAAGACAAGCCACACCGCAATTACAGCAATCACCGTGAAGCGAACAAGCGCATCGATATGAGCGAAGGGATTTCCGAAGAAGAAATAGGACACAAACACACTCAAGTAGAACAGATGGGAGAGAGACCGTAGCAATTCACGGTTGAGCATAAAGGTAGCCCATTTGAATTTCAGCTCAGATCCACGCGGAGGCGCAGGCTTGAGTCGGAAGCTCCAGCGGGGGACTTCGTGCTTTAGGGCGCGATAGTCGTCACCGAACTCTTTCTCGAGGAACCGTTCCTCCTCCGCGACCCAACGCCGATAGACGGAAAAAATCACTGGGAAATAGAGGAGATAAAACAGCGGCCTGCCGGCAAGAAAAAAGAAGCCAAGATCCATTGTCATTTGGGCCATATAGTAGGGGTTGCGGTTGTGTCTATATGGACCGCGTACTGTGAGGACTGTTTCGCGCTCCGTGTACCCCGCCCTAGCCAAGTAGCCGGCCGCCCAGCCATGAAGGAGGACCGCCGCAGTTACCAACACGACACCCATCGCCAGCAAGGGCAAACCGGGTGGGGTCGCAAACAACAATAGAGTCAGGTAAGCAAGCCGTCTGGGGTTGGTCTTGTCTTTACGTACGTGAAAGCGCTCGGAGTGTCGGCTCTCATCGGCCAAGTATAGAGCACCCTTATCCGGGTGTTCCGCTTTCGAGAGGACCGACGGCACGATCAATTCCGGTGATTCTTGGTTGTTTACTGCAGGTTTCGCCTCAGGCTCCGACATTTGAACTGCGTCAGGCAGCGGTCTTTTTGACAGCCAGGAATCCTGCCCAGTTGTACCACTTGAAAAAGACCTCTACAGGGCTAAAACCGGTCTGGAAAAGAAGATCCCGGTTCTCCTCGCTGGTGAGCGGCTTTAGAACGCCGCGGATGCTGTTTGCTTTCTCCAGAATCTGCTCGGGGGTAAGTCCTTGGCGTCGTTTAAAGTCCCAGTATAGCTCTGTCCAGATATCCTCAAAGCTAGAGTGTGCGGCACATACTTTTTCCACAATGAGAAGTCCGCCGCCTTCGATCAATCCCTGGTTGATACGGGAGAGGAGGTTCCTGCGTTCCGCCGGAGTCAAGAACTGCAGTGTGAAAAGAGCCGTCACGAAGTTGGCTGGGGGTAAGAATTCAACCTCCATGATGTTCTTATGATCAAAGCGCACATTGGGCCGATCTACCTTTTTTCGGGCTTCGTTAACCATGGATTCGCTCAAATCGAATCCAATGAACTGCACATCCTCTTTGCCGGCATGCGCATTCGAAAGCATATCAACCGTGGTGCCTGTAGAGGAACCCAGGTCGTATACGACGCTCTGGTCTCTCACAAAGTATTCGCTGAGCTCGACGACCATCCGCTGTATTTCCTCATAGAAGGGCACGCTCTTGCGCACATGGGAGTCAAACGCTTTCGAGACATCTTGATCGAAGCGCCATTCGCCGGGCACGGCGGTGATGGTTTCGTCAACACGTTTTCTTTCCCGTTTGGATGCAGGATAAGAGACTATTTTTGGATCCATATTTCACCTTTCAATATTTATTTGTCGTGGTGCGCGAAAGAAACCGTTCGCGATTAAAGCACAAAACGTTCTTTGCTGTAAACCCGGTGTATGACTCGTAATGTAAGCCCTACGGTCACAGTTATGCGGGAGGGAAAGGAACATGGGCTCACTCCAAAGGAGACTTAGCTCGGGGCAGACGAAGCGCGATTATGTTACGAGCTTGCAGATTGGGATAGCTCCAGGCCCGGTCAAATTGCTCCCAGCTCACAAATGTATTCTCAAGAGCAGGCAGTCCAGGATCGTGCAGCCAAACACCATCGTCGTTTACACCGATCACCGCGACGAAGTGTCCAGCATATCCTTGTTGTCCCCGTAATGCACAAGAATTAACGTTGCAGATCACGAGAGCACCAGCCTGCAAGTGTTCACGAAGATCGTCGAAGGCGGGTATCCTCTTATCGGTTGGAATAACAGAGAGAAGCTCGTTGGCATATCGCATCTCCTGGGCTAGGTTGCTATTCCTTTCTTGATCATCAGCCACTTCTTTTCCAACTAGCTCAAGCAAATAGTCATAACCTTCCGAAGCGAACCGTCTGTAGTCGTAGCCATCAATGAGACGGACGTCCAGACCCATAGAAGCGCAATAAAGAAGGCCGGCGGAGGGCCAAGTGTAATTAGCTGTGTGCGCAGTCAGGCGGTCAAGTTCTTCCCAATCATAGATTCTTGTGGGCACATAGTAAGCAAGCACCATTCGCAACGCGGCCTGGAAGCAATGATAGTTGTCAGGAGTATTGCTGAAGAACGGGACCTCTAATTTCACTGTCATCGTACGGCTCATCTCGGACCCAGACGCAGAATCATTAAGACACCAAGCCAAACTTTAGGACCTCTCTAAGAGAGAACGCCTTCACACCAGAAAGACCTGGTCGTGTTCGCGCGCTTTTTCCTTTACTTTGATCCCCACCACCTTTCCCTTCTCCGCACGGGACACGTTCTGGTGTTCGATCTGAATGGAATCGACGGTCTGGTTAAAGTCGGTGTGCGTGCCTTTGATATGAATCGTATCACCGACTTTGAGAGCGCCGCCTGTTAACTCAATGATTCCGACGCTTAGATGGGAATAATAATGGGTGATCCGGCCAATGAGTGTTTCCTCTGACTTCGCAGCCATGACAGCTCTCCTTCTGTGAGAAACTTCGCAGCTTCTAGTATCTAGTAGAGGATGATCCGGACTGGGCACTGACTATACTAAAGAAATGTCCGCAGGCAAACACTTATTCTGGCTCACTCCTCCGCCCAACTAGGAATGTATTCGTCACTTGGTCTTCGCATAGCAGTAGGAATCTCGTGGTTGGTCGCTACGGTTGGGGTGTATGCTCCAGCGCCGGAGAACGCCTTCGAGCTCCATTCCGACCTTTTCAAGGACGCGAACGGAAGCTTTGTTCTCAGCATCACAAACCGCCCAAACTCGATAGATCTCATCTCGGCTCAAAGCCCAGTCCACTAAAACCCGGACGGCCTCCGTCATGTATCCTTTTCCCCAATAGGCTTTCGCCAATACGTAGCCTAACTCCAGTTTATGCCCATCGGCTCTAAATCCAGCCATGCCGAGAAGCTGATTGTCTTCCTTCCGTACGATCACCCACTGGAATGACTTGCCTATTTCCCACCCGGCCAAGCAGAGATGTAGAAAATCCCGAGTCTCTTCTAGAGTCCGATTAGGCTGCCACGTCAAATACTTTGTTACCTCCGCGTCTTGTGCGTACTGCGCAAAAATTTCCTCGGCGTCCTTGATCCCCGGCAAGCGCAAGATCAGTCGCTTCGTTTCCAGTTTCTCCGGTGGTTTCATGGATAACTCATCTTCGCAGATAAAAAAGCCCGACCGATTTTTTACCGGCCGGGCTGTTGACTGTAACCTGGAGCCTAATTGTCGTCAGACGTTTACAACCACCACACCTTTCGGCTCGAGGTAATAGTCCAGTGCTTCGGGGCCGTGCTCTCGGCCGATGCCGCTCGCCTTGACGCCGCCGAAGGGTAGCTCATCGTAGCCGTAGTGTAGGGAATTGACCCAGACATTTCCCGCCTGGAGCTTATCGATCGCTTTGTTGGCGTGGATGAGATTGCGCGTCCAGATCGAAGAGCCCAAACCGTAGATGGAACCGTTCGCCTTATCGATCGCCTCATCCAGGGTTTTGAAAGTAAACGCCGGAAGAACAGGGCCGAAGGTCTCTTCCACGCTCACGCGCGCATCGCCCGGGACATTGGTGAGAAGGGTAGGCAGATAGAAAAAGCCCTTGTCGAGATCGCCTCCCTTAGCTCGCTCGCCGCCAAAGACAACTTTAGCGCCGCGCGCCTTGGCGTCTTCGACCTGCTCCTCGATCTCTTGGCGCTGCGAGTCGAGGTGGATCGGTCCCATGCGGCTTTCTTTATTCATACCGTTGCCGACGGTCTTACTTTTCAGAATGTCGGCCAATTTGCCGACGAAGGATTCCGCGATCGATTCTTGCAGAAAGAGCCGCTTGACGCCGAGGCACATCTGGCCGCAGTTAAAGAAGCGGCCGATGTCGGCCATCTTGATCGCCATATCGAGATTCGCATCTTCCATGACGATCATCGGGTCGCTCCCGCCAAGCTCCAGGGTCACCCTTTTGATCTCTCTGCCCGCCACCTCCATCACGTGTCTCCCGACCGGAGTAGAGCCGGTGAAGGCGATGCGGCGAATGCGAGGATTCCTAAGCAGCTCTTCTCCCACGGTGCCGCCGGGTCCGGTGACAACGTTGACCGCTCCTTTGGGGAGGGTTTTTTGCTGTTTGCCTTCTCCGTAGGTGGCTTTCTGAATTTGCTCAACGCAGAGCAGGGTCGCAAGAGGCGTCGTTGAGGCCGGCTTGATGATGATCGTGTTCCCCGCGGCCAGCGCCGGGCCGAGCTTTGTGCCCATCAAGGTAAGGGGAAAATTCCATGGAACGATGCCTCCGCAGACGCCGATGGGTTGGCGAATCACCATGCCGTAGGCACCCTTCTGGGGAAGCGGAACGTGGGAGCCGCGGACTTTAGAGGCAAGTCCCGCATAAAACTCCAAGCCGTGGAGGAGATGGTGAATCTCGAGGTTGGCCTCGAACGAGGTTTTCCCCTGTTCCTTTGTGAGAGCCTGGGCGATCTCTCCGCTCTTCTGCTTGATGAGCTCACAGGCGTTCATGAGCATCTTACCCCTATCTTCAGGAGTCGTGTCCGACCATTCTTGAAACGCTTTCTCGGCGGCGTCTATAGCGTGTTCGACATCTTTTGTCGTTCCCTTCGGGACCTTATCCACGACCTCTCCCGTAGCCGGATTACGGACCTCATAGGTTTGCCCGCTGACCGAATCGACTAACTC
>DASYRN010000037.1:0-54260 GCA_036004365.1 Binatia bacterium
AGACTCTTTCGCGCATCGTAACAAACTCTTCGGCCGCTGTGGGGTGGATTCCTATAGTCGCATCGAATTGCGCCTTCGTCGCGCCGCAGTTGAGCGCCACGGCGAGGCCTTGGATGATCTCTCCGGCTTCCGGCCCCACCATGTGGCAACCCAGCACACGATCCGTCATCCGGTCGACTACGATCTTCATCATTGTAAGTTCAGCCAGGCCGGTAAGCGTATGCTTTAGCGGCCTAAAAACGGTTCTGTAAACGTCGATCGGAAGATTGCGCTCGCGAGCTTCCTCTTCGGTCAATCCGACGGTGGCGACATTCGGCTGGCTAAAGACCGCAGAGGGCACCTTGGTGTAATCCATTTTCACCGGGTTGCTATTGAATAGAGTCTCTGCCACGGCTCGACCCTCAGCGATGGCGACCGGCGTGAGATTTCGGCGATCCGTGCAATCGCCGACCGCATAGATGCTCGGCGCTGTCGTGCATGAATACTCGTCGACGACAATCGCGCCCTTTTTATCGAGTTTAACTCCGCCCTTCTCGAGACCCAAGCCCTCTACGTTGGGTGCCCGCCCCGTTGCAAGCATAACCTTTTCCGCTTCGAGACAGAGTCCTCCACTGAAAGTTGCTTTTATGCCGTTCCTCTTTTTCTCGACGCTTTCGATTTGAGCATTGAAGCGGAGTTCGATTCCCTTCTTTCTCATCTCGGTCGCCAAGGTCTCACGCACATCCCGATCAAACCCCGTAAGAAGCAACGACCTGCGATGGACAAGAGTCACTTCCGTACCCAGCCCGTGGAAGATTCCGGCAAATTCAACTCCGACATAGCCGCCGCCCACGATGATGATGCTCTCCGGAAGGCTAGAGAGATAGAACGCCTCGTTGGAAGTGATCGCTTGACCCGAGCCCGGGATCGCTGGGATCGTCGGCCGACCCCCGGTCGCCACCAGAATATACTTCGCGGAGTAGCGCTTCTGCTGTACTTCAACGGTATGCGGATCCAGGATGCACGCGTGACCCGTGATGATCTCAACTCCCGCATTCTCCAGCACATCTTGATAGACCCGGTTAAGCCGGTCAATCTCTCGGTCCTTATTGGCAATGAGTCTTTGCCAATTCACGCGGCTTTCACCCACGGTCCAGCCGAAACCGTCTGCATCCTCAAAGTCTTCTCTGAAGCGAGAGGCGTAAACCAAAAGTTTTTTGGGTATGCATCCCACGTTGACGCATGTGCCGCCCAGCTTGCTCTTCTCTGCAATCGCTACCCTTGCGCCGTAAGAGGCCGCGACCCGGCTGGCCCGAACTCCGCCCGACCCAGCGCCGATAGTGAATAGATCGTAATCATACTTATCCATTCTGGCTAACTCCTTGCCGTTGTTGGCGCTATGATATCAGCGCCGACTCGTTCTTCAACATCAAGAATATCAGAAATCAGTTCAGTCCTAATTCAGTCTTGCGGACTGGACCAAAGATGAGGAAAATACACAAAGAGGGGAGGAAAAACCATGGCCAGGATCAGAGGAGTAACAAAAGAGGAATCGCCTGAGGAGGTGCAATCTGTTTTTCAAAAACAAGAGCAGCAATACGGCGCCGTGCTCAATACAGCGCCCATCTACGGGCTCAGGCCCACGATTCAGAAAGGGGTTCAGGCCCTCGCAGAAGGGATTGTGGCCTCGGGGCTGATCGATCCCCAGCTCAGGCATCTCGTCTGCATGAAGGCCGCCAGCATCAACGGCTGCCCATACTGAATCGACATCAACGCATCCAGTGGGATGCAAAATGGAGCGTCAGCAGAAAAATTAGCGGCGGCGCTGGGAGATTACCGAAAGAACCCGCTCTTCTCCGCTCGGGAGCGACTGGCACTGGAGCTGGCCGAGCGCATGACTTATACCGGGAAGCGAGTGACCGAGCGGTTCTTCAAGCGCTTGAAGCGCCATTTCACGGACGAAGAATTGGTTGAGCTTGCAGCGATTATTGCGCTGGAGAACTTTCGCAGCAAGTTTAACCCTGTCTTTGCGGTTGAGTCGCAAGGGTTCTGTCCGGTGCCTGCTGTTAAAGAAGTTGCTGCGGCCGCAACGGAGAAGCTAAAAAAATAGAGAGGTCTAGGTCAACCGGCTAAAGAACATCGCTGGGGAATTTAACCGCAAGCTCGGAGACGGAAAAAGCCCTGCTACAGGCCTGACCGAAACCGCTTATGCCAGACCCGACAGGGCTAATTCCACAAATCTAAGAGCCGAGGTTAGTCTCGCTCCCAGGACTCATGTCTCCGGTCAAAGTAGTGCGGGCCCCAGTGGCTGCCGTACCAGCCATACCGGTCTTCAAATCTTGGCTGAGCGTGATACCCGTAGCGTCTGAGGTCCCGGTGTAGTTCAGTATAATCTTGTCTCAGTTCTCTCCTATCTTGCGCGATTTCTCGTAAATCCTGACGTACCTCGGCTCGGTCCCGCGCAATTTCGCGTCTACCCGCTCCTCGACGGATATCCTGGTACAGTTCATGTCTGTCCCTTGCCAGCTCGCGATAATCTCTGTGCAATTCTGCGCGGTCTCCCTGTATCTCCCGGAAATCCTGTCGGATCTCACGGGGAAAGCCATGCCTACCGCCTCTGTGAAATCTCCCCCGCTCGTCGGCAAAGACCGCATCTCCTACCATCAATAGAGAGCCAGCTACTAGACTACCCCAAACGATGGTTTTGAGTCCTTTCATAAATACCTCCTTCACCCCCTTAGACGCCCGCCCCCCTAAAAATGTTTCTTTGGATTCACCTTACCTTTTGTCCGAAAAGACCGGCTTTGTAGGCCTCCCGGCCATCCTCCGAGAACCTCCCCTCGCGGTAATACAAGACCCGAAAGTCCCGAAACAGCTCCAAGAGTTCGTTGTGTCCGAGAAGGTAAGCGGGATTCTTTGGATGGCCCAATACCCGCTGATCGACGAGGTAGGTTTCAAAAACGACGTGTCCGCCCAATTTAAGTGCCTTCTTCATCTTGGGAATCAGCGACCTTTCGAGGAAATTGAAATTGATAATGAGATCGTATGCCGCGTGAGGCAGCTCAATCTTATTTAGATCTACCTGTTCGAACTTTATCGCCAGGCCTTTTTCTTTTGCCGTATCTCGGGCCGCCTGCAAGGCAACCTCCGAGATATCGATAGCATCCACGGCAAAACCCCTCTCCGCTAGGAAGACCGCGTTTCGTCCTTTGCCGGTCGCGATATCTAAAGCCCTGCCAGGCGTAATGTTCCATGCGCCCATCCGAAACACTTCGCGCAGGAATCTGGCGGGTTCCACTTCCTCATGGTGCGTCTCATGCCGCTTATCCCATCTTTCTCGATCCTCAGTGGGCATATTTTCTGTCTACCAGGGATAGTGTTCCTTCTCCCCTTGGAGACTGTGTCGCAACCCGCCGTTCGCCCTTCGACTCACTCAGGACGAACGGCCAAGTAGTTGCTTTAATATGACTCTACCCCGTTCGTGGTGAGCCCGTCGAACCATGAACGGAGTTGTGACACAATCTCTTGCGGGTTAGGATGAGGGGTGATCAATCCAAAACGACCCTCACCCCTTCACCCTCTCCCGCAAGCGGGAGAGGGAGGATAATCAGTACAGACCGGTAACATGGTTTACAAGTCAATCGGTCGAGTTCCAACTTGCAGCAATCATGGTTTTTTCAAACTGTCCTGGCCAATGTGAGAACATGAATTTCCTTCGCGCCCGCTCGAAGCAAGGTGCGACTGCACTCATTGACCGTGGCTCCGGAAGTATACACATCATCCACGAGCAATAACCTCCTTCCCCGCACCGGCCTTTGTGAATTCAAGGTGAACGCACCCCGGACATTTTTTCTTCGCTCGTCTTCGCGGAGCTCGGTTTGAGGAGGAGTTTCCCTTGATCGCAGAAGAATAAAAGGATCGACCGGAATCTCCCACAACCGTCCGACTTCGCGAGCCAGGATAACCGCCTGATTGAAGCCTCTCCAGCGAAGTCTCTTGGGATGCAGCGGCACAGGGATGGCCAGATCGAAGGACATCCCTTGAAAAAACTCGGAAGAGCCCTTGGCCATGAGCCGGCCCAACGGCCTCCCCAGGGAAACTTTGCGGCCGTACTTGAATCGCTGTACAACCTCACGGAGAGGATGATTCTCGACCCCTTCGCTGGAATAGCACGCCCACGCTCGCGCGCGAACGAAGTGAGGTTGGCGCATTAAGCATACGCCACAGAGATGATCTCCCCCGGCCGCATCAAAGAACGGCTTCCCACAGCTATTGCAGAGCGGGTGACGGACCAGACGAATCTTCTCGATGCATCCTAAGCAAAAGCACTCTTCATCCCGACCGAAGATTCTTTCTTTACAGAAGCGACAACGGGGCGGATAAAGCCAATCTAGAAGGAATCCGAAGGGAAGGTGGAGATTCGAGCTGAGAAACCCACCCATGAATCTCACCCTTAGATGCTCAAGGACCCAGTGGATCCTGAGACTAAATTGACCGAAGAATGAAACTTAACACATTGCAAAATGAAAACTGCAAAATGCAAAAGGCAAAATGCTTTAGAAACCTGGTTCGTGATTTTGTATTATCTCCCTCTAACTTTGCATTTTTCAATTTGCACTTTGCCTTTTGCACTGACAGGGGTTCGGTAAGCTTGGGGTATTCTCCAGATATGTTAGGTTTCGTATTAGTATCGCTATGGCTCGACGATCAGGGACCGGCCTGTCATTTCAGGAGGCTTCGGAATCCCGAGCAGATCCAGAATGGTCGGCGCAACGTCGATCGCCTTCCCAGGGCTCAGCCGGTACGATTTCAATTTCTCGTCGATCAGAATCAAAGGCACAGGATTGGAGGTGTGTGCGGTGTGGACCTGACCGCTATCATAATCGATCATCTGCTCGGCATTTCCGTGATCCCCGGTAATCATCATCCGACCGTGCTGATTCAACATGGCCGGGGCGATTCTCCCGATGCATTCGTCGATGACTTCGCAGGCCCGAACTGTGGCAGCAAAATTTCCGGTATGACCGACCATGTCCGCATTCGCAAAATTCAGAATGATGAGCCCGTGGGATTTCTTGGCGATTTGCTCCAGGAGAGCTTCCGTGATTTCGCGCGCGCTCATCTCGGGCTTGAGGTCATAGGTGGGGACTTCCTTAGCCGACGGGATGAGGATCCGGTCTTCCAGCGGGAACTTCGTCTCCTTGCCGCCGTTGAAGAAATAGGTTACGTGGGCATACTTTTCCGTTTCGGCGATCCTGAGCTGGGGAATTCTCTCACGGCTTGCGACCTCGCCCAGGATGTTCTTGAGGTTCCTCGGAGGAAATGCGACCGGCAGGCCGAACGTCGTGTCGTATTCGGTCAGGGTTACGAAAGAGGAAAACGAAACCGCCCGCTTCCGGGGAAATTCCTTGAAGTCTTTCTCGGTAAATGCGCGGGTCAGTTGACGCGCCCGGTCGGCGCGGAAGTTGAAGAAGACAATCCCGTCTCCGTCTCGAACGATACCGTCAGGCAAGCTCGGTTTGATGACCGTAGGCAAGACAAACTCGTCTGTCACCCCTTCTTGGTAATTCTTGCGGATCGCTTCCAACGCAGAACCAGCTTCGATTCCCACACCTTCGCTGAGAGCGAGATAGGCCTTCTCTGTTCTTTCCCATCTCTTGTCCCGGTCCATTGCGTAGTAGCGCCCACTGATAGTAGAAATTCGGACTTCAGGATAGGCCTTTAGCTTCTCCAGCAAATCGGCGAGGAATCTCTCTGCGCTCGTCGGCGGAGTATCCCGACCGTCGAGAAAGAGATGGAGAAAAACCGGGCCAACCTTCTGCCGGTGGCCCAGCTCAACGAGCGCCTCCAAATGGCGCTGATGGCTGTGAACGCCTCCGTCGCCCAGGAGGCCCATGAGATGCAGCCTCCCGCGAGTTCGCTTCACTGCGGCCAGGGCCTCTAAGAGCACAGGATTGGAAAAGAAGCTGCCATCGTCAATGGCCCGGTGGATCAGAGTCAAATCCTGATAGATCACTCGCCCCGCCCCCAGATGCATGTGGCCGACTTCCGAGTTTCCCATCTGCCCTTCGGGCAAACCGACGTCCAATCCCGAAATCGATAGTGTGCTCGAAGGATAGCTCCGCGTCAGTGCATCGATCGTGGGCGTGGATGCGTGGGCAATCGCATTTCCCTCCTTGCGGGGGTTTACTCCCCAGCCATCGAGAACGGCAAGAAGAACGGGACGTGGATCGCGCAAGAATTTTCCTTTCTATTGTGCAAGAAATTCAGCGAAGTTCACGCGAACTCTTCAGTCTTGATGCGAAACTGATTCACCAAGGTCGAATAAGGTTGGGGAAGCTCCACGCGCGGCGCGTGATTCCAGAGCCCCTCTAGGTCATAGAATTCCCGCACGGGTTGGTAAAAAATATGGACGATGACATCGGAGAAATCCATCAAAACCCATTGGCCCCGCGCGACGCCCTCGACGGAGTGCGGAGACATGCCTTGCTTGCTGAGATTCTCTTCAATGCCCTGAGCAATGCTTTGGACTTGTCGATCGGACCGGCCAGAGCAAATGATGAAATAGTCGCCGATGGAGGTGATTGGACGGACCTCCATAAGGACAAGATCGTAGGCTTTTTTCTCCAGCGCGAAGCGACTGATGAGAAGAGCCTTTTCCCAGGAGTCAATGTCGCTCGATCTCGTTCTTGTCCTCCTGGCGCACTCGGTACAGCCGCTTTCTCTCGATGTAGCTCTCAACCTCCGGAGGAACCAGATAGCGAATGGACTTTCTCTCCATTAAACGGCGCCGGATCTCCGAGGCTGAAATGGCGATGTCTGTGAGCTGAAAAAAATAGAGAAACGTGCCACTTTCGTGCCGGTAAATTTTCTTAAATCGATCATAACAAAAGAGTTTTTTTACCGCAACGGGCATTGCCTGAGACGACATCGGAGCTTCGCATCCCGGTCTAGAGGTTACAATGAGATGGCAAAGCGGGAAGATTTCTTTGAACTCTTTCCAAGAGCCGATCTCGCGAAACGCATCGATGCCGAGGATAAAATAGAGAGAGTCTTTGCGAAGCCGGGTTTGCTTGAAATGACGCAGGGTATCGACAGTGTAGGATTTGCCGGGTCGGGAAAGCTCGACATCAGAAACGTCGAAGTCATGATTACTTGCGATCGCTAGGCGCACCATTTCAAGCCGTTGACGCGGCGTCGTTGCGGGCTTCTTCTTTTTGAGGGGCGGCTCGGAAGCCGGTACGAACACGACGCGGTCTAGAGAGAAAGCTTCTCGGACTTCCTCGGCGCTGCGGAGGTGGCCCCAGTGGATCGGGTCAAACGTGCCGCCAAAGAGGCCTATTCTCATGGCGTATTCAAAACTTTTCCTCAGGCCGATCAAAAAGAGCCGGATGCAAGGCGCACGAAGATTCCGGGAGCGGAGGCGTACTGGGGAAGTACGTTGGAGTGAGCGAATCGAGTGGAACGAAGCAGATGGGTCTTTTTGGCGGCCTGGTCATTCGCGGATTTGTCCGTCCCCCAACACAACAAACTTCGTTGTGGTGAGCTCCTCAAGACCCATCGGTCCAAAGGCGTGAATCTTGCTGGTGCTAATCCCGATCTCGGCACCGAGTCCCAACTCCCCACCGTCATTGAAGCGCGTCGAGGCGTTGACAAGAACGGCCGATGAGTCTACTCGGTCGAGAAACTCTCTGGCCTTTTGATAATTGGAGGTGACGATGGCTTCGGTGTGTTGCGATCCATATCGCTCGATGTGATCGATCGCGGCGTCCATGTCCTTCACAACGCGCACCGAGAGGATAAGTTCTAGATACTCGGTCGTCCAATCGGCCTCGGTCGCAGGTTTGATATCAGAAACCAAGGCCCGTGTCTTTTCACAGCCGCGAATCTCGACTCCCGCTTTCTTGAGCTTGGCGATCATCGTTGGGAGAAAGCTCGACGCTATCTCCTCGTGAACCAGCAAAGTCTCCACGGCATTGCAAACCGACGGCCTTTGCACCTTCGCATTCATGCAGATGCGCTCCGCCATCTCCGGCGACGCCTCATCATCTACGTAGAGGTGGCAGACTCCTTTATAATGCTTGATCACGGGCACACGCGAATGGGCCACGACCGTACGAATCAGATCCTCGCCGCCGCGCGGGATGATAAGGTCGATATAGTCCTCGAGTTGGAGCAGCTCGTTCACCAGACCTCGATCTTTGGACTCCACGACCTGTATGGCTTCCACTGGCACCTGAGTCTCCACGCATGCCTGATTGAGAATCGAGCCTATCGCGCGGTTTGAATGGTGCGCCTCACTGCCGCCGCGCAAAATGACCGCGTTGCCCGACTTAATACAGAGAGCCGCGGCGTCGGAGGTAACATTGGGCCTCGCCTCGTAGATGATCGCGATAACACCGAGAGGAATGCGCATCTTCCCCACCTGGAGCCCGTTGGGCCGGCGCCACATCTTTACGATCTCACGAACAGGGTCCGGCAGCGCGACGATTTCCCTTAGGCCTTTGGCCATGCCATCGATCCGAGCAGGGTTTAGGGCTATCCGGTCCAGAAGTGCAGAGGAGACTTCCTCTTGGCGAGCTAGCTTAAGATCCTTGTCGTTTTCCTTCAAAAGCCATTCTTTTTGATCCACGAGCCGGTCGGCCATGCGCAGCAAGGCTAGGTTCTTTTCGTCAGACGAAACCTGCGCCAGCCGCCGCGCAGCTTCCTTGGCCTTCTTTCCTAATAGACTGGCTTCGTTTTTGAGCGACATTGTTTCCCCAGGACTGAGTATTGAGTAACGAGGACTGAGCCCTCAGTTCTCAGCACTCATCACTCATCCTTTCACAGCAGTACCAGGTCGTCGCGATGGATGATCTCGTCATACGCCTTGTAGCCCAAAACCTTCTCGATCTCGCTTGTATGCAATCCCTTGATCTGATTCAACTCCTGCGCGCTGTAGTTCACTAGCCCTCGAGCGAACTCTCGCCGTTGAACATCCAGACAGCGAACACACTCGCCGACGCCAAAAGAGCCGTGGACCTCTTTTAGTCCGGAAGGGAGAAGGCTCTTTCCTCTCCGGACCACAGCCTCATAGGCGCCCTGGTCGACCAGAATCTCGCCTGCAGGCTTCAGGTTATAAGCGATCCAGTGTTTTCTGGTGGCCAAGCGATTCTCTTCTGGGATAACCAAAGTCCCCGTCTCCTCCTTCGCATCCAATAAACGGGACAGAATGCCATTTTCCAAGCCATTGGCCACGATCGTCGGAATTCCCGCAGCGGCCGCCTTCTCGGCCGCGCCGACCTTCGTCCAAATCCCGCCGGTTCCGAAGAAGCTTCGACTTTCACCACTGAGACCCTCCTTGATCTTTTTGATATCCAAGATTAGAGGGATCAATTCGGCGTCCTCATGAACGCGCGGATCTCGGTCGTATATTCCATCGACATCGCTCAGGATGATCAGGAGATCGGCCGCAAGCAAGGTCGCCACCAGCGACGAAAGGTGATCGTTGTCCCCGAACTTCATCTCTTCCACCGCTACCGTGTCGTTCTCGTTCACGATGGGAATAATGGCGGACTCCAGCAGAGTCTGCAGGGTATGCTTGGCGTTGAGATACCGGCGCCGGTCGGCAAGATCTTCGTGTGTCAAAAGAACCTGAGCGACGCTTTTGTTACAGTGGAAGAAATACTTTTCGTAAAGAGCCATGAGTTTGATTTGTCCGACCGCGGCCAGCGCCTGCTTTTCCGGAATCGTCCTCGGTCTCTGCTTAAGACCTAGTCGGCTCATCCCTGCCGCGACGGCACCCGAGCTGACAAGGATCATCTCTTTCCCCTGATCGTGGAGATTGGCCACTTCTTGCGCTAGCCGTTTGACCCTGGCCTCCTCGATCCCGTTCTCAGAAGAGAGGATCTGGCTCCCAATCTTGACGACCACGCGCCGCACACGGCGCAGCCACCCCTTCTTATATTCCGGCTGCTGCACGATTTTCGTCTCGCCGCGCTCTGATTTTTCCCAACTCGTTTCCGATCAGTTTCTTAAGCTCGCTTACACCCTCTCCGGTCACCGCGGAGATGGCGCAGAGCCGATATCCGGAAGAGATCAACAACCGCTCCAAAATAGAGATCTTCGCTCTTGCTTTGGGGAGGTCTATCTTATTTGCGACCACAACCTGGGGCTTTTGCGCCAGCATCGGATCAAAGAGCTCAAGCTCCCGATTCACCGCAACCCAATCCGCCAGGGGATCTTCTTCTTGAACCTTGCTCGCGTCAAGCAAGTGAATCAAGAGACTCGTCCGGCTAACGTGTCTTAAAAACTTGTGTCCTAACCCCTCTCCCCGATGCGCGCCCTCGATCAGCCCCGGGATATCCGCGACCACGAAGCTATCTCCGTCATCGACGCTGACCACGCCGAGATTGGGAACCAGAGTCGTAAAGGGATAATCGGCAATCTTCGGCCGAACGGCGGAGATGGCCGCGATCAGGGTGGACTTGCCGGCATTGGGCAAGCCGATGATTCCGACATCGGCCATCAGCCTCAATTCGATCTCAAGCTCTCTTTCCTCGCCCCGAAGACCCGATTGAGCCTGACGTGGGCTTCGGTTGGTCGAGGAAACGAAATGCGCATTGCCCTTCCCTCCTTTGCCACCACAAGCCACAACGACGCGCTCGCGTGCACTCTTAAGATCCGCAAGCGACTCCCCGGTCTCCACAACACGAATGACCGTTCCTACGGGAACGGCAATCACTCGATCCTCTCCTCTTTTTCCGTGCTGGTCCTTTCCCCTGCCGTGCTCTCCTCTGCCGGCTCGATATTGCTTTTGGTAGCGGAGATCGAGCAAAGTCGTGAGTTGGGGGTCCGCGACCATGACCACGTCGCCACCATCGCCACCGTCGCCGCCGTTTGGGCCTCCGCGCGGCACGTACTTCTCCCTACGGAAACTGACGCATCCGCGGCCGCCGTCGCCGGCTTTGACCTTGATCTTGACCTCATCGACAAATCTCATACCACTCACCCATCATCCGCGGCCAGAAGGCTTGTTCCCTCAAACTCCAACTCATTGAATACGTTTGTATGAGTTTATCTATCATCGCCTTTCTAAAGGCAAAAAAAAAGCCCCGGAAAGGGGCCTCTTTTTCTCGTCCAGTGACACCATTAGGCAGGTGGAACGACACTGACCCGCTTTCTCGTCTTGTCCAGGCGCTCGTAATGAACCACACCGGAGATTTTAGCGAAAATGGTGTAGTCCCGGCCCATGCCTACGTTTCTTCCCGGATGAATGCGCGTCCCAAGCTGGCGCACCAGAATATTGCCGGCGCGCACCGTTTCGCCTCCAAAAACTTTGACTCCCCGCCTCTGTCCTCGACTATCTCTCCCGTTGCGGGAGCTTCCGCCTGCTTTCTTATGAGCCATAGTTTCACCTCTTATCCTTGGATTTCCGTGATCTTGAGCGTCGTGATGTTTTGCCGATGTCCTTGCTTACGACTATAACTTTTGCGCCGTTTTTTCTTGAAAACAATAATTTTTTTGGCCCGCCCTTGATCGATAATTTCTCCGGTGACCGAGGCGTTGCCCAGTTTGGGCGTACCAATCTTGACCTCGCCGTTTCCACCGATGAACAAGACATCAGCCAGCGTTACTTTTTCCCCTACCTCACCGGCAAGCCGCTCAACGCGGACAATGTCTCCTTGGGATACCCGATACTGCTTCCCGCCGGTTCTGACAACGGCATAAACCATTCTCATGTCCTCAAATGAATTTGTTAGACGAAATTGTCTGCAAAGTCAAACTTGACAAGTCGAGATGCGTCTGTAATAGAAATCTTTACCTATAACGGTTTCTGGGTTCTTCCGAATGATAGCCCGAGGTCTAAGGTTCGATTTTCTCGCAGGCGCAGGAGTACTGCTCGGCTTATTTTTTCTGACCGGCTGTGGCTACAACCAGCTCCAAGCGTTGGACGAGAATGTCAAGGCTGCCTGGAGTGAAGTGCAAAATCAATATCAACGCCGGGCGGACTTGGTGCCGAATCTCGTCTCTACAGTCAAAGGCGCAGCGCAATTCGAGCAGGAGACGCTCACCCGGGTCGTCGAGGCGCGAAGCAAAGCCACGTCCGTACAAGTCGACGCCCGATCGCTCAGCAATCCTGAGACTTTCAGGCGTTTTGAAGAAGCCCAACGGGAGCTGTCCAGTGCTCTGTCTCGCCTCCTGGTCGTTGTCGAGCGCTACCCGGAGCTCAAGGCGAATCAAAATTTCCGCGATCTCCAAGCGCAGCTTGAGGGAACGGAAAATCGTATCGCCGTGGCGCGAAAGCGCTATATTGAGAGCGTGGCCGAGTATAACAAGGCCGTCCGCTTTTTCCCGACTAATCTCACCGCCCGATATCTCTTAGGACTCGAAGTGCGTGAAACGTTCACTACGGATGAAAAAGCATCCAAGCCCCCGGAGGTGAAGTTTTAAACCGGAACATACTCGTGGCTCTTGTTCACCCCCATCCTCGATCCTCAATCCTCTATTTTCAGTTTCTTTGGATTTTGCTCTCCCTCGCCGTTGCATCGATTGCAGCAGCGCTTGAGGTGCCGCCTCTGCGCGGTCGCGTCAACGATCTCGCTGGTCTGATTTCGCCCGAGCACGCTCGCAAGCTGGAAGCGCGCTTACAACAGTTCGAGGCCGAGACCGGCCATCAGATCGCCGTGTTAACGATCCCAACTCTAGAGGGAGAAGATATCGAGGGATTCGGGATCAAAGTAGCCGACGCTTGGAAAATCGGGCACAAGGGATTCGACAACGGCGTGATTCTCATCGTCGCCAAAAACGACAAGAAGCTTCGGATCGAAGTCGGCTATGGTCTTGAGGGCGTGCTTCCCGACGCAATGGCAAGCCGGATCATTCGTGAGGTTATCCTTCCCCATTTCCGCGCCAACGATTTTGCCGGTGGCATAGAGGCCGGGACCGAGGCGATCATGAAAACGACTCGCGGGGAGCCCTTGCCGCCGCGTCAAGAAAGTCGACCTCAAAGCCGTGATTTTTCTCTTGCCCAGCTTCTCTTTATCCTATTCCTTATAGCCATCCCCCTCATCGCGATCTTGGGAACACAAAGACAGAGCAGATCTCTTGGAACATGGACCGGAAGCGGGCGGCGCCGCCAGCGCTACTATCATGACGGCGGGACGTTTTGGGGTGGTTCCAGTGGCGGAGGTTTTGGTGGCGGTGGTGGCGGCTTCAGCGGCGGTGGTGGCGGATTCGGCGGAGGCGGAGCCTCTGGGAGTTGGTGAACCCCGTACCACGGACTTCACTTCGGTGGTACCGGGAGCGATGCCCTCCGAGGAGGTCCAGAACATTTATCCCCGCGCTTACATGCGGGGCGTTCTGTGGTACGGGGTGAACAATGGACGTTCAGAACTTTTTCAATTCGCAAGAAAAGGAGCGCATCCAAAAGGCGGTGGACGCAGCAGAAGAGCGCACCGCCGGCGAGATTGTTCCAATGATTGTCGGCGCCAGCGCCCGCTACGCCGAGGTGGAACTCAGCGGCATGATGGCCGGGCTGATCGCCGGAATAGCCACTGGACTGGTCTACTGGAATCCCTGGGAGCCAACCGAACTCTATTTAGCTTTGCCTGCGGTCGGCGGGCTTTTAGGTCTTCTCCTCTGTCGCATCCCCGGGATGAAGCGCCTGCTCATTCCAAAGAAGCGCATAGACGCCGCTGTATTGGCACGCAGCCTGGCAGCATTCACGGCGCACGGGCTTCACTACACCAAGGCCCACACCGGCATTTTGATCCTCGTCTCGCTGCTTGAGCACAGAGTCGAAGTTTTAGCCGATAAAGGCATCAATGAAAAGGTCCTACAAGGAGTCTGGGACGAGATCGTGAATATCCTGACTTCAGGATTGAAGTCGGGAAAAGCCTGTGATGCCTTCTGCCAGGCGATCGAACGCTGCGGCGAAATCTTGGCCATGCACTTTCCTCGCTCTCCCGACGACCACGACGAACTGGCGGACAAGCTGATTACCGAAAAGTAAATCGTTTCTTTGCTGCCTTTGACTTTTTTAATCGTCTACCCTCACTCTGACCCTCTCCCTGCTAGGGAGAGGGAATGGGTGAGGGTCACAAGGCGAGAGAGGGGACGGACGGTAGCAAAATCAAAGTTGTTTGTATCTATATAGTGCGGGTCAAATTTACAGCCTACTGAATTGTGTCTTAGCGCTTACCCTTTCGGCACTGCTGCAAGGGGATCCACCGCACCGATCATGCTGTCTCGCGTCACGAGCCGGGCTAGCTCTTCCTCGCTCATTCCTTCGGTGCCGGGCGGCCTCAAGGGAAGAACCAGGTAGCGAATGTCGGCGGTGCTGTCGTGAACTCGCACTTCGACATCGTCGGCGAGCTCCAGGCCGAACTCGCGCATAACGCCTCGCGGGTCGATGACCGCCCGCCTGCGATAATTGAGGCTCTTATACCAATCCGGCGGACGGCCCAAAATAGGTCTCGGGTAACAGGAACATAGAGTACAGACGACGAGATGGCGAATTTTTTCTGTGTTCTCAAGCACCACGAACTCATTGATGCTGGTGGCATCGATGCCCATTTCGGCGCAAGCTGCTCTTGGATTTGCTAACAGGCGGGCCTTAAAGGCCGGGTCCACCCATGCCCGCGCTACCAGTCTTGCCCCATTGGCGGGCGACCGCGCCCCCATGTAATCGATCTGGCGCTGGATCTCCTCCTGCGTCAGCACTCCTTTCTCGATGAGCAACTCCCGAATCGCGTAGATTCGTTTGGCATGCTGACTCAATTCATGCTTGGGATGTTCGTGACCCTGCTCTGTTTTCGTTCCGTGATCTGTTGACGAATGATCATGGCTCATAACTCACTCTCCTTCTTCCAGCTGCTGAAAAACGTTCCAGACCGGTCAAAAGGTCTCAGTTGCAAGGCGCGCGAAAAATCGACGAGCGGAGGCGTACTTTGTGCAGTACGTTGGAGCGAGGCGATTGAGCGCAACGAAGCAAATGAGCCTTTTCAGCGGTCTGTTCATGCTGGGTCCAGCCAGTGTTCATAGATGTCGACGTAAAGCTTGTCTTGCGGTGCGGCTCGGTAATCTCCCCAGACATCTTTTTGGTAAAAGCCCACCAGGTAAAGCGGCCGTTTCGGCAAACCATCATGGCCATACGCGAGTGACTCCGGATTCAAAAACTCACCGTGCACCCTTTCCACCCAGCCGGTCTTTCCCCTGATGTAAAATGGCGTCCGTATGTGCCCGGGCCGGTCCTCCATTCGCACCCGCACGCGATCACCCGGCCTGAACGTTCCCACAGAGACGCTCACGGATTGCCCCAACGCTTCTCAAATTCCGCGACCTTCCTGTCGATCTCTTCGCGGGTCAGGATTTTCTTTTCGATCAAAATAGTTTCCGCGCTGGCGATCCACCGCTCGTAGTAGCTTATCGACCGGTACAAGTCCGCGTCCATCTCCTCGCGAACGCGGCGCAACTCGTCGGTTCGCCTGATTCCTTTCGCGCCGAGCGCCTGATTCACCGCGTCTGCAAGGATTTCCCAATCCTCAAGCTGGTGCTCAGTGCGGTCAATGTCTCCTCCACCCGGCGTCCCTCCCAAATCATGATGCCCTCTCGCCATAATTCCTCCTCTTTGTCTGATACCTGCTTGTTAGAACCTCTTTGAACCTCCCTGCCTCCTTGCTAAAAGCTACAGGGTCAACACGATTTTTCCGAAATGCTCTCTTCCCTCCAGATAGCGCTGCGCTGCCCGGGCCTCGGACAAAGGAAAAGTTCGGTCAATCGGCACGTTGAACTTTCCCTGCTGAACAAGATTCAAAATCGTCTCCAGCTGGCTGAAATCCTCTGGATGCGCGCTCAAATGATTCGTGATGGAGAAACGCGTCGCTTTACGGCCGTTTTGAAGAACAGGTGGAGAATCCGGGATAGGACCGACTGCGCCGCCGATCGAGACCAGCCGTCCTCCGGAAGCCAATGTTTCCAGACTCCTCTGATAGACGTCGCCTCCAATCATTTCCAACACCACGTCCACACCCTTGCCCTCTGTGAGTCGCATCACTTCGTTATGGAAGTCACGAGCTGTATAGTTGATCGTTTCGTCAGCACCCAGACCTCGCAGGCGCCTGCACTTTTCATCGCTTCCGGCGGTCGTGAACACGCTTGCCCCAAGATGCTTCGCGACCTGTATCGCCGCAACTCCAACACCGCTGCCGCCGGCCTGAATAAGAACCTGGTCACCCGACTTCAACTTCCCATCCTCGGTCAGCGCAAACCAAGCCGTAAGAAAAATCGTGGGCACAGCGGCTGCAATCACAAAGTCCATCCCAACCGGGACAGATCGGACAACGGAGCCTTTGGCCACGGCATACTCGGCATAACCGCCGAGACCGGTCTGTGCGACAACGCGCTGGCCGTTCTGAAAGCCCCCGGCTGCGGGGCCAAGCGACACCACGGTGCCCGCAAACTCACGGCCTGGAATTAGCGGCAGATCCTCCGGCTTTATCCGGTAGCTCCCCCTGCGAAGGCTCAAGTCGGCTCGGTTCAGTGAGGCAGCCTCGACCTTTACCAGCAGCTCTTGTGGTCCAGGTTGGGGTGTCGGAACCTCTTCGTATTGAAGCACCTCTTCGGTAGGTCCAAATTGATGGATGCGTATCGCCTTCATTTAAGCTCTCCTTTGATCTCAAAGGGAATGCCGGTTTTTTGCGAGATATCCAATAAATCGTCCACCACAGGCTTCAACAAAGGGATGCCCTTTTTGCTTCGGATAGCCTCCGCCTCCCTTTCCGGATCTCCGGGGATGAGCGGCCCTTTCGTACCGAGAGCCGGCTTCGTCTTTCTAAATACCTGGATCCAGTCATCGATCTGCTTCTTAAATTCATCTTTGTCGATGAAGCCGTCAATCTGCATGGCACCGAGGAAATGGCCGATGCCTTTGCCCACGCTACGCGTCGGAATCTCTTGCCTAAGGGCAAACGGCGGAGCGAAGGGTCCCCAGTTTGCGCCGCTTAAAACGCAGCATAAGATGTCGACCATTGCAGCAAGTGCATAGCCTTTGTGTCCTCCTAACTCCCGTTCGGAGCCTAGAGGAAGCTGGGAGCCTCCGTTGATCATGTCCTCAGGATGAGTCGTCATATTGCCGTTCTTGTCGATGATCCATCCTCTTGGAACGTCACTCTTCGTCCGTATGGCTATCTCGATCTTGCCGTAAGCCACGGCGCTCGTGGCCATGTCTATAACGATGGGAGGCTCTTTGTAGCCCGGAAAGGCTACGGCAATCGGATTAGTCCCGAGCATCCTCTCCGCCCCCCACAATGGAGCCACTAGCTTGGTGGAATTGGTCATCGCCCAGCCGATAAGATCTCTTTCCAGTGCTTTTAAAGGGTAATAGCCTGCGATGCCGAAATGATTGCTGTTGCATACGCTCACCCAGCCTGAGCCGTACTTTTCTGCTTTCTCCATAGCGATCTCATTTGCCTTCGGTCCCACAACTAAGCCTAGGCCATTGTCTCCGTCTACGGTCGCCACGCTGAATTTTTCCCGCACGACTTTGACATTGGGCCGAGGATTGATCCGCCCCAGAGTCAGCATATCAAAGTAGGTGTGCAGGCGCGCCACGCCGTGGGAATCGATGCCTCTCAAGTCGCTTTTGCCTAACACATCGGCGGCCTGTCTCGCATCGGCTTCCGGTACACCGAAATGCACGAAGACTTTTGCGGAAAAGTCCTTCAGGTTATCGGCGGTAAAAAGATGGGATTCCCGTTCGCCCGTCATTTCAGCAGATGTACGGTTGCATCCGGACACTCTTATCGACATCGACTTCAGCCATTTGCCCAGGTTGGGAACGCCGCTCAAGCAATAGCTTTGCGATCTCCTGCAGAATGGTAACCGTCGGAACCGCAATGACCATCCCGATGATTCCTAGAGCGTGCCCGCCAACGATGACCGATGCAATCAGCAACATCGGATGTAAATTCTTATCTCCGACGGCTAAGGGTTGGATGGCAATCACATCGAGAAGCTTCAAGGATACATAGAGAGTGAGAACTTTCGCCACCGGCCCAAGGCTTTCGAATTGGACCAAGGCAGCTAAAACCGCCGCTGCGCCACCCAAAATCGGACCCAGATAGGGAACCACGTTGGCCGCACCAGAAAGGATGCCGAGAAGGAGCGGATAATTGATACCGAGCACCCAAAGACCCAACGCTGCGGACACACCTATAACGATCCCCTCGATCGCAACCCCACGAAGATAGTGCCCTACGATTCGATCGATCTCGGACCAAATGGCGACGGAAGTCTCGATATGGGTTGCCGGCAAACGGTTCAAGATGAACTGGATGATCTTGCGGCTATCGCGCAGAAGAAAGTAGGAAAAAAACGGGACCAAAACGATCGCGAGCACCAGCAAGGCGAGATGGCTGAGGATACCGGGAAGATTCATCGCCTGCTGTTCGATGAATGCGTTCAGTTTACTGTAGCGGACTTCGCGAGTGATCAACAACCCCCTGGCTGCGGGATAACTGGCGCCGATTTCGTCTTGGACGGTATCGATGGCTGCGTCGAGACGCTCGCCGAAGGAGGGCACGCTTTGATAAAAACTATCGACCTCGACCCGAAGCCGAGGAAGAAAGAAATAAGCCAGGACGAAGATGCCAATCCCAATCCCCAAATAAATCACGGTTACCGCTACCGCACGCTTGATCGCGACGCTCTCGGCGATTTTTACAATGGGGTTGATCAGATACGCCAACGTCGCCGACAGGAAGAGAATCACGACGAAATCGCGCGAAACATAGACGACTCCAACCACGAGGGCAATAGCGAGAGCCCACAGGATGGAAGGCGGAGGAAACCATCGAGTGGAACTCGATCTTCCTGTACCTCGCTCTTCAATCATCGCCAGTTCTCTCCGAAGGGCTCATGCTCTTTTCCTTTGTCGGGATAGACTCGGCCGTGACGTCCTTCCGGCTGTTTCCCTGTGGCTGAGCCCTGCGAACGTAGCCGGCAAGTGTTTTCAACAGATTACCCATCACTCTTATCGCGATCGGGCTGTGGCCCTCTATCAAATGGTCAAAATCGCTCTTGTATAAAATCATGAGAGTGGAGGGTTCTTGAGCGCGAGCGCCGGCAAAGCGTGGGTGATCGTCGATAAGCGCCAGTTCGCCGAAGTAATCTCCTGGCGTCAGCGTTGCGAGCGCTTCTTCTGCCTCATGGCCAGCGCGGTAGATGGACACCTTTCCGGCGAGGACAACAAACAGCGCCTTGCCGGCGTCTCCCTGCATGAAGATAATCTCTCCAGCGCCGTATTCCTTCTCGAAAAATTTGATCAAGAGCTTGCCGAGCTGCCGTCGACTAAGACCGGCAAAGAGGGGAACACGCTCCAGGAGGTGGAGCCGGCGTAGCTGTTCGTGGTCTGTCAAACGCTCCAGCCAGCGCCACTTCACCATAGAATGCGATTCTCCTTCGAGGCCACAGGAATCACTCTCGCACAAGGCTTCAGCATATTACCGCAGCAGATGCCTCGCCTCGTCAGAATAATTTTCATCGATGGATTGATCGTATCGCATTTCTTTCTGACCACGAACAACACGACCGAGACTAGCTGATCCAGTGCCGATATGTCAAAGGAGATGGGCAGACGATATCCAGATCAACAAAGACATTACGGATCTATTATGCCTTATCGGTCACAATCACCCTAGCGACGACGATTTCACTTTTACCTTTGAGCTCCAGCTCCCTTCGAGGGGCTATCGGGGAATTGAGATTCGATACGAGCATAGGTTTCTTCGTCTAGAAGGATCTCTCCCGGAGCGGCGACTCCCTGAAGTCGGGCCGCCACGTTAACCTTATCTCCGAGAACCGTGTAGTCCTTGACCTCTCCTTCCCCAACATTGCCCACAAAAGCCTCGCCGGTCGCAATGCCGGCTCCCACACGGAGACCTTCCTCTTCCCGATCTTCGATGACTCCTCTCATAATCTCCAAAGCTGTCTGCACGGCACGCTGCGGATGATCATGGCGATGAATGGGAGCGCCAAAAAAGGCCATGACCTGATCGCCCACGAGTTTGTCCAAGGTCCCGTCGTAATGAAATACTGCGTTCGTCGCCAGCGAGTAAAAACCGTTGAGCCGACGCGCCACCTCCGCTGGCCTCAGCCGCTCTGCCAGAGCGGTAAAACCTCGCACGTCCACGAACATGACCGATACGACACGTGTCTCCCCGCCCGGGGGAGCAAACTCGTATCAGAGTGTACAGAGATTTGGGTTCTTGCGCGAAGGACGAATCTGAACTAGGCGAAACGGAACAGAAAAGATTCCCGAGAAGGGAACGGCGCATTCTTTGCACCGCTTCTCAGAAGGAAGATTGCGGTAGAGAGCCCGTCCGATCCTCGCGCCGCCAAGTCGCTGCCTTATCCCGACGAGAATTTTTTTCATGATCGCCCGAGAGGTTTCAATCAGTCGTTCTAGTCGATCATCTATTTCTTCTTCGACTTAGCTTCCTCCCACGCTTTCATCCTGTCCTTGATCGCTTTCTCATAACCGGACTCCGAAGGCACGTAGTACTTTCTCCCTTTCAGGCCTTCGGGGAAGTGCTCCTGAGCAACGACATGGTCGGGAAAATTGTGGGCATACTTGTAGCCTTGCCCGTAGCCCAGTTTCTCCATCAGGGGGGTCGGCGTGTTACGGAGATGGAGCGGCACCGGCAAAGCCCCTTTTTGCTGGACGTCCTCCGCAGCCGCCAGCATCGCCTTGTAGGATGCGTTGGACTTCGGCGCTGTCGCCAGATAGGTGGTTGCTTGGGCTAAAGGGATTCTACCCTCGGGAAGCCCCACGAAATGAACGGCATCCTTCGCAGCGACCGCGACCTGCAGCGCCTGCGGATCCGCGTTGCCGATGTCTTCGGAAGCAAGGATAACCATTCTTCGCGCGATGAAAAGAGGATCTTCGCCGGCCTCCAACATTCTCATGAGCCAGTAAAGAGCCGCGTCAGGGTCGCTGTCCCTGAGACTCTTAATGAAAGCAGAGATGACGTTGTAGTGCTCTTCGCCGGACTTGTCGTAGAGAAGGGATTTTTTCTGCAAGGCTTCTTGGAGATGTGAGAGTTCAATCTGCTTTCGTCCCTTCTCGTTGCGGACCATATCCGCAGCGTTTTCCAGCGCGTTGAGCGCGACTCGTGCGTCTCCCTGGGATTGTTGGATCAAGAATTCACGTCCGTCAGCAGCGATTTCCAACTCTAGCTCGCCCAAACCTCTCACCCTGTCATCTAGCGCTCGATCGACGATTTGACCCACCTCTTCGGCCGCTAGAGAGTGAAGAACTAGCACCTGGCAGCGCGAGAGCAATGGAGAGATCACTTCAAAGGAGGGATTCTCGGTCGTGGCGCCAATGAGGATCAAAATTCCTTTCTCCACATGAGGCAAAAAGTTATCCTGCTGTGCCTTGTTGAAGTGATGAATTTCATCGACGAAGAGGACCGTCGGTTTTCCCAGCCTATGGAGACGCTCTGCCTCTTCGATGATTTTCTTTAGCTCTTTAACTCCAGAAGAGACGGCGGAAAAGTTAACGCAGTGAGCGCCGCCTGAGCCCGCGAGGATATGGGCCAGAGTGGTTTTTCCGCTTCCGGGTGGCCCCCAAAGAATGAGTGAACGAAGGCTGCCTGCTTCAACCATCTCTGTGAGGAATTTTCCCGGGCCGAGAAGGTGCCGTTGGCCAACAAATTCTTCGATACTCGCCGGCCGCATCCTTTCCGCAAGCGGCTTAGGGGCGGTCCGCCCTTTTGCAGTCGAAGAATCGAACAGCTCCATAGAGGAATGCTAACACAGTAGGGCCTTTCTTCGAAGGGGGCGTGGTGGTATAAATGCCTATTGGAGGCAGAGCGGATGGCAAGCGAGCAGCGGTCTAAAGGTCTTTCCTTCATTCAAGAAGCGCCGCGCATGGTTACCCTACCCGACACATCGATCTCGGGAAAGCTAAGCTTTAACCAACCCGTTAAGATCGATAGCCGCTTCAGCGGCGAAGTCAAAGCCAGCCAGCTCGTAGTCCTTGGACCCAAGGCGGAGGTTAAGGCGAAGATATCGGCCGGAAATCTTCAGGTCGAGGGACGCTTGGTCGGAAAGGTTCAAGTCTCAGGTTGGATAGAAATTCATCCCGGAGGCCGCTTCCAAGGCGAGATAGAATCCGGCAAACTCAAGGTCTACCCCGGGGGGATATTTGAGGGAACGGGCGATGTGATCAAGAAAGGTTGATCCTCTTTTTAAGTTGGCTATCCTTCATCCCCGTAAAGCCGTGCTCCCTTGCCAGATCTTTTCCTAAGATAGTAGAGTTTAGCTCTCCGTACTTTGCCCCTCGAAATCACTTCGATCTTTTCGATGCGTGGAGAGTGGATCGGGAAGATCCTCTCTACTCCGACCCCGTAAGAGACTTTGCGAACGGTAAACGTCGCGCGGCTTCCTTTGCCCGACAGTCGAATCACCGTCCCCTCGAACATTTGTGTTCTCTCTTTTTCCCCCTCGACGACTTTGACATGAACGCGCACGGTTTCTCCGGGTCTCAGCTCAGGAACCTGCTTCTTTATCTGCTCGGCTTCGATTCGATCTAGGTTCATGGTTTTCTCCTATCCTTGTCCCAGCAGACGATCCAGAATAACGGCCGCGGCTGAGCGCACAGAGAGATGATTGTAATCTGTTCCGCCTTGGACCGCCTCTAGGATATGGTCAGACTGAGCGAGCACCGCCTCAGTCAATCCCCATCCGGTTCCAAAGAGCAACAGCACCGGTTTTTTCTCTCTTTTTAGCATTTCTCGCATTTCTGTGAAAGAGCTCCTCTTCTCGCCAGCTCGCGCCGTAGTCACTACCACGACGGGTTTGCTTCCAGATTCTCGCTCCACATCCAGGATGACCTCATCCAGAGTGTCTTTCAGGCGAACCAAGGAGAGAGCCTCTTTCCGGGTTTGATTGTACTGGCTCCCGTAGCCCTGTTCCCAGTGAGTCATAATCTTGCGAACCAATTTTTGCAACGCTTTGACCGGAGTGACGACGTAGAAGCCTCCGACGCCATAGGTCCTCGCGGAGCGGGCGATGTCGTGGACGTCCATATTGGTAACCGCCGTAGTCACGACGCGACCATTTTTGTCGTAGACGGGATGATGGAGCAAGCCCACATAAACGCGGTTCGAAGAGCTGCCGAAGCGCTTGCGTTCCTCCGGTGTGAGTTGCGCCTTGCGGAATAAGTCGGGGCGCCTTTCCTGCGTCAATTTAAGACTCATCTCCCGGCGCCAATTTTTTATCCGCTCGTGATCTCCCGAGACGAGCACCTCCGGCACTTTCATTCCTCCAAATTCCTCCGGGCGAGTGAACTGAGGATACTCCAAAAGACCGTTCGTAAAAGATTCCTCTTGAGGAGATTGCAAGTTCCCTAAGACGCCGGGGATCAGCCGGGTCACGGCATCGATGACCGCCATGGCCGCAAGCTCACCGCCGCTCAGGGTGTAATCACCGATCGAAAGTTCATCGTCGATAAACTGCTTGACCCTTTCGTCCATCCCCTCGTAACGTCCACAGATCAGGACGATCTCATGGACTTGAGCCAGCCGGGCAGCCTCTGCTTGATTGAACACCCTGCCTTGCGGAGCCAAGAGAATCACTCGTGGACGGCTCAACGTTTTCCGCACGTCCTCAATCGCAGCGATCAACGGCTCGGGCTTCATGACCATGCCTTGGCCGCCGCCGTAGGGATAATCGTCCGTGACGCGATGGCGATCCTTCGCATAGTCCCTAAGATCGACCAATCGCACGGAGATCATTCCCTTCTCCTGCGCCTTTTTTAATATGCTGTGCGCCAAGGGCGAAGGAAACATCTCCGGGAAAAGCGTAATGACCGTGAAGTTGAGCATCGCTATTTTTGCAAGGTAGTTTAACGTCCAGCGACGGTGAAGTCTAACCCTTCGCCGCCGAACTACGGAGACCCACTTCAATGTTGCGCTAGCAACTTATGGTGGCGTTATCGTTTTCTCAGAGCGCAGGAGGTGCAAGTTTTGCGCGTGGGATCGGAGGGCTCATCAGGGCGACATGGTTAGCGTCAGGATCGTCGATAATGGCGTAGCGTGCACCCCAGAAGACGTCGTACGGCGGCTGACCACCCGTGTAGCCAGCAGCAGTCAGCTCCCCGTAGCATTCGTCGACAATAGCCGAGCACCTATGTCGCCCACTAGAGATCTAAAAGCCCTGGAGGGGGATTGATGATCATCTTCCTTTCAGGGAAGTCGACTTTCTCTATCATCTCTTTCACTGCAGGAATCAGGTACTCCCTCTCACTCCCCTTGACCACGTAGAGATCCCCTCCCTCCTTGGACCAGATCCGCGTGATGGTGCCGATCCATTGTCCCTCGGGATCAAAGACGTCTAGACCGAGGGTCTGATAGTGGTAGTATTCTCCTGGGTTTAAGGGGCCAAGCGTCTGCTCGGTCACCGAAACGATTGTGCCAATCCACTTCTGGGCCTCGGCAATCCCTTTTATGCCTCCAAGCTTTAAAAGAAACTGCCTTTTGTGGAGCCGGCTTTCCTCGAGGAAGAAGGGCGAGCAAACACCGGCTTTTTCGAGGAAGATCTCTTGGATTGAGAAAAGGATGTCGGTGTCTGGGTTGTAAGGCTTCAGTTTCAGCCACCCTTGAATTCCATGGGTGGCGACAATCTCTCCCAAAGGGATGAGCCGCTCAGACACTTTGGCTGGCAGGAACTAACGAATTACTTTTCCTCCACGATCTCCAGGACAACCTTCCGGTTCGCCCTGGATGCCGCGGCATTCAGGATCGTGCGAATCGACTTTGCTGTTCTTCCCTGCTTCCCAATGATTCGACCGAGGTCCTCTTTCGCGACCTTGAGCTCCAAGACCGAGGCGGTCTCCCCTTGGGTCTCTATGACCTCGACAGCATCGGGATTGTTGACCAGCGATTTTGCCAGGTATTGAACCAGCTCCTTCATGAGGGAGGTCACCTCCTGTCCGTGGATTTTGTCGTCACTTGCTTCTGGCTATCAGGTCTGAGACCGTCTGGGTCGGTGTGGCACCTACCTTGAGCCATTTCTCTAACTTTTCCTTATCGATTTTAACTCCACCGGAAGAGGATTTCGGGTCGTAAGTACCGACCTGCTCGATGAATCTTCCGTCACGCGGCGAGCGGGAATCGCTCACAACGATTCGGTAAAAAGGTTTCTTTTTGGCACCGTATCTGGTCAAACGTATCTTTACGCTCATCTTTGTTTTCCCCGTCTACTGGAAAAGATTGGGCATCCGGCTGAAAAGATTCCGGGCGCCGAACTTGCTAAATCTCTGCATCATCTTCTTCATTTCGAGAAATTGCTTGATCAGCCGATTGACATCCGTAACCGTTGTTCCGCTGCCTTGAGCGATCCGCCGGCGCCGACTGCCGTTCAGGATGGCGGGATTCTTTCGTTCTTCGAGGGTCATCGAATTGATGATCGCATCCACCCGCTTGAGCTCCTTTTCCGCTTGCCCAAGATCCGCTTTTTGAGTCAGCTTTCTGGCCCCGGGAATTAAGTCCAAGAGCTCTCCCAGCGAGCCCATTTTTTTGATCTGCCGGAGCTGGTCTTGGAAGTCTTCCAAGGAGAACTGATTTTTTTTCGTGATCTTCTCGAGCCGCTCAACCTCTTTCTCTTCATAAGCCTGCTGCGCCTTCTCGATGAAGGAGACCACATCTCCCATACCGAGGATCCTCGAGGCGAGCCGGTCGGGATAGAAGGGCTCTAACGCTTCGGGCTTTTCTCCCACGCCGCAGAAGAGAATCGGTTTTCCGACGATCTCGCGCATCGATAGCGCCGCACCGCCGCGGGCGTCTCCGTCCATTTTCGTCAGGATGATGCCGGTTAGATCAAGCCGATTGTTGAACCCTTGCGCCTGATTCACCGCATCTTGTCCTGTCATGGCATCGGCGACGAGCAAGATATGATGCGGATGGATCGCCTCGTTGATGGCTTTGAGTTCGTCCATCAACTCTTCGTCGATGTGGAGTCTTCCTGCCGTATCGATGAGAACCAAATCGTAGAATTGTCTCTTGGATTCCTCTAGAGATTCCCGGCAAATCGCTACTGGAGATTTCCCGACATCAGAGTCGTGCACCGGTAGGTTCAACGCTCGACCCAGAGTCTTCAGTTGTTCGATGGCCGCCGGCCGGTAAACATCTGCTGGAACCAGATAGGGTTTTCTCTTCTTTTCATTCTTAAAGTATAAGCCGAGCTTGGCGAGCGTGGTCGTCTTACCCGAGCCCTGTAAGCCGACAAGCATGATCACAAGGGGAGGAGCCTCTTTCAGCTCCAGATCCTGATGTGTCCCGCCTAAAAGAGAGGTCAACTCTCCTGAGACAATTCTAATGAACTGCTGCTCGGGAGTGAGGCTGTTTAAGACTTCTTGACCTAATGCTTTAATCCTAACCGATTCAAGAAAGGTCTTTGCGACCTTGAAATGGACATCTGCTTCGAGCAGGGCCAGTCGAACTTCTCGGAGGGCTTCTTCGATGTTCTTTTCACTGATCTTTCCCTGACCCCTCAGTTTTTTAAAGGTTAACTCAAGCTTGTCAGTTAAGGTTTCGAACATGGCCAGGAAGAGGATTAAGCTCTTATATTTTCAGGGAAAAATCAGACGAAAAGAATCATACGTGATCGCTTTGATTTGTCAAGAAGGGGGGAGAGAATCCCGGCCCGCCGGTTAAACGACGGGCCGGTGCAACATGAGAGAGGTTACATCATACCGCCCATGCCCCCGCCTGGTGGCATCGGTGGCATGGCTGGTCTTTCTTCTGGCTTCTCTGCGACCATCGCTTCGGTGGTCAGCAAGAGAGCGGCTACGGAAGCGGCGTTTTGTAGAGCCGCCCGGACCACTTTTGTAGGATCGATGATGCCTGCTTTCATCAGGTCCTCATACTCCTCGGTTGCCGCATTAAAGCCAAAGGCACCCTTGCCTTCTTTTACCTTTTGCAGGGCGATGGCGCCTTCGACACCTGCATTGATGGCGATTCTCCTAAGCGGCTCTTCCAGCACCCGCTTGATGATGTTGACGCCCCATTTCTCATCATCAGACACTCTCAGTTTATCCAAAGCGGTGGAAGCACGCAGAAGCGCTACTCCCCCGCCCGGAACAATGCCTTCTTCAACCGCAGCCCGCGTCGCGTGAAGAGCATCCTCGACTCGCGCCTTCTTTTCCTTCATTTCGACCTCGGTCGCCGCGCCTACGTTGATGACGGCAACGCCGCCGACAAGCTTGGCCAGCCTCTCCTGGAGCTTTTCACGGTCATAATCAGAAGTGGTTTCCTCGATCTGAGCGCGAATCTGTTTGATCCTCCCTTCCAGATCGGCTTTCTTTCCGGCGCCGTCGACGATCGTGGTGTTATCCTTATCGATGACAATTCGCTTAGCTCGACCGAGATCTTGAAGCGTGACATTCTCGAGCTTGATGCCAAGCTCTTCGGCGATGAGCTTGCCTCCCGTCAAAATGGCGATATCCTCCAACATCGCCTTTCTGCGGTCGCCAAATCCAGGCGCTTTGACTGCGGCGCAGTGAAGGATGCCGCGGATCTTATTGACCACCAATGTAGCCAATGCCTCGCCCTCAACATCCTCAGCGATAATGAGGAAAGGCCTGCCTGTCTTGGCAATTTGCTCCAAAACCGGCAAGAGGTCTTTCATCGTGCTGATTTTTTTCTCATTCAAAAGGATGTAGGCATCCTGCAACACGCATTCCATGCGCTCCGGGTCGGTGACAAAGTAAGGCGAGAGATAACCCCTGTCGAACTGCATCCCTTCCACGACTTCCAGAGTAGTCTCCAGACCCTTGGCTTCCTCTACAGTGATGACCCCCTCTTTGCCGACTTTATTCATGGCCTCAGCGATGACATCACCGATAGTGGAGTCGTTGTTGGCCGCGATGGTGCCGACCTGCGCAATCTCTTTGGGATCCTTGGTGGGTTTGGACAGATTTTTGAGTTCTTCAACAACCGTCCCGACGGCTTTCTCGATCCCTCTCTTCAGAGACATGGGATCGTGACCCGCCACAACCATTTTTACCCCCTCAGCGAAAATTTGGCGCGCCAAAACGGTCGCTGTCGTCGTCCCGTCACCCGCGACGTCGGAGGTTTTGCTCGCAACCTCCTTGACCATCTGGGCCCCCATGTTCTCGAACTTGTCTTCCAGCTCGATCTCTTTTGCAACCGTAACACCGTCCTTGGTGACGTTCGGTGCCCCAAACGATTTGTCCAGAACCACATTGCGCCCCTTAGGACCCAAAGTAACTGTCACGGCATCAGCGAGAAGGTTCACTCCTTTCAGGATGGCTTCTCGCGCATCTTGGTTAAATTTTAGAATTTTTGCTGCCATTTCCTTCCCTCCTAAATTTTTACGATATCGTTATTTCTCAATAATGCCGAGAATATCCTCTTCACGCACAATCAAGTGTTCTTCTCCATCGATATTGATCTCCGTTCCCGAATATTTCCCGAAGAGAACTCGGTCGTTGACCTTGACATCCAGCGGCGTTATTTTCCCACCTTCGTTGACCTTTCCCTTCCCGACCGCGACCACTCGCCCTTCCTGAGGTTTTTCTTTTGCTGTATCCGGAATAATGATTCCCCCCTTCGTCTTCTCCTCCTCTTCAATTCTTTTGAGAATAACCCGATCCTGCAACGGCCTGATCTTCACTTCCCTCCTCCTTTCAATGATTTGAGTTCAGAATTATTATCACGAATCCTTCGCAGTTACACACATATATTCACGGGCACAAGTGCCGTTAATTTAATCACCCAGACCTTTCTGTCAAGGTGGGATCGTTAAATTCGGCCTGGCGCGAAAATCAACCGCAGTCATCTTCGCCGTCGCCTTAACTCCTCTTCCAAATACTTTCGGTAGAGAACGTCCCACTCGCGGCTCCCAGGAGGCACGGAACGGGAAAGGGAGCGTATCTTGGCCCGCACGATTTCATCCAGCTGGTCTTCTTGGTTGAAAAACTCTCTCAGGACCTCTTTGGTCTCTGCGAGGGCTCGGCCTTCGTTCGGAAAATCGGCAAGATCCTGCTTCCACAGCGTATCGATGATGCGATGTGAAAGATGGGAAATCCGGTTGTCCGAGAGTCGGCTCAAAGAATGAACCCTCTCTTTTGTGCCAACCTCTGCTTCATGAGCACGAAAAGCCTGTGTTGATCCATCTCTCTCGCTTGGCCGGCGTGAGAGGCTAACATCTCTCGTGCCTCCTCTTCGATCCGCTCCTCCTCTTGGAAATTCCGGGACAAAATCTCTTTTATCATGGAACGCACAACGGCGTCACTCGCTTTGAGGACAATGAGCTGTTTTGATTGATAAGCTTTAAGAAGTTGCTCCACGAACCTATCGATCTGATCCGGCTTTATCTTCATTAGTTGTGGATAGCTTGTGGATAATATCCAACGGTCCCTGTGTGCAAGGTAGGAAAACCCGTAAAGGACCCATCATTCTTATTATCGATCTGGCGGTCTCAAGTCAACTATCAGTAGAGGGCTAAAAAAGATTCTTTTTTTTCAAGCTGGCGTGATAAAGTGCTTGTAATTACAGAGCTTTCTTGAGAAAATGCTCCGGTGTCTCGTAGCCCGAAACAATCGCCCGAGAGACGTAAAGAAGTCTTGTTATCCACAGGCCACAGTGAGTCTTCATGCTCCCGCTATCCTCTGTGTTGTGGAGTAAACATTGAAGCCGCTTAAGCCGCCGCCTTTGAGAGCGGGCGACAAGATCGGCATCGTCGCGCCCGCAGGGGCCGTTGAAGGTGAGCTCTTACGTCAAGGGTCCAATGCTATTGTCCAAGCCGGATTTCAGGTTGAGCTGGCTCAGGGGATACTGGAACGCAAAGGTTATCTGGCGGGAGACAAAAGTCAGAGAGCCAAAGCCTTACAGGATTTTTTTTGCCGTCCGGATATCAAGGCGATCTTTTGTGCCCGGGGAGGGTTTGGCTCTGTCCACTTGCTTCCCCTTTTGAACGCGGGGACCATTAAACGCCATCCAAAAATCTTCGTTGGCTACAGCGACGTAAGTATTCTCTTAAACTGGTTTCTTCAGCAATGTGGGATGGTAACGTTTCACGGTCCCATGGTGGCGAAGGAGCTTGCTCGAGGGTTGGAGGGACGTAACAGAGATTTTTTCTGGGACACCCTATTGGGGAAGAATAGCCAGTGGAAGATTGAGACGGGTGAAGCCATTCGGCCCGGAACTGCAGAGGCACCGTTGGTTGGAGGATGCCTGTCGGCTATTGTCACAACCCTTGGAACTCCGTATGAGATTGGAACAGCCGGTAAAATCCTTTTTCTTGAAGACGTTGGGGAGAAACCCTACAGGATAGAACGAATGCTTACCCATTTGCAGATGGCAGGAAAGTTAGAGGGGATCGCCGGTGTGATATTGGGTGACTTCGTCGAGTGCGAAGGAGAAGGAGAGGCAGGGCTTCAACAGATTTTCAAAGAATTCTTTCGCAAGGTGCCGTATCCGGTAGTCTCAGGTCTAGCGGCGGGGCACGGTGAGGTAAATCTTCTCCTCCCCTTTGGCGTCACGATGGCATTGAACGGTAAAGCGGGGATTCTCTCTTTGTTGGAATCGCCAGTGGCGCAGTCGTAGGGCAGCTTATGACCTTTCGCCCTGTAGACGATGGCTTTCAAGAAGCATTAGCCAAGGGCGTCTTTCCTGGGGCCGTCCTATTAGTCGGCAAAGGAGAAGAGGTTGTCTTAGAGCGCGCCTTCGGCTTCCGTTCGGTCGTGCCCGAGAAAAGCCGCATGCAAGTAGGCACAATTTTCGACCTGGCCTCCCTGACGAAGCCCTTGGCAACCGCCTCAGCGATCATGCTGCTTGTCCGGGAAAGGAAGATCCGGCTGGATGATCGCGTGACGCGTTTTTTTCCTAATTTCGGCGTCTTCGGCAAAACCCACGTCACATTCCGCCATCTTTTGGCGCACTGCTCAGGTCTTCCGGCGTGGAAACCTTACTACGAGGAAATAGTGAAGGGCGAGAAAGACGGTAAAATAAACTTTATTGCCAGCCGGGCAGCCAAGAGCTACATCTTCCAGGAAATCCACAGAGAAAAACCGCTAAGCGCTGCAGGCCAGCGGAGTCGCTACAGCGATCTCGGTTTCATGTTTCTGGGTGAAGTCGTTGAGGAAATTAGCGGCCGGACCTTGGATCGCTACTGTCAAGAAAAGGTCTTTAAGCCACTCGGACTCCGCTCCACCTCCTTTGTCGATCTCACCCAACTTAGAACACGTCGCATCCAGCCCATTCAGGAGATGATTGCCCCGACGGAACACTGCCCGTGGCGCAAGAAGATTCTTTGCGGCGAGGTCCACGACGACAATGCGTACGCCATGGGCGGGGTCGTCGGCCATGCCGGTCTCTTTTCCTCCGCCGGCGATATCCATGGCTTCTTATCTCGACTCAAGCGCTGCCTGCGAGGCGGAGATCCCTTTCTACCTGAATCCTTACTGAAAGAGTTCTTGACCCGCGACAAAACAGTGGAAGGATCGACCCATGCTCTTGGCTGGGATACGCCTTCGCGGGAGAACTCCTCCAGCGGGAGCTATTTTTCTCCAAACTCCGTAGGCCATCTAGGATTCACCGGAACTTCGATTTGGTGGGACTTGGAGAAGGATTGCCATATCATTCTCTTGACCAATAGGATCCATCCTTCGCGAAGCAACGATAAGATTAAAGAGTTTCGCCCCTATATCCACGACCTCATCATGAAAGCCGTTCTCCAATGAGTGCTCTGCTGCCGCGCGGAAGTCATATCCATCTCGTCGCGATTTGCGGAGTCGGGATGGCTCCGCTCGCCGGACTGCTTCGCTCCCGCGGGTACAGGGTCACAGGCTCAGATGAAAATGTCTACCCACCGATGAGCACTTACCTTGAGCGCCTTGGAATTCATGTGCTCCCCGGCTACCGGGAGGAAAACGTGACCGACCGGCCCGAGCTAGCCGTGATCGGCAATGTGGTCTCACGTGACAATCCCGAAGTCCAAGCCATTCTCCGTCTAGCAATCCCTCATCTCTCATTTCCCCAAGCGTTGGGAGAATTTCTCATCGGCTCCAAAAGATCCATTGTGATTGCCGGAACTCACGGCAAGACCACCACGACAGCGCTCATGGCCTGGGTCTTGACACAAGCAGCTTTAGATCCGAGTTTCTTTGTCGGCGGCATTCCGATCAATTTCAATGACGGCTTTAGAGACGGAGCCGGCCCGTGGGCGGTCCTTGAAGGAGACGAATACGACAGCGCATTCTTTGATAAAGGCCCCAAGTTTCTCCATTACAAGCCTGAAAAAGTCGTCCTCACGAGCTTAGAGTTTGATCACGCAGATATTTACACAGACCTGGACCATCTAAAGAAGGCGTTCTCCCGTCTCATGGAGATCATCCCTTCTTCAGGCACTTTATTGGTTTGCAACGAGTACGAGTCGGCGAAGGAAGTTTCCCGAGCGGCCCGATGCCCCATAACCTTCTACGGGAAGGAGCAACCTAGAGACTGGGAGGCGAAAAATCTGCGCGCCCGTGAGGACAGAAGTTGGTTCGAGCCCGTGTATAAAGGAAGGTCTGAGGGCGTCATTGAACTTTCCTTGATGGGGCAACACAACATAAGTAACGCTTTAGCCGTTTACGCCGTAGCCAGGGAGTTGGGAATTGACCAAAATGTGCTGCGCGAGGCCTTCAAAAGCTTTCGGGGTATCAGGAGAAGACAGGAGGTAAAAGGAACGATCAAAGACATAACGGTCATCGATGATTTCGCCCACCACCCCACTGCAGTAAGGGAAACCATCCAGGCGCTCAGATCGGCTTACCCCAAACGAACACTCTGGGCTGTGTTTGAACCCAGAAGCCACACAAGTCGCAGGAGGATTTTCGAGCATGAGTTTTCCGAAGCTCTTGGCTATGCCGATCGTGTCGTTGTCGCCGGGCTCTACCAGCCGAGTAAGATTCCCGAAACCGATCGACTCTCACCCGCAGAGTTGGTCGGCGAGATCAATCGCACCTTGGGTGACAGTCGCGCCGTGTTTATTGAGAAGGCGCGTGATATTCCGCTTTACGTGGCTCAGCACGCCTCCCCTGGAGATGTGATCCTGATCATGTCCAACGGCGGCTTCGACGGAGTCCAAGAAAAAATCCTTCAGGCGTTAGCGCGATAGATAGAGCCGTGCGCACTGCTCGCTGCAGAAGTAGTGGCCGCCGCGGAATATCGAATCGCCCTTGGGTAAATAACTCTGGCACTGCGGGTCCAAGACCATCTCTTGTGCTTCCTTTCCTCGGACATTGGATCGGGCGTTTTGCTCTTGCTTAGTCCGGCTGAGAAGCACCTTCAGCAGCCGGAAAATGAAGTAAGCTAAAAAAAGAAAAACTAAAAACCGGAAACCCACGAGGATCCTTCAGGACCCGTTCTTTGGCTTTGAGCGCCGACTACAAACGCAGAAGACTCACCTTCTTGCTGTCTTTAAGACTGACAAGAAGCTCTGAAATGGTGCTGCCTAGGACCGGGTGAACCACTTGCGGACCGATTTCGCTCAGGGGAACAAGAACAAATTTGCGCTTATGCATCTCCGGATGGGGAATCTTGAGATTCTTTTTGTCCACGTTCAGATTATCATAGAGAAGAATATCGAGATCAATAATGCGCGCGCCCCAACGTTTGCGCACTTTCTTTCTCCCCATGGCTCGCTCGATGTTCTTGAATTTCTTGAGGAGCAGATCGGGCTTTAATTCGGTCTCGATCTCGACGACGCCATTGACATACCATTCTTTAGAATCCCCTACCGGTTCGCTTTCATAGAGAGACGACTCTTTGATGATTCGTGTTTTAGGAACCTGGGCAAGCCGGGACAGCGCCTCTAAGTAGTTCTCTTTCTTTTTTCCAAGATTGGAACCGATCCCTATGTATACCTGATGCGGCACGGTCGTCGAGGATGAATCCTCCAGATGCGTGCTAGAACTTCATCTGCCGGATTCTTTCCGTAACCTCCTTTAGGCGTTCCTTACCCACACAGATGGTAAACCGGACAAAACCCTCTCCAGCCTCGCCAAATCCGTTTCCCGGTGTCGTGACCACGCCGGCTTCATCGAGCAGCTTGGCCGTAAATTGGGCCGAGGTTAACCCTTTCGGAACAGAGACCCAGACATAAAAAGTCGCTCGGGGCTTTTCACAATCGAAACCCCCCGCTTTGAGCCCAGATACAAGAACATCTCTTCTTTCCTGATAGATTCGCCTAGATGGCTCGACGATCTCTTCGCCCAAGTGAAGAGCCTCAATGGCCGCTTCCTGAACCGCCTGAAAGATGCCCGAATCAACGTTGGACTTCACCTGGGCTAGGCCGCCTACCAAATCCTTGTTTCCCACGGCCATCCCGACACGCCATCCGGTCATGTTAAAAGTTTTTGAGAGAGAGTGAAATTCGATACCGACCTCTTTGGCGCCGTCGAGTTGAAGGAAACTCATAGGGCGATAGCCATCAAAACCCATCTCGGTGTACGCAGCATCATGGCAAATCACGATGTTGTAGCGATGAGCAAATTCAACGACGTCAGCAAAAAAGTCCCTTTCGGCCACAGCCGCGGTCGGATTATTGGGATAATTGATCCACATCATCTTGGCCTTGAGAGCCACTTCTGCGGGAATCGCGGCCAGGTCGGGAAGGAAATGGTTTTTTTTCACAAGGGGAAGAAAATAGTTCTTCCCGCCGCAAAATGAGGTGCCAATATAATAGACCGGGTAGCAGGGACTCGCCACCAAAACGAGGTCGCCCGGATCCACGAAAGCTGTCGCCATATTGGCGATGCCCTCTTTGGAACCTATGAGAGAAACCACCTCTTTTTCCGAATCGAGCTTGACGCCAAAGCGCTTCTGATACCACCGAGCGACTGCCTGGCGATATTCAGGCAGGCCAGCGCTGCTGGGATAACGATGATTGACCGGCTTGCTCGCTCCTTCCATAAGTTTCTCTACGATTGGGGTCGGTGTAGGAATGTCCGGATCTCCGACGCCCAGATCGATCAGATCTACCCCTCGGGCCAAAGCCTCCCTCTTCTTCCGGTCAATCTCAGCAAAAAGGTAAGGTGGCAACTCCTTGATTCTTTTAGCTTTTTCTATGGGTATGGCCAACTGTTAAAACTCCTGTCAAAATTTGAACCGCCATTTTTACCTATTTTTTGCAATTTTGACAACTGCTTTTCTTGACGACGGCTGGCGTTCGGGATGAATCCATGAGGTAGAAGAAACAGCGGGAGAAATTACGGTGATCTTTTCCCATCAGGGCGAGAAGGCCGATAGCGTCATCGAAAGGCTGGGGCACGGTTGGGCAATGGTTGCATTGTCATCACTTCGGACCGGGAGCTCCGGAGCGTCGTGGAAGCGAGCGACGCAGTAGCGATCTAGGCAGGAGAGTTTAAGGCCAAGCTTAGAAACCTCGGCGAATGTGGGTTGGACGATGAAGGGTTTAACGAATTACGCGTCAATAAGAGAAGAGGCAATCCACAAAGGCTGTCAAAGACGGAGCGAAAGAGAAGACAGCGACTAAAGAAGCTCTAGAAGCATTCTGCTATTGCTGCCGTTCTCGGCGCGGGACTATTTCTCGATATGAACTCTAATAGATATACTTAACGCCCATAAGTTCAACCTCTTATTGCTTTCGTCCCCTGTCAATGATAAAGGAAGGCACGGTTTACAGGAACGTTAAGAAAGGAGGAATTTAAAATGAAATCCTTTTTTCGTCTTTTTCTTATCTCCCTAGCGCTGACTGTTTATCTCGAGGATACCGCCCAAGCTTGGGAACCCACCAAACCAGTCGAGTTCATTATCCCCGCGGGTACGGGAGGTGGAGCCGATGTCATGGCACGCTTCATCGCTCCTCTGATCACCAAGCACAATCTCTCTCCTCAGCCCTTTGTCGCCGTGAACAAGTCCGGCGGGGCTGGGGCTGAAGGGTTCACCTATGTTAAGGGCAAGAAAGGGGACGCCCACGTTGTCATCATTACGCTTTCGAATCTTTTCACTACTCCCCTTGCCACCGGCGTTCCGTTTAATTGGCGCGATCTCTCGCCGCTCGCCCGCCTAGCCCTGGACGAATTCGTCCTTTGGGTGAATGCCGAGACTCCCTATAAGACGGCCAAGGAATATCTCGACGATGTCAAGAAATCGCCGGGGAAGTTTAAAATGGGAGGCACAGGAACGGCTCAGGAGGATCAGATCATCACGGTTCAGTTGGAGCAGGCCTTGGGCCTTAAGTTTATCTACGTGCCGTTTAAGGGAGGGGGAGATGTGGCTGTAAACTTGGTCGGAAAACATGTCGATTCTACAGTCAACAACCCCAATGAAGCTGTAGGCCATTGGAAAGCAGGTCGCCTGAGACCTCTAGGTATCTTTGATACCGAAAGGCTCGATTTGCCGGAGTGGAAGACCATCCCCACAATCAAAGAAGCTCTGGGCCACGACATCCATTACCTTATGCTGAGGGGAATTTTTGCTGCGCCAGGTATTCCCAAAGAGGCGCAGGAGTGGTACGTCGACCTGCTCAAGAAAGTGGCCGACACACCAGAGTGGAAAAAATTCACCGACGAAGGTGGATTGAAGAGGTCGTTCCTGACCGGCCCTGAATTTGTCAAATGGCTCGAACCAACAGAGAACCTCCATAAAGATCTCATGACCAAAGGGGGACTTATCAAAAAATAGCCTACCGCGAGCCACAGCGAGGGGAAGGACAGGATGCGGAAGGCGGACATCGCGTGTGGGCTCGTCCTTTTCCTTCTTGGGGGACTCGTGCTGTGGGAATCGCTGGGGCTAAAGATCGGCTGGGGATACAATGGCCCGGAAGCCGGCTTTTTCCCCTTCTGGCTCGCCGCAGGCCTCATGCTCTGCAGCGCTCTAATCACCATTCTGGCGTTTCTAAACCAATCGCCTTCCGCAAAGAAACTTTTCGTTCCAAAGGAAGGACGCGTTCCGGTCCTCAAGGTGGCTATCCCAGCCTTTGGGATGGTTGCTCTTACTGAAGCTATCGGTCTCTATCCGGCTGCAGCGGTCTATCTCGCCGTATATATGCGGTGGATTGGGAAGCACCGCTGGGTGACTACCCTCATCATCAGCTTGCTCCTGCCGGTAGTTAGCTACTTCATTTTTGACAAGTGGTTTCTGATTCCCATGCCGAAAGGCTACTGGACCTGGATCAGCGGACTCTATTAGATCACTCGGAGCTGTAAGTCTGATGGAAGCCTTCGGCAACCTGTTCATGGGATTTCAGATCGCGCTCTCGCCTTATAACCTGTTCGTTGCCACGATAGGGATTTTTCTTGGGACAGTTATCGGTGTTCTACCAGGCCTTGGCGGGGCCAACGGCGTGGCCATCCTTCTCCCGATCACTTTCGTTATGCCTCCAACCTCCGCGATCATTCTTCTCTCGTGCATCTACTGGGGCGCACTATTCGGAGGGGCGATCACTTCGATCTTGTTTAACATTCCCGGAGAGCCATGGTCCGTGGCCACAACGTTCGACGGCCATCCTCTCGCCAAACAGGGGAGAGGAGGTGAAGCTTTGACCGCCGCGTTTATCTCTTCTTTCTTTGGCGCAGCCTTCGCGATTATTTTGGTGACCTTTTTCGCCCCGATCATTGCGGAATTTTCTCTCAAGTTTGGACCCCCTGAATTTTTAGGGATTCAATTGCTTACGTTCAGCGCTTTCGTCGGACTAGGCGGAGGTAGCGTTCCGAAAACCTTAGCTTCCATTTTTATTGGATTTCTCATGGCGACGGTCGGGCTGGACATCGTCAGCGGGCAGTTGAGACTGACGTTTGGAACCATGGAACTGATGCGAGGCTTCAATTTTGTCGTCGCGGTGATCGGTCTTTTCGGCATTGGGGAGATCCTACTGACCGTTGAGGAGGGACTTGAATTAAGAGGAGTTCAGGCCAAGGTCACCTGGCGCACGGTCACCAACACCGTAAAAGAGCTCAGGCAGTATTGGAGAACGTTCATTCGTGGGGCGATCATCGGCTCTTGGATGGGGATCAAACCCGGCGGCGCGACGCCCGCTTCCTTCATGAGCTACGGGTTCGCGAAGCGGTTTTCCAAGAATCCGGAGAAGTTCGGCACCGGGACTCTAGAAGGGGTGGTCGCACCTGAGACCGCAGCCCATGCCGCGGGCGTGTCGGCACTGCTTCCTATGATTACGCTTGGCATTCCGGGGTCGCCGACGGCCGCGGTGATGTTGGGCGGGCTTTTGATATGGGGCCTCCAGCCCGGCCCAATGCTCTTTAAGGAAAAGCCGGAGTTCGTTTGGGGGCTGATCGCGAGCATGTATACGGGAAATGTGATCGGAGTGCTGATCGTTATGCTCTTTGTTCCGTTCTTTGCCGCGATTCTAAGAGTTCCCTTTGCTATTCTCTTTCCCTCGATCGTCTACGTATGCGCCATTGGTGCCTATGCAGTCAACAACAGCACGATCGATATCTGGTACATGATGATCTTCGGAATCGTAGGCTACATCTTCAAGAAATTAGACTACCCGATCGCTCCCATGGTCCTCGCCTTGGTCCTGGGAGACATTGCGGAGTCCGCGCTGCGCCAAAGCTTGATTATGTCTCAGGGTTCGCCGATGATCTTTTTTGCCAGCCCGATAAGCGCCACCTTGGTCATCGCTTCCATTCTCCTGATGATCTGGCCTCTCCTCAGTCCCTACCTGCACAAAAGATCAAAGACTTAGGGGGCGAACTCAAGCTCTACTTGCGAGCTGGGTTAGAGACTCTTGGGTGGGTAAAGTGGCGTGGGCGGTTAAACACGCTGGGGTGGATAAAACTACGATCGCTAAAGTTCGGCCGGAAAACCGGCCCGCAACCTTTAGGAGCCGCACAATGCTTGATATGAGAAGGACGAGTCAATGAGTTAATTACAACGATTTGAAGCTCTTGGGGACTATAATAAACGACTGGTGGGGTAGGGCTGACGGCAAAATCAGATTCAGAGGGGGCCGATCCGTGCGACTGTTGAGGCAAAGATGGCTTCGTTTCCTCCGTGTTCTGGTTCGGAGCTAACTCGTCAGCGAACGTTCCCCTTGCAGGCAAATCATTGCGAATAACAAGCAAGTCGGATTGCCTCACCGCTTTTGGAACCGAAAGCAAATTGTCGGTAAAGTGAATCACTCCTCTCGGATCTGTCCATTGATAGATCTCGGCGCCGACAAGAGATGGCCATAGAATAAGCAGAAGAGAGATGCAACAAGATCTTGATTTATGCATAGCCGAGGTTTAGACGAAAAAATCACTAATTTTATTCGGTCTTGCCATGGGAGTTCTGGATTAACGTGAGCACTCCATTGGTAAAAGTCAACGTGGAGCCTGGATAGGTCCACTGTTCCTGCCTCCCGCCAAAGCGCCCCACGCTTCTCAATCGAATGATTCTGCTGGGTTTGCCCAGTGTGACCTTAACCTCTTCCGTATTCATGCCGAGGATAGCCTGCCCTTTGAGCGCCGCCTGTTTGACATTCTCCGGCCAAGGTTGAGCCCGAATCCACTTCTCGCGCCTACTTCCCTCCTCTGCCGCCTCGGCGGCCTTCCTTTTTTGTCCACTGTCTGGATCACGTGTGACTAAAGCGGAATTCAGCTCTTCCAAAAAGGCCTCCACATTGATATAGGCTTCCTTCCCTGAAGGGAACTTCGCCTTATAATAGAGAGTCTCTCCTGGCCCGGGGAGCAGCTCCGTGATCTGAAACACCTCCTTAATCACAATGGAAGAGGAGGCGGCTTCAGGAGACGGGGCTGAAAGAAACAGCGGACCCCTCTCGCTTTCGCCGGCGATCCAGTAAGTTTTGCCGACATATTTCTGTAGCGCCTCAATCTGCTTCTCCGTGAAGCGAGGTACAGCTAAGGTTGTGGCTACGGGAAGGAGCACAAATGCCATTGACCAAAAGAGGCGAAGCAGGACCATCTTAACAAATATAGAATTCACAGACCTAAAAGGGGCCCGTTGGGGCCCCTTTCAATCTTTGGTTGCGGGGCCGGGATTTGAACCCGGGACCTCAAGGTTATGAGCCTTGCGAGCTACCGGACTGCTCCACCCCGCGATAAGTTGATCTTGATTTTCTTATATTGAGGTTTAACCGAAGTCAAGGTACGGTAGTGTAAATGAACTGCGCGCCGCGAACTCCCCTGCTCACCGTCGACATCATCATTGAGTTGGAACAGGGAGGCATCGTCCTGATCGAGAGAAAAAATCCTCCCCACGGGTGGGCGCTGCCCGGCGGGTTTGTGGACTATGGAGAGAGCTTGGAGAGCGCGGCGGTGAGAGAAGCCAAAGAAGAGACCTCTCTCGATATCCGGCTCATCGAGCAGTTTCATACCTACTCTGACCCTGGGCGCGACCCACGCCACCACACCGTCGCAACGGTCTTCATCGCGACAGCGAGCGGAAGTCCGCAAGGAGCTGACGACGCGAAGCAGGCTAAAATTTTCACGGAAGCCAACCTCCCGGCGCCCATTGTTTTTGATCATGCCAGGATTCTGCGTGATTATTTCACTTACAAGAGAACAGGCAGAAGGCCGAAAGTCGAGCCTTAACCGAGCTTCTTGACTGCAGCGTCGATTCGATCACATCCCTTTTCGATCTCCTCCAAGGAAGTCGCGTAGCTGAAGCGGATATTTTCGTTGGAGCCGAAGTCTTCTCCCGGAACCGCCAGCACGCGAGCCTCTTCGAGAAAGTATTGGGCCAGATCGTTGGCGGAAGCAAGCTTCTTTCCTTTGGCCGCCTTTCCCAGTAAGGAACTTACGTTGGGAAACGCATAGAAGGCGCCTTGAGGATTGAAGCAGCGAAATCCAGGGATCTGATTGAGCCGCCGAATAATCAGATCTCTTCTCTTCTGAAATTCCCGCACCATGACTTGGACTTCATCCTGTGGGCCTTGGATCGCCTCGAGCGCAGCTGCCTGAGCGATGGAAGTCGCGTTTGAAGTGCTCTGACTCTGGATCTTGCCCGCGGCGGAAATCACATCCGCAGGTCCCAGAGCGTAGCCGATCCGCCAGCCCGTCATCGCGTAGGTCTTGGAGACGGCATTGGTGATGATGGTTCGGTGCCGAAGCTTCGGGCTTATCGCCGCAATGCTATGGAATTGGAAGCCATCGTAGACGACCTTTTCATAGATATCGTCGGAGATGATCAAACAGTCGTGCTCTTCCAAGACGAGAGACAAAGCCTCCAACTCTGCCCGGCTGTACCCCGTCCCGGTTGGATTGCTCGGACTGTTGAGGATGAAGGCGCGAGTCTGGCGCCCGAGACCGTTCTTCAATTCTTCGGGTGTGATTCGAAAACCGTTCCCTTCCTTGGTCGCCATGATCTTCGGTATGCCTCCTGCCAAGAGAGTCATATCGGAATAACTGACCCAATAAGGTGAGGGGATAACGACTTCGTCCCCTGGATCGAGAAGAGCCTGAAGAAGATTGTAGAGGGCATGCTTCCCTCCGCAACTGACTAAGACTTGGTCTTTTTGATATTCGAGTCCGTACTCCTGCTTGTATTTTTCGGAGATCGCCTGCCGCAAGGGCTCTATCCCTCTCACGTCCGTATACTTGGTCATGCCCTTTTTAAGAGCCTCGATCGCCGCCTCTTTGATCCGCTGAGGGGTGTCAAAATCCGGTTCTCCTGCCGTGAAATTGACCACATCCACCCCTTCGGCTCGAAGAACTTGAGCCTTAGCTGCCAAGGCCAGTGTTACCGCAGGCTTGATCGCTTTACTTCTTTCGCTTAATCTCATGATCGAATCTCACCTGGTGAATTTTGCTTTAAGTCTTTTGAGAACGTTCTTCGGAACCAACTTGGAGACATCGCCGCCTAGGCTAACAACCTCTTTGACGAGACGTGAGCTGATGTAGAAATAAGACTCTCCGGTCATCATGAAAAGCGTCTCGATATTGGGCTTGAGTCCACGATTCATCATCGCCATTTGAAACTCATACTCAAAGTCAGAGATGGCCCTGAGACCCCTCACGATGACCTGAGCGCCGATTCTCTCAGCGTAGTCCACCAGCAAGCCTTCAAAGCTGTCCACTTTCACACGCTTTCCCAGTCCTCGAAAGACCTCACGGATCATCACCAGGCGCTCCTCGACCGTAAAGAGAGAATGATCTTTCTCGGAATTCATGGCGATGGCGATGATCACGCGATCGAAGACGCGCAAGGTACGCTCTACCAAATCGATGTGACCGTTGGTGATCGGATCAAACGACCCGGGATAGATCGCGACGTTCGTGGATGCCATTTTTCTCCTCTCGCGCTGCAGAATCGTCGAGACGAAAAAAGGAGAGCACAGTCGATCCGTATCGGCGGCGATCTTGAAGGACCAGCGAACCGTAGCTCTCTTGGACCTCTTCTCTTATACTATGCTCCGCTATCACCATCCCACTTTGCCGTAATAACCCCTCTCTCCCGAGCGCCGCTACGATCTTCCCTGTCCAGCCTTTCTCGTACGGCGGATCAACGAAGACTAGATCAAAAGTATATCTCCTGTGGGCCAGCCGCCGGATTGCCTGAAGCGCCGAGGCAGTCCATACCTGCGTCCGGTCGGCGAATCCCAGGGTTCGGAGATTTTCTCGGATGGTCCTCGCCAGCTTAGGAGAGCGATCGACCAAAACGGCCTCTGCCGCCCCGCGGCTCAGCGCCTCCACAGAGAGATTCCCCGATCCTGCAAAGAGATCCAAAATTTTTAACCCCGACAGGTCGTGCGGAAGTATATTGAACAGCGCCTCCTTGACTCTAGCGGCAGTCGGGCGAACGGCCCGGCCCTTGGGGACTTTAAAGCGATGCCCCTTCACTTTTCCACCAATAACTCGCATTTTAAGCTCTCAGCAATCGGTTACCAGCTCTCAGTAGTCTGATCCCTGAAAGCTGACAGCTGATGCCTACTCTCCTATCTGTAGGACAATCTTGCCGAACTGTCTACCTTCTTCCAGCCGCTGTTGAGCCTCTGCCGCGTCTCTGAGCGGAAAGAGCTGATCGATAACCGGTCGGGTTCCCGAGTTCCGCATGAGAGCCAAAAGCTGGCGAAATTCCTCTCGGCTCCCGAAGGTCGAGCCGAAGATCTTAAGATGGTTCCAGAAGATGCGCCGGATGTCGGTGGGCCGTTGAGCGCCTGCGGTGGCCCCGCAAATAACCAGCCGGCCTCCTTTAGCCAAGGCAGCGACACTCTTCGCCCAACTGTCTCCTCCTACACAATCCACGACGACATCCACGCCTCTCTTTTGGGTCAAGATTCTCGCCTCCTTTGCGAAGTCGCTCTTCCGATAGTTAATGCCGTGGTCAGCACCCCAGTTCTTCGCCAACTCCAACTTTTCATCGCTGCTAGACGTCACAATGACATGCGCGCCCATCTGTTTGGCCAACAGCAGGGCCGCTGTAGCGACTCCCCCGCCGATGCCCAAGACGAGCACATGCTCTCCCGGCTTGAGTTCCGCGTTGGTGACCAGCATCCTCCAAACCGTGATAAAAACCAAAGGGAAAGCAGCAGCCTCTTCGAACGAGAGCCCGACTGGAATCGGAAAGCAATTAACTCCCGGGAGTTTGACATATTCGGAATACGTCCCCTCTGATCTTTCGCCGAGGACGCGCGAGTGAACGCACATGAAATCTCTATCGGTAAGGCAAAAATCGCACTCTCCACATCCGCTGACAGGATAGAGGCAAACCGCATCGCCTTTCTTAACATTCCGGACTCGCTCCCCAACCTCTACCACGATTCCGGACCCATCGGCTCCCAAGATATGGGGCAAACAATAATCCGTGCCTGTCAGTCCCTTACGATTCCATATGTCGATGTGATTGAGCGCCGCCGCCTTAAGCCGAACAATGGCCTCGGCAGGGGCGGCCAGGCGGGGTTCATCAACGTCCTCGTAGCGAAGTTTATCTATGCCTCCGTGCTCGTGGATCCGAACCGCTTTCAAGTTTCCTCCGTAGGAATTTCAATCACTGGTTAACAAGATATGAATGACGTGTCAAAGGAAAAGGAAAGTACGCAGCTTTCAGCGGTCAACTCTCAGCTTGCAGAGGGTTGGTGAGATCCGGCGCTGGTAACTGATGGCCGACAGCTGATGGCTTTTGAAATTACGTGGAAAATGAAGTGCCGCAGCCACAGGTACCGGTTACGTTGGGGTTATTAAATTTAAACCCCGCCCCTTGGAGACCCGTGGTGTAGTCGATCACAGTGCCTTGAAGATGTTTGGCGATCGAGCTATCGACGTAGATCTTAAGGCCGTCGATCTCTATGACAATGTCGGCAGGCTTTTGTTCCTTCTCGAAGTCCATATGGTAGGAATAGCCTGAGCAGCCGCTCGTGACGACACCCATCCTGAGCCCGTATCCCTCGAGATTTTCCCGCGCCAAGATGGTTTTGACTTGCTCGATGGCCTTTTCTGTGAGCCTCAATGCTGGCTCGGAAACCGCTTCCTGAGCGCGCCCTTGTATTCCGGTAGTCATCCGTTCTTCACCCTAATAGAAAACTATCCGATTATGAGCCTCGGGTCAACCTCAGAAGTAGCGCGGGTGAAGATCAGTGACAAACGACCCAGCTCAGCGATTGGCCAGGCATAACCGTCATTCTGCCCGGAGGGCGGTAATGGTGTCGAGCCGAGCAGCGCGAAGCGCCGGGAGAAAGCCGCCCAAAAATCCCATGGTCAAGGCAAACCCGATGGAAGAGGCTGCGATCGACGGCGAAAGAGCAAAAGAGAATGCGATTTCCGAAAATGAACCGAAGTTCAACGTTGAAATGCTGATGAATCGAAGAAGCGAAGCAAACGCCAGCCCGAGTGCGGCGCCGATGAGCGAGATCAGGAGGGCCTCGCCGAGAAAGGCGGTCAGGATGCTGCGCCGCTGAAATCCGAGCGCCCTCAACGTGCCGATTTCAATGGTGCGATTGGCAACCGCGCCGTACATGGTGATCATCGCGCCGACCGTCGCCCCCGTACTGAAGATAACGGTAATAAAGAGCCCGAGAATCCGAATGAAGGCAGCCATCATCTCCGACTGCTCTTCGAAAAATTTCCTTTCCCTTTTGGGGTCGAAGTGCAGCAGCCGGTTATCGGCCTGAAAAATACCGACAAACTCGCCGAAGGCATCGGGGTCTTTCAGTCTCACGGTCATCGTCGAATAAGAGCTCCTTTTAAACGCATCCATCACCTGATCCGAGTCGCCCCAAATCTCCGAGTCGAAGCCGCTCGCCTGCGCATCGAAGACGCCGACAACGCTCCACAAGTCCCCTCCGAATTTGATCCGTTCTCCGATTTGAGCCCCGGCGAACCGCTGGGCGATCGACCTCCCCGCGATGATTTCTCGCGATCCCCACCGGAACGTCCTGCCTTCGATGAGACGGACTTGCGGTCGCACCTCAAAAGCCGGCATCTCCACGCCCCGAACGGTGACGTTACTCATGCCGCCGCTCAGTTTCTCCATATTGATGATCACGACGGCCTCTCTAGAAGTGAGAGGTGCGCCGGCGGCGGACCGGGCGATCTGCGGCAGACCGGTAACGAGACTCGCCGTCTCCCGGTCCAGGATGCTCAGAGTCTCGCTGTTTGCCGCCTTCCTCAGAATAAGCACATTTTCATCGGAGCCCGTCGCCCGCAGCGTTTGTTGGATTCCGTGCGCCATCATGAGCACGGCGGTGAAAACAAAGACTACGAGAGCAATACCCAGGATGGTTGTGCCGGTGGTCAAGCGGCGCGAGGCCAGACTCCGGAAAATGTAGCGAAGCGGAACTGTCATGGTTGTCGAGTCACGCCCACCAGTCCTGCACTGGAATCACGCAGAAATGGAGTACTGGAGTGATGGAGTATTGGGTCTCAGCACTCCATGACTCCGCTACTCCATTACTCCGTGCCGTAGCTAGCCCACGTACCTCAACCCTTCCACAACCCGGCTTGCCACGGCCCGGCGCGCCGGGATCAGCGAGGCGGTGAGCCCCACGAGCAATCCGGCGAGGCAGCCGATGATGATGGTTTTCGGCTCGACATAAAAAACCGGGAACCATCCCTTCGGGAGTGCGGTCTGGAATCCCTCGACGGCCGGAAAGGTGACGACTATGCCGGTCACGCTGCCGAGCAATGACAACAGCAGCGATTCTCCCGCGATAAGAGTAAAAATATGGCGGCCTGAGAATCCCAGGGCTTTCAGGATCGCGTACTCATGGGTTCTTTCTCTGGCCGACATGATCATCGTGTTCGCCAGGACCAGCAGAATGATTCCGATAATCACGAACGACATCACGTCCATCGCCGTAATCACCGAACCCATGGAAGAGAGAAAGCTTTGCTGAAACGCTCTCTCGGTTTCTGTCTTGGTTTCCGCCCGCGAATTGGCGAAAAGCCGATCGATCGCTTCCGAGATCGCCGCGGCATTGTCGGGATCCGAGATCCGAATGACGTACCATCCCACCTGCCCCGCCCGTTCATCTTTCCTCTGTCGCGCAGTTTCGTCGAGATATTGCCAGTGAAAGAACATGCTCGACGGGTCCGTGGTCTTATCCCTCGGGCGATAGATTCCCCGAACGACGAATTCCCATCTTCCCGGGAAAATATCGCCCTCGATCGGCATGATATCGCCGATCTGGAGATTGTATCTCTCGGCGATGTCGCTGCCGATAATGGCAGCGTTACGCTGGCGCTTGAAGACCTCGAACTCCGCGGGGTCCACAAGGAACTCGGGATAGACATCGAAGAAGGTATTGGAGTCGACCGCCATCCTGGCAAAAAACTGGTTCTTATCGATGTAAACTCCGGAGAACCACACCGCGAACGTCACCCGCTCGACTCCCGGCACTTGCCGGATCCTGTCGCGATACGCGTAGGGAAGCGGGAAGACGAACGAGACGGCATGGCGCGTGATGAGCCGGTTGGCAGCCGACGCCTCGACGCCGATATACCAGGCCGTCACTACCGTACGCAGTAGAACAAACGCCATGACCGCCACGGCAATGCCGAGAATGGTGAGAAGGCTCCGGAGCTTGTGCCGAAGCGTGTTGCGCAGGATGAGCTTGATGAGTGCCAACGTCTCCTCCTTAGGCCAGCTCGCCCTTTTCCAGATGGCGCACGGAGCGGGCCCTCTCGGCGGCCCGAGGATCGTGCGTCACCATCAGAATCGTCTTCTTCAACTCGCGATTCAGCCGCTCCATTAGAGCGAGCACTTCTTCCGCCGACACTTTGTCGAGGTCGCCCGTCGGCTCGTCGGCAACCAGAATGGTTGGATCGGTGACGACCGCTCGGGCAATGGCGACGCGCTGCTCCTGCCCTCCGGAGAGCTGGCGCGGGTAATGGTCCATCCGGTCGGCGAGCCCGACGATCTGGAGCGCGGTCTCGGCGTGTCGGCGCCGCTCCGCCTTGGAGAGCGGCGTAAGCAGGAGCGGCAGCTCGACGTTTTCGACCGCGGTCAGAACCGGAATCAAATTGTAGAACTGAAAGATGAAGCCGACGTGACGCGAGCGCCAATTCGCGAGCTCGGTCTCGCTTAGCTGCGCCACGTCCGTGCCGGCGACGATGATTTTTCCGCGAGTGGGCTTGTCGATACCGGCGATGAGATTCAGGAGCGTCGTCTTGCCCGATCCCGACGGCCCCATGAACGCGAGAAACTCTCCCTCCGGAATAGTCAAAGAGATGTCTTTGAGCACCGGAATTTCCAATCGGTCGCGTTGATAGGACTTAGATACATTCTGAATCTCGATCAGGGGGGCGGCCATGAAAGTAAGACGTTGGGATTAAATTGCTTTCACGACAACTCTCGTTCCCGGGCGGATCTTCTCGTCCGCGCTCGCAATGACTTTATCTCCGGCCTTGAGACCTTCCGTGATTTCCACCTGATTCCCTATGCGCTGGCCCAAAACCACCGGGACCTCGACCGCCCTGCCGTCCCGGACCTGGTAGACGACGTTCTTGCCGTTACGCGCGGCCACAGCCGAGTCCGGCACGGTGAGCAACAGCTTTGTCAGTTGCTCCACGTTCTTCAATCCTTCCGGCAAGAAGTTGACCTTTGCGCTCATCTCGGGCAGGACGCGGCGATCGTAAGACTTGAACTTCACTTTCACCATGACCGTCGCCTTCGCCCGGTCCGCCGTCGGAACGATTTTTTCCACGTACCCCGGATAGCGGCGCTCCGGATAGGCATCGAGCGTGATTTCACAAGGCTGATTCGCGAAAACGCGCGGGATGTTCGCTTCCGAAACGTCCGCTTCAAGCTCCAGCGAGCTCAAATCGGCGATCGTGACTACGGCGGCCCGCGAGCTGGCAGCGCCGGCCAGCGGAGCCACGATCTCTCCGATATCGGCGTTCTTGCTCAAAACGGTCCCGTCGAACGGCGCGGTGATACGAGTGTTTTCTACCGCAGCTTCCGCCTCTTTTACGGCCGCCCGAGCGGCCGCGATGGAAGCCAAGACCCGCTTGTAGCGCGCCTCGGCGGCGTCGTACTCGGCGGGTGCAATGAACGTCTTCTCCAACAATACTTTTTGGCGCTCGAGATTCTGCTTGGCTTCGTTCAAGTCCGCTTCCGCAAGCCGGAGATTTTCCTTCGCCCGCTCCAGAGCGGCAACCACATCCTTATCGTCGAGCCGGGCAATCACCTGCCCTTTCTTGACGTCATCCCCTTCCTGAACGCCGAGATAGACGAGCTGGCCGGTTCCCTTGGACGCCACGGCGGCCTTTCTAAGAGCGACGACATACCCGCTCGCCGTCAAAACGGCCTGCAGCTGCGCTGGCGAATTGTAGGAAGCCGTCGCTAAACGAACCTCGACACCCGGGAAGAGCAAAGGCCGAAGAAGAAAAAAAACACCGGCGAGAAGTAGGACCAAGATGGCGACAACTACTATTCTGCGAGCTCGACGGGGCTTGCGCAAAAATTCACGCTGCGCCGACCGCTCGATCCTCAAAGAAGCGAGATCATCAGTGTTGTCGTCCATGGTTCGAAACTTTTTTCAATTAAGCCGGTTAATTCCGGAGTTTTCAAGCCGCGCCAGTCAGCGAGGAATAGAAGCGGATCAAGAAGGCTATTTCGATGTGAGCTTCAGGTGGGTTTCCAGACAACTCCATCCAAGGATACAATTTCTGGCATGTGAACCAAGGTCATGAATGAACGGCGCTAGCCCTCGTTGAGACGGGAGCGCGCCAATTAAAAGAGCTGCCGAGTGGAGACATAGCATCCATCCTCATGTCTAAATAGACAACTATCGCATAGGCTAGTGCCGCAATATACACACGCAAATTCATCTCCATAACGAATTTCGTTCCTACATTCATCACATTCTATACAACCATTAATAAGCTGCGCCATTCAGACCTTCCGTCCCGGACTTGTCTTTGATCAAGCCCAGGCGGCCCGTCCTTCGCTTCTATATTCCCGGCAAAGTGAAAGAGTCAAGCAGGCAGGTAAAAAAATGCCCCTTACGCTAGCAATCGATCTCAAGAATAGACTAAGCGTAGCGGAAGAATTAGATACCTGAGATCGATTAGAGGGATACTAGATCTTTTCCGCATTCATGGCTCGTGAGATTCTTGTTTTAGGTAACGAAGAAAACGCCTTCAGGGCGGCGAGCCAGCCGAGCAGAGTGAGAACGTGGCGCAAATGGTTCAATCGGCCCCATTGCAGCGCGATCGCGACGGCCTCCGATTCGGGTAAGGCTCCGCTTTGCAGCCGAACCATAGTGGGGATGAAGTACGAGAAAGTCATGATCCTTTCAATGACAACGACGGCCACAGCGCCCAACCACCAACGGCGTATTTCGCCCCGGGACCGCCAAGCGGCGATCAGGTTCGAAAAAGTGATCAAGGTCAGCGGCACTGTCGTCACATAAACCCAGAATCTTAACCCGGTGTTCGCCTCGCGCGCCGCCTCGGCGTTCCAATGATATCCGCCCTCGGGCAACGAGCTGAGCCACTGCGGGAAGACGATGATCGACTCGTAAAGCTCGGCGCCAAACGCGATCCCCAGGTTGATGACGAAAAGCCACAAGAGGATTTTTGCAACGGATTGCGCCATTGTTTGGCTCCTTCTCGCTTCGAGCCGAATCATTCTTTCAGTTGAGCGGACTTTTCAAGCAGGGAGGCCCGAGATTGCAAGGCAAGCCGTGAGGGACAGGCCAGTGTCATGGAGGTAGGTATTTCTTGCGATCACGGCCGGTCATCGGGCCGTGATCGCAAGAGTAATGTGGGTAATCGTAGTCAGACAGAGCGCGGTTTCCGCGGCTCAGTATTGATTCTTTCCGCCGGTGCTGATCTCGTAGAGGAACCAGATCCGCTTTTCGGTCTCGTCGAGAATTTCCTGCAGCACGTTGCCGGTTGGGCTATCCCGGTTCTCCTCGCAGACTTCGATGGCCTTGCGCTGCTGCTCGGCGACGTGGCGATTGTCATTCATCAATTCCTGAATCATCCGGTCCGGCGGCACGAACTCGTTGTTGTCGTCGGAGATGGTCTGCAGCTCGGCGACATGGGACACACTTCGGATGGTCGTTCCTCCGATGCGGCGGATCCGCTCGGCCAACGGGTCGATCGACTGCATAATCGACGCGGCCTGTTCGTCCAAGAGCACGTGATAGTCGCGATAGTGCGAGCTGGCGACGTGCCAGTGGAAATTCTTGGTCTTGATAAAGAGCGCGAAGGCGTCCGCAATCAGCGGATTGATCGCCTCGACGACTGCGCGCACCTCCTCCGGTTTGAGGTCGGTAGGCGTAGCCAATTCTCTCGGCACCGGGAAGGACCTTACTGCACCCGGCGCTTTGTTGACAGCTTTATGCGCAGTTGCATTAGCCATGGTTTCTCTCCTTCTGTATGATGATTTTGCCCGGACCTGTGAGCTGTGGCGGGGCATCCTATTAAAAACAAGCAAACAGAGTGCCACGGATCGCAGTCGAATCTTTCGTGTTTTCGCGAGGTCAAAACGAGGAACTTTGCCTCACTGTCCCGTTTTTCCTACGCCGAGCCGCTTGTCGAGAAGGTTCTGTCCCGCATGGGTTTCCAAACGGACCAGAGAAGCCGGAAGTGGGCAAAAGACAAGGCGGAATTATGAAAGATGAAAGCGGAGAGCTGAAGAAGGGTGTGGCGCGGATCGTGAATCGGGAATTGTCGCTTAACGATCTTTAGAGGGAAGAGTCGCCGGGCGTCAATTTCGATGTTTCGCGAATTCGCGAAACTTCGAAATGTCCAGAGCAGGATACTATCACTTGTCCATCCGGCGGCTGGCAGCTTCGAACTAAGAGCCCGTGCCGGCGCGATTCAACGATGGCTGCCTGACTCCAGAGACTTTTTTTACTCAACATCACCCTATCCGACCAGCGATGACGTAGACGCGCTGAGGAAGCAATCATATTCGCTCCGGCCTGGTCGCGAGCTCGTACGCTCTCTCCCGCCGTCGTACGCTGAATACCCTGCCCAGGCCGAGCTCATAACCCGCAGGCACCACGTTCAAGTCGAACACACTCAAAGAAACGGTTTGAACCGTTTGAACTTGTTCAAGTCGTCTACCCAAAGGAGCATAGCCTGGTGAATCTTGACACAATGAGGCCATTATGGTCTTACGAAACTACGGAGACCCGAAGTCAAGAGCTACCGCCTTCTCTCAGGCTATAAGGAGATAATCAGATATGCCTACCATCGATTCCGATGCCCATGTTGTTGAGTCAGAACATACCTGGGATTTCATGGATCGGGCCGACCAAAAGTACCGGCCCCTCATCGTGCGGCCTCGGGAGGAAGAGGGCGGAGAATACTGGTTCGTCGACGGAAAAATACGCGGCTTGGTCCGGGTCGTCCTGACCGCCCAGCAGCTCGCCGAAGTCTCGGAGCGCACGGGCCGCGTGATGCACACTCCTCGGGAAACTCGAGAGATGGAAAACGTCCCGGCCCGGCTCAAACACATGGACGAGCTGGGTATCGACACCCAGGTGCTCTATCCCACTATTTTTATCGAGCAGGTAACCGACAAGCCCGAATGGGAGATCGCCATCTGCAAGGGCTACAATCGCTGGTTGGCCGACATTTACAGGCAAGGTCAAGGGCGCCTCAGGTGGATCTGCGTCTTGCCACTGCTTGATATGAGCGCATCGTTGGAGGAGCTACGATTTTGCCAGCAGCACGGGACATGCGGCGTCTTCATGCGCGGCATCGAAGGAAACCGGCTTATCACCGATCCCTATTTCTATCCCGTTTACGAGGAGGTGAGCCGCCTCAACCTCGCCGTGGGAGTGCACGTCGGCAACGGCAACCCATACGACATCGACCTGGTGTCCCAGTACAACGGCGGAGGCAGCTTCTGGAAGTTCCGCATTCCCGTCATCGGCGCGTTCCATTCGGTGATCATGTCCGGATTGCCGGACTTATTCCCTAAGCTCCGGTTTCACTGGGCGGAAGCTGCCGCGCAATGGATACCCTATGTGGTCAAGGACTTGCAGCGGCGCTGGTCAGCCCAGGGAAAGAAACTGCCGGACAACCCGATGAAGGAGTACCGACAGTATGTCTCGTGCCAGACGGATGACGACGTGGACCACATCCTTAGATACTCAGGCGAGGACAATATCACGATCGGCACCGACTACGGTCACAACGACCAATCCACCGAGATAGAAGCTCTTCGCAACCTGAAGAACAAGGGGAGCATTACCCCGGCACAATACGAGAAGATCACCTACCACAATCCAAAAGCGCTCTTCGCACTGGCCTAACGGCATCAGGCATAGGAAAAGGCACGGCAAGAGGCTCCGCAAAAAATTGGGCCGATCGGCCTCCGGCTGAAATAGGCAACGGTAAGATAAAAGCGTGGTCGTCGTTCATCGGTCCTTAGAGCGAAGGGATCGCTGGAGATCATTTCCACGTTTTGAGAATTCCCGAAACGTCGAAATGTCCAGGGCAGGGTTGTAAACGGACTCCTACAGGGTCGAGCTCATCGCGGATCGTAAGCATTCCAGAGCATGAGAAAAACAAGCACTGACATGACGGTTGAGATAAAGATGATATCGCTCATAGAATCCTCCTAAGTCAGCTTTCGATTTGTGTTAACATCTTTGAGCAAGCGTTGTGCCATGGATCTCTGACTACCGGCCGCGGCCAGTTATTCCCCGGATAATCAGCGGGTTAGATTCATTGGTGAAGATTTGAGGGAAGCCCGTATTCCCAGTTTATCGTTTACGGCGTTTACAGGGGTGATCCAAAAGAAAAAGAATTCCCTCAGTAAAATAGTAGCTTATAGCTCCTGTAAAGCTCGTTACCAATGCCGTAAACTTCGTTGACATTTTCTCGTACTGTATCCCTCAAACGGACAGGAGACAGTAGGCATGGCATCAGGCAACAGGAACGAAACCAAGGGCGTAAAGGCAATAGGCGGAAGGCGGACACACAGTCAAAAGGCTGAAGTAGACTAATCAACGGCGCCTCATTTCCCAAAAAGAGCCTGGACGAATTTCTCAGCATCAAAAGGCTGAAGGTCGGTAAACTCTTCTCCGACGCCGATGTACTGAACGGGGATACCCAGTTCTTCCTGAATGCCAATAACCACCCCGCCCTTGGCTGTTCCGTCGAGCTTGGTCAGAACAATTCCCGTGATCTCCAGGGCTTCCTTGAAAACTTTCGCTTGCTGCAGAGCGTTTTGGCCGGTCGTGGCGTCCAGAACGAGAAGTGTCTCGTGAGGTGCTCCGGGCTTTGCCTTGGCAATCACCCGCCGCACCTTCTTTAGCTCTTCGACCAGATGGCTCTTCGTGTGCAGCCTTCCCGCGGTATCGATCAGCACAACATCGGCTCTCCGCTTTAGCGCTGCCTGAATGCCATCAAAGGCCACGGCCGAAGGATCGGCTCCCGGCTGATGCTTGATCGTCTCCGCTCCGACTCTCTGGCCCCAAATCTCGAGTTGCTCGATGGCGGCAGCGCGAAACGTATCGGCAGCCACAAGCAAGACTTTTCTTCCTTGTTGCTGATACGTGGCTGCCATTTTTCCAATCGTCGTCGTCTTACCCACGCCGTTGACGCCCAAAAAAAGTACGACCCAGGGGAGCTGAGAGAGAGGCGCCATCGCTGAGGTTCGCTGACGCTCCTTTAAAAGGTGGGTGATCTCCTTTTCGAAAAACGAAAAAAGCTCCCGCACGGTCCTTCCTCTCACGTAGAGGTTGGCACCATCCGTGAGCCTCTGGGTTGCCTTTACGCCGACGTCGGCAGACAGGAGAATTTCTTCCAGGTTGGCGAGGCTCTCCTCGTTCCAGGTCTGGCTTTCAAAGAGTCCCTCCAGTTTTTGCACCCACCCTTCCCTGGTCTTGGTCAGACCTTG
>DASYRN010000038.1:0-8037 GCA_036004365.1 Binatia bacterium
CGGGAAGGTACCCCACGGCCGGAGAGCTCTGCTGTCCGCGCGCATGTGCCGGCTTGCTTTTGGTCCTTCGCCAATTCCTGGCGCGATATCTTCAAGAACGGGGTGTGCGACCATAGCATCAAAGAGCTGTGTCGCGTTTACGTTTCACGCTCGATCAACTGTGAATACTGCGGCAACCAGCGCTCAATGAAGGCTGCAAAGGCTGGCCTAGAAGAAGCGCAATACGACGAGCTGCTCAACTTCGAGAAATCGACCCGCTACGACGAGCGCCAGAAGGCGGCTCTAGCTTATGCGGAGGCGATTACCTGGCGCCTCGACACCGATGACATGTTTTGGGAGAGACTTTATAAGTATTTCTCCGAGCCCGAGCTCGTCGAGCTGGGTTGCTTCATCGCACTTACTATGGGGCAGCAGAGCTGGCTCCGCCTTGTCAACATCGAGCACCATCAGGTTCTGGCGGGTACCTCCGAGGGCATGGCGCCGGGTTTCGAAAACGCCGAGGCGCTGGGGAAGTCCAAGTCATCGACCGATTATTGGGCCAAGCGGACGGGGTCGTCTTCAACGGAAGTTTAGTGCATCTAAACTTTCCCGGCCTATCTTCCACAGTTTGACATATTAATCAGTTATCAGATAATTTTTATCTCACGCTTCAGTATTTTGGGATTGCAGTAACACGCAAAGGGAGGATTCATGGACCACGAGCAGCAGGAAGCTAAATGGCAGGCACCGACGGACGAGAAAACAAAGGCTGGTTACGGCAAGTTTCTCCGCCCTCAGTCGGCTTACGATCTCTTCATGGAGGAGCAAGGGATCCCGATCTACCGGGAGATCGGTGTTAAGAAAGTGCAAGACCTTCCCCGCAAGCCCTGGAAGAGGATGGGCGGAAGCGGCACTTTCATACAGTTGCTGGGAACAGAGGGACTCTGGGGCTGCTATGTGGTTGAAGTTCCCGGAGCCGGCGCGCTCAACGCCGAGCGCCACCTCTATGAAGAGCTCTATCTGGTGGTGGAAGGTCGAGGGACGACTGAGGTTTGGTCCGACGGCAACGGCAAAAAACTCACCTTCGAGTGGCAGAAAGGCTCCCTATTTTCCATTCCGCTCAATGCCTGGCATCGGATCGTCAATGCCACTTCCAGCCCGGCGCTGCTGCTTGCGGGAACAACGGCGCCGAACGCCATGGATCTCTATTCGAATCCCGATTTCATTTTCAACTGCCCCTATGACTTTAAAGACCGCTTTGATCCGACGGACGATTACTACAAACCCAACGAGGAGATCGCGCCCGACCCGGTGCGCGGGCTGGCGATGCGCCGCACGAATATCATTCCAGATATCATGGGCTGTGAGCTGCCCTTGGATAACAGGCGCTCGCCAGGTTACCGGCGCATCGAGCCGCATATGACCGGCAATAACTTCTATCTCTGGATCGGCCAGCATCAAAACGGACGCTACTCCAAGGCTCACGCTCATGGCTCGGCTGCCGTGCTGATCTGTCTCGGTGGCAAAGGCTATACCTATACGTGGCCCGCCAGTCTCGGCCAGACGCCGTGGAAGGATGGGAAGGGGGAATTCGTGAAGCGTCAGGACTACGAGCCGGTCGGCATGGTCAGCGCGGCGCCTATGAGCGGCAACTGGTTCCACGCGCACTTTGGTGCCAGCAAAGAGCCGTTGCGCTTGACCGCTTGGTTCGGGCCCAATGCTCCGGGACGCAGCAAGGGCCGCCCGGGCGAGCAGAATATCGACTACGGCGCGATCGACCTCAAGGACGGTGGCACCGCCATTCCCTATTATGACGAAGATCCTTTCCTGCGTAAGGAGCACGAGGAGACGCTGAAGCAACAGGGAATTGCCTCCAGGATGGAACCCTCGCTCTACCAAAAACCCTGATCTCCTGTTCCGTCTGACCGAACTAAGGAAGTTTGTGGGGACATCAGCGGGCCAGGGTAGTTTTACCAGCGCCAGCCGCCACATCGTCGAAGAAGATGAGATCAAGCTCACGAGCGTCGGCGTAGACATCGGCTCGTCGACCTCTCATCTCGTGTTTTCTCGTTTAGAGATGAAGCAGGAGGGGACGCGCTACGTTGTCGTGCGCCGCGAGGTTCTCTACGAGTCTGAAATTCTCCTTACCCCCTACGTGGACGACTCCACGATTGACGTTCGAGTGCTGGGAGAGTTCATCAACCGTCAGTATGATCGCGCCCAGCTCAAGCGCGACGACGTGGACACGGGCGCGCTGATTCTCACCGGTGTGGCGGTGCGTCGCCGCAACGCGCGCGCGATCGGGGAGCTCTTCGCGCGCGAGGCCGGCCGCTTTGTGGCCGTCAGCGCTGGCGATAGCTTGGAGAGCACCATGGCGGCCTACGGCTCCGGCGCCGTGGCGCAATCGGCCAAGACAGGCGGGCTCTGCATGAACGTCGACATCGGTGGCGGCACGAGCAAAGTTGCGATCTGCGCCAATGGCAGGGTACGGGAGGTGACGGCGCTAGACGTCGGCGCGCGCCTAATCGTGATTGACCAAAACGACGTCGTGACTCGCCTCGAAGAGGCCGGGCGATATTTTGCTTTGGCAGTCGGCTTGGATGTGGCGGTGGGAAAAAAAATCGACCGCTCAAAGTTGCCGGCGATGGTGTCCCTCATGACGGACAAGTTGTTCGAGGTGGTGGCTGCCAAGCCTCCCTCGGAGGAGACGCGGAAGGTGCTAAGAATACCTCCGTTGTCCTACCGGGGAGAGATCGACTCGATCACCTTTTCGGGAGGCGTTTCAGAGTTTATCTATGGCCGTCATACGGGCGATTATGGTGACCTGGGATCGCTGCTCGCCGAGGAGGTCAAGCAGAGAGCTCAGCGCTTGGGCATTTTTGTGTTGGAGCCGGTTGCAAGAATCCGGGCCACCGTGCTCGGCGCGTCGCAGTACACGATTCAGGTGAGCGGAAGCACGATCTTTATCGATCCGCTGGAAGCGGTGCCGGTGCGTAATGTCCCGGTTGTAGTCCCGGAGTTTTCGCTGGGCCACGAGGAGATCAATCCAACGGAGGTTAAAGAGGCAGTCGAAAAAGCCCTAGGAAAGCTCGATCTTGTGGATGGAAAACGGCCCGTCGCCATCGGCTTCCACTGGAAGGGATCGGCGACATTCGCCCGCTTGCAGGCATTCTGTTCAGGCTTGAAAGATGGGCTGGAGAAATTAATTGCCAAAGGGCACCCTTTGACCCTGGTCAGCGACGGCGATATCGGCGGCATTCTTGGCCTGCATTTCAAAGAAGAGATGAAGTTGGAAGGCGCCGTTATTTCCATCGACGGCGTTGCTCTGAGCGAATTCGACTACATCGATATCGGCGCCCTCATTCCGTCCTCGGGCGCCGTTCCCGTGGTCATCAAGACGCTTGTCTTCCCCGCTTCCTCCTGATCGATATTCCCGCTCTCTCGCTTACCTGAGATTCATTTGCGACGGGGTTAAAGAACGAGCTCGTAGAACGCGGCTCCTTCGAGAGGATTGTAGCGATAAGGCTCGATCGGGCGGAAACCTAGCGACGAGTAAAGCCGATTTGCGGCATGCATGGAAGAAAGAGTATCCAAGCGGATTCTCTTGTATCCCATCTCCGTCGCCTGATGGATAATTGCTTCTGCGAGTTGTCGACCGATGCCATGCTCACGGGCTTTTGGGATGATGTAGAGCCGCTTCATTTCACAGGTAGTGCCATCCCATTTACGCAAAGCGACGCAACCAACGGTCCGGTCGCCTTGCCTCGCAAGAAGAATGCAGCCATGCGGCGGGGCATAGTCGCCGGGCAGGTTCTGAAGTTCTGCGTCGAAATCCTGGAAGTCGAGATCGAAACCGAGAGACTTGGCGTAGTCCTCGAAGAGGTTTCTTGCGGTCTGAAGGTCTTCGGCTGTCTTGGCTTCGAGTATGTCGGCCATCTCTGAGTTATTTTCTGAGCTACCCTTGCGCATGTTTATCGCAAACGAAGAATGTTCTTCCCACCTCTCTGGATAGTTCCAGGTCCCGCAACCCATCGTAAGTCTGAATGTGAGTGAAGCCGGTAATATCTAATGCTGAGCGAATCTCTTCCTCAGAATAGCATTTCTGTACGAGCCTCAGGTCTGACCGGTGCCAATCTCCTTCTAAGCGGAAGATCGTGATGTTAGCCTGGCCCACCTTGTCCTCAGGCCGATAGCTGTTCCGAATCACGCAGACAAGGTTATCCTCGACGATACTGAACGAATTGTGCCAACGTGCCTTGTATCCTTCGTCCATGTTCAAGTCAAAGAAAAACATTCCCCCTACGCGTAGTGCTGCATAGACATTGTGCAAGGCAGACGTTAACCCCTCTAACGTCATAATATGGTTGAGGCTGTCGTACATACAGATAACTGCGTGGCAGAGATCGGGCAGCTTGAAGTGACGCGCATCATCCACGATGAACTCCGCTGCGGGTGCGTTTTCACGAGCAAAGCCGATCATCTCCTGCGAGCCGTCGAGACCGGTTACTTCGTATCCGCGCGCCACCAGTGCTTGAGCCAATCGTCCTGTACCGCAACAGAGGTCAAGTATGTGGGCATTCTGAGGAAGCCGCGGCAAGATCAGCTTCTCAAGGGGGGGCAACACCATCTGTGCGTAGCGGATTCCCCAGTGCTTGTTATAGATCCAAGCAAAGGCATCGTAATCCGAATAACGAGTCACTCTAGTTGTTCGCCTATCCTACGTTTGATTCCACTTTTGTCCGCTGATCCAAGCATCCATTTTGACTTCCAACGGGTCTAGCGGCAGCGCGCCGTCTTTGAGCAATTCGTCGTGGAAAGCTCGGATGTTGAACTTAGGACCCAGGAGCTTCTCGGCCTTTGAACGAATGGCGGAGATTTTTAGCTGGCCAATTTTATAGGCGAGAGCTTGGCCTGGTATAGCAATGTAGCGGTCGATTTCTAACGCGGCGCCGGACTCGCTGGTTAAGGTATTATCCATCAAAAATCTCACCGCCTGCTCCCTCGTCCATCCCTTACGGTGCAGTCCGACGTCAACCACGAGGCGCGCCGCCCGAAACAGTTCGGAATTGAGGCGGCTGAAATATTGATGCGGTTCGGTATAGAGTCCCAGCTCCGTGCCGAGACTCTCGGCGTAAAGCGCCCAGCCTTCGACAAAGGCGGTGTAGCTGCCGAACCTCCTGAATCGGGGCAAGCTTTCCTGCTCGCGCGACAGAGATATTTGAAAGTGATGTCCAGGAACCGCCTCATGAAGGAAAAGGGATTCAGATGGCCGGCGTGGACTCGCCTTTATTCCAGCCGCATTGATATAGAAGATCCCCGGACGCGAGCCATCAGGGGAAGCCGACCGATATTGAGAAGGCGCTGATCTTTCGCGGAAATCTTCTATGGGCCTGATTTCGTAAGGAGCTTTCGGTATCCGACCGAACAGCGTGACGAGTTGCGGCGTAACCTGCGCTCGAATCTTTTCGTACGCTCTGATCAGCTCTTCCTTGGTCGTGTAATTAGGAGCATTGGCAGACAGATATTTCGTGAATTCAGCTGAGTTTCCCCGAAAGTTAACTTTTTCCTTGAGTTTGTCTATTTCTGCTTTAATTCGCTCGATTTCGTTCTGGCCTAGTTGGAAAATTTCATCGGGCGCTAGATCGGTCGTGGTGTGGACTCTTACAAGGTGAGCGTACCATTCGTTTCCTCCTGTGAGCTCGGAGAGGCCCACGCTGGCTCTGGACTTAGGCAAATAGTGCTCTTTGATGAAGGCGTGAAGCTTCTTGTAGGTTGGAATAATCCGTTCTTCGATGGCCTGTGTGTATTCGGTGGTTATCCGTGTCTTTTCAGCTTCACTGAAACTCGATGGCATCTGGCGAACGGGTTGATAGAAGATGCTCTGTTTAACGTCTGAAGACAGCATCGCTTCAAGCTGCGGCAGCGTCCTTTCCATGACGACTTTGGGCTGAACAATTCCGAGCTCGATGCCTCTTTGCATGTTGGCAATCGCAGTCTCCACCCACGCCTGAAATCCCGCTATCCGCTTCAGAAAGTTTTCATAGTCACGAACCGTTCTAAAAGGATGAATGCCAGATCCGGATCCTAGCAGGGGAAACTCAATCGGCGTGCTGAAGAGTTGTTGGACCGGGATCAGATGCTGGTGGAATTGCAGCCCTTCGAAACCTAAGCTGAGTTGACGCTTAAATAGATCGTAGCTTAACTGGTCTCCTGCGTCGAAGGAGTCCCGCTCAAATTTAGACAGTTCGTCGAGGGTCCTGGCAATAAGCAGCCGCTGGCGCTCTCGATGGGCTTCGCTGATGCCATCGCCTAGCTGATCGTCGTATCGATGATCACCGATCGAGGTGGCAAAGACCGGATGGAGCCGGAGGTGTTCCTCGAAGTAGCTGTCAAACAATTCATGGAGCTTCCGAGAATCGGCTGCACGGTGCGCTGATGTCCAGTGGCTGCCACACCCAATTGTGGAGAAAAACAGTGTGAGAAGGAGAAAGAGGATAGTTACGCTACGGTCCTTCATTCCCAAACAATTCAACCTCGCGGGTATGAAAATTTCCAAAAGACTAGGGTGTATATACCCTAATTCGATGTGCGAAAGCCACGCGTACCTCTCATGAGGCGTGCATCTCCGTTCGGTTGACCCTTGGCTGACGTTCGTGTTAGCTATTCGCGTCGAAGAGAAAAATCAAAGGAGGAACTATGAACCGCATGGTGGTCGCTGTTGCAGGAGCGGTGCTATTCTTAACCTCCGTTCACCACGCGCAATCTCAAACCGTCACTGTGCGTTACGGACAGATTCCATCGACGATTAAGACGGTCTCAGCGCTTCAATTCTACGTCGCTCAGCGAAAAGATTTCTTTGTTCGAGAAAGGATCAACCTCGAGATGCGCCCCATCGAGGGCGGAGCGAACAATATGATGGTGGCGTTGGACAAGGGCGTGGTCGATATCACCCGCACGGCAACACCTTACTTGATCCAGGCCGCGATCAAGGGCTCCGAAGGCGTGGCTATCGCCGGAGAGACAGCGACGCCGATTTACAGTCTCATGGTTAAACCGGAGATTAAGACTTTTGCCGACCTGAAGGGAAAGGTCGTCGGTCTCTCGCTCGCCGTCGACACGATCTCGATTTCGATGCGCAAGCTATTGGCCCTTAACGGTATTAACGAGCAAGACTTCCGAGTCAAGGAACTGGTCGGGACGCCGGCCCGATCTCAGTGCTTGAAGAAGGGGGAGTGCGATGCGGTGCCACTCGGACAGCCGGAGGACCTTGTACTGCTCAAGCAGGGCTACCGAAGACTCGGAGTTTCTACCGACGCGGTGCCGAAATTTCAGTTCATTGTTAGCGCTGTAAGACGCTCATGGGGAGAGGCGAACAAGGATGTGCTTGTTCGCTATGTTCGCGGACTCGCTTCAGCCTACCGGTTCATGCGCGATCCCACTAACCGTGAGGAGATTATCAAAATCATCTTGGACACCACAGGCTCGTCCGAGGAGATCGCTCGTCAAACCCTCGCGCTCTATTTCGAGCCGGACCGTGGCGTCGTACCCAAGCAGGGTGAGATTGACGTTCAGGGATTAGGCCAAGTAATTCAGTTCATGGCGGAAGCGGGAGAGCTAAAACCCCCTCTGCCATCACCGGAGCGCTTCGTGGATCTCCAGTACTTGCGCGCAGCCGGAATCCAGTAGGGGGCGCTAAGAGCTTTCCGCGTTGTAGCGATGCGTTGGAAACTCAGGAAATAGGGGGAGGGATCAAATTTAATGTAAAACTCAGCCGTCGCTATCGCGATCGGTCTGACGCACTAAGTTAGACATGAAAAAGTAAATATCTGTTTTTCCGTTACAATGCCGTATACTGTTCCCAGAAATCCCCGCCGTGTCAATAATTGAACGTATCCGCTTTTCCTCTCTAATCATTGCGCCACAGTTCATACACATATTGACCCACACCGTCTAGGTCCGGAAACATGCAAACTCGGGAGGGTCAAGTCTTGCAATCACACATTGTCGTAATGCAAGACCCGACCCCAACCTTTGCTCTTTCGCCCCCCCTCTAGCTCC
>DASYRN010000039.1:0-9422 GCA_036004365.1 Binatia bacterium
TGTCCGCATTCATTGAAGCCTTCATCACCTCAGTCGCGGTTTCAAAGTAATAAGTCTCCATGAACGAACCCATGCTACCAGGCGGCTGCTCTTTCATACCGTCTGACACCGGTCCTTTCACTTTCTAAGGTAAATGGCGACGCAGCGGATCCAAGACTACGCGATCATAGGCGATTGCCGGTCTGCGGCCTTGGTCTCCCGCGAGGGGTCGATTGACTGGCTCTGCTGGCCACGGTTTGACAGCTCGTCGGTCTTCGGCGCTTTGCTAGACCCTCAAGCGGGTCACTGGCGCATCGCTCCGACCGCTCCCTTTAAGACGGAGCGGCGATATGTGGATGAGACTAATGTCCTCGAGACCAGGTTCCGAACGGAGACGGGTTCCCTGTTGTTGATCGATCTCATGCCTGTTGCGTCTGAGGAAGAGAAAAGGAGGCACCTGCTTCCTGAGCATGAGATCCTGCGCCTCGTCGAGTGCGAGAAAGGCGAGGTCGAAGTCGAAATCCTCTTCGATCCCCGACCTCGATACGCTCAGCGGACGGTCCGGGCGCGGGACGCCGGGAAATTCGGGATCCGTGTCGAAACGGGTTACGGTCTCCTCACCCTCCAGTCGAGCGTCCCTATGACTCTTCTTGGCGATGGACGGGCCCATGCGACGGCCCGCCTCCGCGCTGGAGAGGCGCTCGATTTCTCCCTCACCTTCTCAGTTGAATGGCCGGCGGTCCTTCCGCCGCTCGGTCAGAGGACGCGCCAAGCCATAGCACGCTCGGTTACCTGGTGGGAGCGTTGGGCCTCGCGTTTGAAGTACGACGGGCCTGGCCGTGCGGCTGTGATCCGGAGCGCTCTCGTGCTGAGGCTCCTCTTCTACGCACCGTCGGGTGCCATCGTCGCGGCGCCGACGACCTCCCTTCCCGAACGTGTCGGCGGAGACCTTAACTGGGATTACCGTTACTGCTGGTTGCGCGACGCCGCCTTGACCGTGCGCGCGCTTTTCGGCCTGGGATGCACCGAAGAGGCCGAAGCATTTGTAAGCTGGTTGATCCACTCGACCCGGCTTACGCGTCCGGAGTTGCGAATCCTCTACGACATCTATGGAAATGCGCCTGAGAGAGAGCGGACGCTTGATCATCTCGCCGGATACCGTTCGTCTCGACCGGTCCGGATCGGCAATGCGGCCTTTGGTCAACTGCAGCTCGACGTCTACGGCGAAGTTATCGACGCCGTGACTCATTTCGTCTGCACCGACGGCACATTGGATCGGGAGACGCGCAATATGCTCTGCGCCTTCGGCGATTACGTCTGCCGCAACTGGCAGAAGCCGGATGAGGGAATCTGGGAGCCGCGCTCCGGACGGTACAATAACACCCACTCGCGGGTCCTTTGCTGGACCGCTCTGGATCGGCTCCTTGAGCTTCATGCTCACGGCCATCTCCCCGAAGCTCCCGTCAGCGACTTTCAAAAGAACCGGGACGCGATCCGTCGCGAGGTTGAAGAACGCGCCTGGAATCCGCGTCTGGAAAGCTATGCCGCGCGGTTAGATACAGACGAGCTTGATGCGAGCCTTCTCCTGCTACCCTGGTACGGATTTGATAAGGCGTCGTCCTACCGGGTGCGGCAAACGTATGCTCGGATCCGCGAGCGCCTAGGAGCGGGTGCGGGTCTCTTGTACCGCTATCGCACGGGGGAATCACCCGGGGAGGGGGCGTTCGGCATCTGCAGTTTTTGGGGGGCGGAGTATTTGGCGCTTGGTGGCGGCACCGCCGCGGAGGCGCAAGAGGTCTTCGAACGGCTGATTGGTTACGCAAACGATCTGGGGCTGTTCGCAGAGGAGATCGACCCAGAGACCGGAGATGCGCTGGGAAATTTCCCCCAGGCGTTCACGCACGTGGGCCTGATCAACGCCGCCCTTTCACTGGCGAAACGGCTGAAGGGCGAGAAGCCGTTGGAGCGCCCCATTCCGGCGAAAAGCCCTGCGCCGATGCCGCAGGCACGCGTATGAACTGGGGGAGCTGGCTGCTGTGGGGATTTGTGGCGACGATCGTACTGACGACGCTGATGGCCGGGAGCCAGGGGCTTGGCTTCACGCGGATGAATATTCCCTACATGCTCGGAACCATGTTCACGTCGAGCCGAGACCGTGCAAAGCTCATCGGTTTTTTCTTTCACTTGATTAACGGGTGGCTCTTTTCGCTCATCTATGTGGCTGCATTCCACCTTTGGGGCGAGGCCACGTGGTGGCGTGGCACGCTGACTGGTTTGGTTCATGCCGCTTTCGTTCTCACTGTCGGTATGCGGCTCATGCCCGGGCTCCACCCACGCATGGCCAGCGAACAACAGGGTCCGACTCTGATGCGCCAGCTCGAGCCTCCGGGGTTTCTCGCCCTCAACTATGGTTTTCAGACTCCAATTTCGGTAATCATCGCCCACGTCGTCTTTGGGATTATTTTAGGGGCTTTCTATACTTTTCCTTGAGCTAAGTCATTATCCTCCCATTGCTGCTCTTGTCCGCATTGATTGAAGCCTTCATCACCTCAGTCGCGGTTTCAAAGTAATAAACTTCATTTCCCTTCCGGTTTCAGCTTTCATCATTCATCCGTTCACTCAATGAAGCCTCGCATAGCTCGTGGAGTAACAAGAATCGGAACGGAGTATGAATCTGTAAACTGCGCAACAGTCATCCGCAGATCCTTGATGCCTTGCGTGTACTTTCTGAGGTAAGTCCTGACCCGATTTGGATCCGGCAGCTCGTCCAAGATCCGAGCATTACCCACAAGGACGACCACATCGCCGCCATCCTCGTCCGTGTTGAAGTTCAAGGAGACGTTCGGATTATTGGCAATATGCCTGAGCTTCGCTTTGTTTTTTTCGCTGAAGATCAGGACGGTTTCCCCATCCCAATGAAACCAGACCGGCCTCGGTTGAGGCGTGCTGTGAGAATCGACGGTGGTGAGCCAGATGACTTTCTCTTGGCGGAGGCGACGACTTACGTGCCGGCCGAACTTGCTGGTGAAGTCTAGCATAGTGGTCTCCTGATTCCTTGGGCTTTGTATTTCACTAACTTGCACGCATGTTGAAATGTAGGAAAAAGCCGACGTGGTTATGCGTCTGTTTTCATAGGCAAAATCTTAGAGCTCCTGATCCAATGTACGGAATATCATTTAGCTTGGAATCCCTCAAATAATCTCCTCGGAAGAATTATTATTTTTATTCACAAGGTTACGTTTACATCTTCAGGGTTGGTATGCCCCTTGCGTCTTAGAGTTCATGAGCAGCCGCAGGGATGATACCCAAGGCGTGCAGGACTCATACCAAGTCCACTGCAAACCTACTCAGATCTCCACTTCAGTTTAGTCACAACCACGGGCGAAAACATCCATGACGCGAATAATGGATATAAATGCTCGTTCATTTAGAGGCGGCAAGCAGCAGACCTGCAAGGTGTGTGGGTGTGTGGATAAATTCGATTTCCACGTTCCGGACGATCTGTGGAAAAGCGTGGTACCGGTCGAATATCAGAACAGGGTTGTTTGCTTACCTTGTTTTGACCAATTCGCTTTTAAAAAGCTGATAGACTATTCCGATTCTCTGCAAGTTCTCTATTTTGCGGGAGATCAGGCGAGCTTTAAGTTTCAAACGGTATCATCGGCAAGCGTTTAGCGACAATTTCCTTCGCGCTGTTTCTGGTCGCACTCGTTACAAAGCTCTGCGTTACTTGGAAGTTCCGGCCGCTCGATATAATCGTAGATCGGCCAGTGAGAGCAGTTTCGACAAAAATGCCAGGTATCTTGACCTTGCGTTTTTCTGTACACTGATGCCATAAAGAGCCTCCTCGCAAGGCTTTTGACATCGTATCCTCCAATAGGACCCTGTCAAGATATGTCACCTAGGTGACAAAAAAATCCCCATCTGAAGACGTGATTCGTATGGGTATGCGGTTCTGCTAGGCTTGTGGGGCGTGAAACTTTGAAAGATAGAAGTCTGCTTCATGCGGAATCTATTTTAAGATCGAGTCGAAGCCCTCACCTTCCAGACGCGGCAACCATTTAGATTCGCATTCACTTGGTTTATCATGGGTTGTCTACGCTAAGTGTGCGCCGCCATGGAATACAGAACTGACGACTTACGGATCAGGGAAATTAAGGAGCTTTTGCCGCCGGCGGATTTGCTGCGCGAGTTTTCCATCACGCAGAGAGCCGCGGAAACCGTGTACGAGACGCGGCAGGCAATCCATCGTATCCTCCACGGCGCCGACGACCGCCTGCTGGTTATCATGGGACCGTGTTCGATTCATGACGTGAAAGCCGCTCACGAATACGCCCACAAGCTTAAGGAGGCTAAGGACCGGCTGGCAGGTGATCTCCTGGTGGTCATGCGCGTCTATTTCGAGAAACCTCGCACCACCGTCGGATGGAAGGGGTTGATCAACGATCCTGATCTGGACGGCAGCTTCCGCATCAACGAAGGGTTGCGGTCCGCACGCCGGCTGCTGCTCGATCTCAATCAGATGGGCATGCCGGCAGCGTGCGAGTTTCTCGATATGATCATGCCGCAGTACATCGCCGACCTCGTATCTTGGGGCGCCATCGGCGCGCGCACGACCGAGAGCCAGGTACACCGCGAGCTCGCCTCCGGCCTATCGTGCCCAGTCGGCTTCAAAAACGGCACCGACGGCAACATCCGAATCGCACTCGACGCGATCCGCGCGGCGCACGCGCCGCATCATTTCTTGTCGGTGACCAAGGCCGGCCGGTCAGCCATCGTGTCCACCACCGGCAATGAGGACTGCCATGTCATTCTCCGTGGCGGCAAACAGCCGAATTACGACGCGGCAAGCGTGGATGCTGTGGCCAAGAGTCTCGCGGAGGCCGGCATCCCGGCGCGGCTCATGATCGACTTCAGCCATGGCAACAGTGCCAAAGACCCGCAGAGGCAGGTTGAAGTCGGACGCGAAGTGGTGACCCAGATCGCCGACGGCGACGGACGCATTTTCGGCGTGATGGCCGAGAGCCACCTCAAGGCTGGCAGGCAGGACTTGTTGCCGGGCAAGCAACTCGTCTATGGCTTGAGCATTACCGACGCCTGCATCGGCTGGGAAGACAGCCGCAAGCTGCTCGACACGCTCGCGGATGCGGTGCGCAAACGCCGCCTTAAGGAAGAGTCAGAGACCGAAGCTGAATAAGACTGCGCGAGCTTACCCTAAAAAAGTAGCCTGGTACCCTTTTTATCTCTCTGATTCCGCATGAAAGCTCTGTTGAGTGCCTTTATTTCAACTCCGTAAAGCTCTGCCAGATCAGTGTCCAATATCACCTTGTGCCGGCGGGTCAGTAGGATCGGCCGCTAAGTTGGGACCAAGTTAGTCACCAAGATGAAGCCCCTCTCTTCAAACCGGTTATAGGTGTCCTGAGATTGGCAGACTTCTCTCCTTTTAATGACCGGCTACGCTATCCTGGATGTCGTCTCTAAGGAAAGGTAAGGATATGCTCAAAGGCTGGCTAATCTTACAAGTTTTTCTCTGCCAAGCAAGTAAAAACTCTCTTGTGATTTAGGGCGGGCTGCGCATAGAATCAAAAGAAGATAAACAGGCTGCAAGAAGGAGGACTGAAATGGCCACAGCGAGCTGGCGGGGAACAGTCGGAGTCGTGAAACCCACGTACGGATCGGGATCACTCGTAGAGTTCATTCGCTTGCTCCCGGAGGGCGTCGGCGTGATTCCAGTGTACGCCGGAATCAAAGAGCACACGGAGCGCGGTTATCTTGACGCCCTGGAAACTTACAACGAGCGCGTAGCCGAGCTTGCCAGGATAGGCGTCGACCTCATGCATCCCGAAGGGGCGCCACCGTTTATGGTGCGTAGCTACAAGGGTGAGCAAGAGATCGTGAAGCAGTGGGAAGAGAAGTACAAGGTGCCTATCTTCACCTCCGGGATGACGCAGGCCGAAGCTCTCCGGGCCTTGGGCATAAAGCGATTCGTCGGCTGCACTTACTACAGCGACAACAAGCTCAACGAGCTTTTTACGCGATATTTTACCGACGCAGGATTTGAGGTGCTCGCAATGGAGGGCATGAACACTTCACCGAACGAAGCGGGCAACATCTCCTCCCAGGAGATTTATCTGCACCTCAAGCGATCGTTTCTCAAACATCCCGGCGCTCAGGGGATTTATCTTCTCGGCTCCGGCGCCTGGCGAGTCATCGATGTGGTGCCGGCGGAGGAAGACCTGGGAGTACCGGTCGTCCATCCTGTCGCTGCGCGAGTCTGGTACGTGCAGAAGCGGCTCCACGTCCGCCAAACTGTTCAGGGTGCTGGCCGTCTCTTAGCGGAGTTACCCTAGTTCTGTTGAGCTAACAATTATCTTTAAGAAGTCTCACATTATCGATCTCTACTATTGGACCACGCCTAACGGACATAAGATCCCGCCCTGAAGCAGCGCATACAGCCCAGCACCCGCGATAAGACCTGCCACAAATGTCGCGCGCCACGGGCGCTCCCCCGTATCACCAGTCACGAGGCCGTCAAGTATCCCAGATACGCCGGCAATGCGGCCATTCAAGGCAAGCAAGAGCAGGCTCGCCACGCCGATCAGCGCACCGCCAATAAACCCACCGACGAAATTAGGTTCCGTCATATTTAGAATCGCATGGCGCGTCATGGAATCGCGTGTCGCGTTGCAACACTGTGACTTCCAATCAACACTTCAATACTGGGACGATTTCTCTTTTGCCCTACCTTGCGTGCCCGCGGGCGGCCCTGGTGGTGCACCTACTGTCCCAGCAGGTTCGCCAGGCTCGCGGGGCGGGCCCGATCCAGCCGTCGGCGGAGCCGGCGACACAGCCTTTCGTTGTACCTGAGCTTGCTGACGCCCGATCGCAGCCCAGAGGACAATTGCCAAGGCTGCGACGCCCAACAGCACGTACCAATATTCACGCTTCATGTCCCGCTTCTCCTTTCCGAACAATGCGTTCAGAGAGCCAGACGATTAGCTTCACTCCCAACACGAGCGCGCTGACCGTCACAGGGTTTACATAGTACCCCAGATGGCGGACCGTCAAGAACAGCAGCAATGAGGTGATAGCGCTCGCCGCGATGAGGCAACCCAAACCTCGCAGCGCCGATCTTTGGTGCAGCGCCGCCTCAACCGCCACGAAGAACAGGAAGCCGATCAGGTAATCCACCCACGGGATCACGGGTTTGAAGTAACGCTCGTCGAGCAGGGCCTCAATGTAATTCGCTTGCAACACGACGCCTGGGACCCGGCCGATCACCGTAAAATGGACGTCCACGTCCCGGCTGATCTCCCCGATGATTGCGATTCGTCCCCGGACATACTCTAGGTCTTTGTTTCGGCTATCGCGGCGGCCACACAGGTCGCGCATACTGGATCGCTGCTTGGGGGAGGCACACAGGATGTCGCCAGCCAGATAAGATGTGAAGTCTTCCCTCCGGATAACGCTGAGGTAAGGATGGTCTCGGAACTTGACGAGTTGCTGCAAGGACGGATATTTCGTCAGAAGCTTTGAGTCGTACGCCTGCGCCGCTTCCAAGGCCAGCGCGTTGCTCCACTCGGGTTCTGATTTGCCATTGCGCCGTATCGTCCAGCCGAGGGCGAGACGCCGGGAATCGATATCGATGTTGATAACGGCTTCCTTCAGTTTCGGAGCGTCTGGGAAATTCAGGGGGCTGATTATGGGCCACGCAAACTCCCCCGGCGTCGACGAGGGGGATCGGCGATTGTCAACCCTGATCCCGACGATGATTGGCACACGGCCGCTAACAGTGCCAATCGCGTTCTGTAGCGCGGCAGTGCCAGGGTGATCCGGCTTGCAGCCGCTCGCAGTGAAGAACTTGTCGACGACGATGATTGCCGGGTCGCGTTCCGCGAGGTCGGTGATGAGATCGGCTAGAAACTCGCGCTGCTCGCATATGTTGTGGAGCGAGACAGCGGTGGGATCGGCATCGGGGTCGATCTCAACAAGAACGGTGTACCTAGGCACGAGGCGGCGTGGCCACGAAGCCACCAAATATTGATAGACCCCGCGAGCGTTGAAAACCGACTGGGTTAGGCCCGGGTGATGTTGGCCTTCCGAGGTCAGACTTTCGACGTAATGCTCCAGGATGTAGGCCAGGATGCAGGCCACGAGAAACAGGGCGAAAACGCGAAGCGAACGGTATCGTTTGAGCTTATCGGGTAGGCGCCTCATGACCATCACGTCGCGCCCTAGATTAGCTGGACCTTGCCTCGCAAGCTGTGTTACCCAGGATCGCCTCTGTAGAGGATAAAAACGTTCGAAAAGCGGACTGATTTTACAATGTTTTGTCCGCGGAGCAAGCAAAAAATATAGGGGGGTTTACGCTACAAAGCATGCGAAAAAGGATAGGCACTGTAAAAAGAGCGCGAGCACCGATCATGCGAGGCGCATCTGCGCCAACGATGCGCACCCACCACCCCCGCTGATGTCGGGGACTATTCTCAATTCAAGCGCGGTTACGCCGTTGAGTTCGACGCGCTAGTCCTCGATCTCCCGGGCGGCGATTTAAGGGGTCTGACCCCTTTTATGCCGTTCAGTTTCGGAGTTGTACCGGACTCGGGTGCGCAATTGAAGATTTATCGCCGCCCTCTGCGACCGTAACCGAAAGACCGTCTGCCGCGCGAGCGCCCGCTGCCGAAAGGCGCCGGGGGTCTGTCTTCGAGCAAGCGCGTGTGTTTGTAGACGAAGTTCTCCAGTTTAACGCGCGGAATTTTCTGGCTGATGAAACGCTCGATCGCCGCGACCTCCTGAAGGTCCTCGGCGGTCATAATGGTAAAGGCATCGCCGACGCTCTGCGCGCGGCCTGTGCGACCGATGCGGTGGACGTAGTCCTCCGCATGATGCGGCACGTCAAAGTTGATGACGTGGCTGATCTGCTCCACGTCGATGCCGCGCGCGGCGATGTCGGTCGCAACCATTACTTCGTAGCGGCCGTTGCGGAAACCGTTCAGGGCCTGCTCGCGCTCACGCTGCGTCCGGTTGGAATGTAGGACCGCGATGGCGTGGCCTTGGTGATGGAGCTTGCGCGCGACACGGTCGGCGCCGTGTTTGGTGCGACAGAAAATGAGCACCTGATCGTACTCGGTGCGCCGCAGCAGCTCCTCCAAGAGCTCCTGCTTCTGATCGCTCGCTACGGGATACAACGCATGCGTCACGGTCTGGGCGGGGGAACGGCGCTGGCCGATCTCCACGCTCTCGGGATTGCGCAACGCCCAATTGCAGAGCTGCTCGATCTCGGGAGGAATGGTGGCGGAAAACAGCATCGTCTGACGCGTGCGCGGACAACGTTCGACGATACGGCGCACGTCGGGCAGGAAACCCATGTCGAGCATCCGATCCGCTTCGTCCAGAACGAGGATTTCAATCTGATTGAGCCGAACCATGGCGCGCTGCATCTG
>DASYRN010000040.1:0-6464 GCA_036004365.1 Binatia bacterium
TGGATGGAACTTTGTCGAGTACGAGGCGCTCGGGGAGAATTTCAAAAACAGAGGCCGACGTTCGGAGGAGCAGGTCCAAGTGCTCCGCGCGCTTTGGACAAAGGAGCTGGTGACGTTTAACGGTAAATGGCACAAGATCACGGATGCCGGAATCAACCCGCTGCCCGTTCAAAGACCGATCCCGATCTGGTTTGGAGGAGGCGCCGACCCCGTCTTGCGAAGAATCGGCCGCCTCGGTGACGGCTGGTTTCCCCAACTGGAGCCCGGCGACAAAGTCCGTTCGATGATCGAAACGCTACGCTCCTACGCCAAAGAAGCAGGCCGCGACCCCTCGACGATAGGCATCGAGGCGCGGCTGGCGATCGCTAATCGATCTCCTGAAGAATGGGCGAGAATGGCCTCTCAGTGGAAGGAGCTGGGTGCCACGCACCTTTCCGTCAATACCATGAAGGCGGGTGTAACCACTCCCTCAGGCCACATCGAAGCCATCCGGCGCTTCAAAGAGGCGGTCGCGAATATTTGACCCCTCACCTCAACTCTCTCGCCACCAGAACTCCCCATCAGTATTGCTTCCGCCAAAAAATGTCGATCCCGCTGTCCCCTCTGGAGGTCGTGGAGGACTTGAGTTCCCAACTGGGGGCAATCTCATACTCAACCGAGTACTCTTGCTCCCTTTTCTGATCCAATTGTTGAGACGTCGAGATGAAGACGTCTTTCGTCACGTATTTGCCAACGCCAATCTTGCTGCCGCCTCCCTCGCCGACGTCGAATTCCAAATTGTCCACTCCCAACCGCTCCGCCACGGACTGGCGGAGACCTGGCGCCAAGTAGTTGGTCGTCGCCTTTATTGCCTCTCCCTTGAGGGAGGCACGCTGGCCGTCGCTCAGCGCGCCCACCGGCTGGCCGAAGATAAGCACCGAAAGGATATCGGCCTGCTCCAGCCGGGGATTGCTGCGCAGAGTAAGCTCCGGCTTGCTCGCATTTCCGCCGACCACCAATTCGACCTCGTACTTTGGAAGCTTGTAGAGACCCACGATCTCTAGGGACGGATCTATTTTGCTCCCTCCGGTAAAGGTGACACGCCCTTTTTCTATCTGGAACTTTCGCCCTTGAAAGCTGTACCAGCCGCGGACCGTCTCAATGGCACCTGTTAGAGAAAGATCCTCCCCCGGATTCTTTCTCGCTCTGACCTCACCCATTAATTCGATTGAGCCGTCTTCGACATGGATCCAAGTCCCGCGGGGGACAGTTGCGGTAAGGTCGAGACCCAGCTGTCGATAGAGGCCATTCGGCTTGACGGATGAGCCCTCGGATTTTTCGCCCTCTGTTTCATGCGTATCCGCCGCCCGCTGCTGACGCGAAGCTAGCTCCTCTCTGTTTCGCGCGACGACAACTGTAGGATCGGGAGGAGCGGGTCCGCGCTGCCTGAAGGCCGCAAGGTCCGGTCGCAGCGAGCTTTCTACCAATTTCAGGGCGCCTTTAATGAAAGGCTTCTCCAGTGAGCCAGAGGAGGCTAGGCGTCCTGAGACAGCAGCCTTATATTGGCGTGTATGGATAACGCGAAATTGATCGGCGTCCAGAGTAAGGCCTAGAGTTGTGATGCTGTAGTTCCTGAGCCCGAGTTTACCGCTTCCGGTGAGCCCTCCCTCGCCGGAACAGGCCACAAGCCGAGTCACATGGAGCGCCTCCGGAGTGACTCCCACGTGCAAATCCATATCCGTAAGCGAGAGTCCTAAGTTCTTGACTCGCGCTTGACCGCCCTGCAATTCAATCTTGCCTTTCGGAGCCAGCGCATCGAAGGGCCCTCGCAACAGAATGTCCACGGTCAGATTGCCTTTAATCTCCTGGACGTCCTTGCTGAGCAGACCCAAAAAGGCCGGGCTCAAGCTGTCGGAGTGTATCCGCAGATTCGCCTCTCCGAGCACAGAACGAGATTTTTCACCTTCCCACCCGAGATAGATCGGCACGCCGCCCTTTGCGCTGAGTGCATGCGAGGCATCCTGCTGCAGCACCAAGTCGACATTGAGCCGCTCTTGTCGGTAATTACCTTTACCCGCAAGTCCAGCATAAGGCTGTCCAGCAATCTTCAAGCTGGCGGCATTGAGAGTGCTCTCGATCACCGGACTCGCCGCCGTGCCTCCCAACTGAGCCTCCGCAGAAAGTCGCCCGCTGATGTCGGGAAAATTCTGAAAGAAGGGACGCAGGTCTTCCAAAGAAAACCGATTCACCTCGACATGCAAGTCCTGAGTCCCCTGCAAACCCACAGAACCTTTGGCTCTTATATTTTGCGCTCCGCTTTGGAGTAGCAGATCATCCACAGTCATCGTTTTTCCGCGCACCACCACACGAGCCTGCTGCGGCATGCGCCACGCTCCGTTGGGAAGCTGTAGAGCGAGTTCCTGAAGCAGCACGTTCAGGCGCTCTGGCAGGTATTGCAGATGGGCCTTTAAGCGGTGAACCTGCTGCTCCTGATCTTGGGCCGAAACGTTGGCATCGATCTCGATGGGCTCCAGCCCTTGGAGAGCCACATTGGCCTCTACTGTCTTTAAGCGGATCGCAGCGTTCACGTCATTTGCCGACGCCTTGATATTTCCTCGGAGCTGAGAACTTCCCATTTCAGCCAAAGTCCAACTGACGGCGCCGCGCTGTAAGGAGTATTCGGAGAGCTGGAAATCGGAAACGTTGGCTTTTCCTTCTAGGTTAAGGGCTTTGAACCTGCCGCTGGCGGTTCCATCGATGTTGAGCCTTCCATTACCTTTGAGATCCGCTAGCTCGAGCCAAGGGGCGATATTTTTTGACCGCACAGAATAAAGAATCTTGCCCTGGGGGTCTTGTTCGATGGCGCCAATTTGCCCATGAGCGCCGAGAGTGGTATCGCCGGCGAACAGCTTTACTTCCTGCAGGTTCAGACGACCGTCACGCAGCACCGCTGCTGCCTTTCCCTCCACGGCTGCGACGGCTCCCACTCGGGACGGAAGCAGGTTAAGCTTCGCCGTCGTGTCCATGGTTTGCAGATCTGCACCGCGCCCCTTGACCCAGAGGTCGAGGTTCATGTTAGCGGCAAGAGCGGATTCTCGATTCTCGGCTCTCACTTTCTGGACATCGAGATTGCGGACTTTAAGCGCCAGATCGTAAGCGGGAACCTGGCTGAGAATAAACCCGCCTTGGAAGTTGGCCTGCCCGCCCTTTCCCGTCGTTTCTCCGCTCAAACCCAGCTTCGTGTCGGCCAGATTCGCTTTCATCGCAAGATCGCCTATTTGCCAACCCTGTATAGATAATCCTGATATTTGCGCCTGGGCAGAAGCCTGGGCCGTCTCGAGAGATGTGCCCTCGAAAGAAGCCTTTCCGTTTATGTTCCCGCTAACATCATCAAGCTCGAGGACTTCGTTAACAACAAAGCGTTTCGCTTCGAGCGTGCCCCGGTACCAATGGGGTGTGCGGGTTAAATCTGCGAGAACCGTAGCGGTCAGCTCGCCGGCGGGCGCCTTTAGAGTTCCCGCAAGCTGAAACGCGGAGAGCGGGCCGTTCACCCGGAAGTTCCCGGAAAAATCTTGTCGCAGAGGAACGCTGGGTAGGAATTCCTTGATTTCATCGGCAGCCGCTCTCTCCAACTCTACATTCAACGCGACAGTGGGAGCGCTGAGACCCTGGACTTTCCCTGAAAGACTTAGATGCGATCTGCTTGTACGCAAATCCAGGCGTCGCAGATGCAGTGACGAATCAGAGCCCGTCATCTCATAGGAAAGAGCGCTGGCCCATCGCGTATCGGGGATTCCCGAGAATGCAAGAGAAAACTCGCCGACATCAAGATCGGCTTTCATGCCCGAGGGGAGGAGTGACAAATCTCCGTCAAGAGCAAACTCTGACAACCGTCCCTCTCGGCCATCGGCCATGCGCGCGTCGATGCGACCCCCTTCGATCTTGATGCGACTGAGCAGGATGCTCACGCGGCTCGGTTCCTCAGGCTGGTCTGCCTTCTTAACCAGAGAAAGGATGTTCCATCCTCCCTGTTCATCCTCTTCCAGCCGGATCCACGGCTTGGTGATTTCGAGTTTACCGATGTGAAGGCTAGAAGAGAGCAAAAAAGAGATCGCCTGGCGGAAAAGATTGACTTTGACCGCTACTTCAGGGGCCTGAATAATCTCGACGCCATCCTGAAGAACGGAGAGATCGTGAAAGCGTAACTCACTCCAGACCGAGCCGCTAATCCGTTCGAAAGTCACCTCGCCATTAATCGAATCTCTCAGCGCCGCCAGTGCTTGCTCGCGCAACAAGGTGCGAAAATGGTCGCTCTGAGTATAAAACCAAAGAACAATCCCGGCGAGCACTAGCAACGAGATGAGACCGGTTCCGAACCAGAGAAGAAAGCGAAGAATCCTTGCACCCATCATTCACCTCTAGAAGGTTTGGCCGACGCTAAAATGGATCTGCCACCTACGGTCACCCTTTGGCGGGCTAAAGGGAAACCCGACATCGAAACGCAAAGGCCCCACGGGAGTCGCATAGCTGACACCGAACCCAGCGGCGAACTTAAGATTATCGATCGGAGGATCGAAGGAGCGAAGGGAAACCTGGCCGAAATCGAGAAACAAGGCGCCTCCTAGATTTTCGAAAAGCTCGCGGCGCAGTTCCAGGGAGCCCTCGACGAGACTTCTCCCTCCCACAGGGTCGTCGGCTGCGGATAGCGGTCCCAAGCGATGACGACCGTATCCCCGCACGCTATTACTCCCACCAGCGTAAAAACGCTCGAAGAGAGGAACTTCAGCTCGTCGGCCTCCGAACGGCTGGGCAAATCCCAACTTGATCCTTGATGCCAAGATTATCTTAAAAACCAGAGGATCATACCTCTTGGCTTCGCCCTGAAGTTTGAGAAAATCGAAATCTCCGCCGAGGAATGATCCGACCTGCTCCGTTATAAGCAAAAGGGTCCAACCTCGAGTCGGATTGAGAGGATGGTCTGCCGTGTTGACCAAAAAGCCGAGGGCCAGGCCTGAGAGAATCCCTTTCTCTTGGAATTCCTCTAGGACCTGAATCGTCTCCGGAGAGATTTCTTTCAATCGATCATGTTCCACACGGTAAGCGAGGTAGCCGGTCACGCTGTCGGAAAATTTTCGCTCGATTCGGGGCTGTAACCTTACCGCATTAAGAAAGAACCCGGGCTCATCGAGCTGCTGCGGCCCGAAGGTCAGCGAAAATGTATTCGGTCGGCCAAAGAAGTGAGGTTGGACGAAACGAACGTCCGCCTCCCGCGCGATGAAGGAGGCTTTGCCTCCGACTTCAAGGCGCCGTCCGCCTCCGAGCCAGTTGTTGTGTCTCCAGCGCACTTGGCCTCGCAGTTGATCTTCGGTGCCGTAGCCGATGCCGATCTTTATTTCGCGCGGGGGTTTCTCCTCGACCCGGATTTCCGTGGGAACAACGCTCGAATCGTTTGGCAGCATTCCAAGGTTAATTTGTACTTCGCTGAAGAGATCAAGCCCAAGCAGGTTCCTTCGCGACGTTTGAATCGCCTTGTTGGAGAAGCGCTCTCCAGGCTGGTAATCCAATTCCCGTGTAACGATTTCCGGAGCGACATCCTTGAGTCCCTCGACTCGAGCTTCACCGAAGACCGAAGCCGGACCGGCTTCCGCACGATAAAACACATCGGCACTGTGCTCATCGACGATGACTTGAGCCTTTCTTTCCACTTCCGCTCGCGCGCGGCCTTCGTCCAGAAGAATCTCTTTGATTTTAGCCCCGGTTTGTTGGTAGGCCTGCTCGGTCATCACCTTGCCCACAGCCAGGGGAAGATCGGGCCGGTGAGATTCCAGAACCGGTTGGAGCTCCGGATAATCGGTAACCTCAAGTTGCATTTCCGCTACGATGACCGGCTTCCCTTCGCTGATCTTGATATGGGCCGTGACCGTATTTTCGCTCTCGTTCGTCTCGAGATCCGCCGAGATCTCCGCCTCGTAATGGCCCTGCGCTTGATAAAACCGGCGCAGTCGCTGCAGGTCGGCAGCGAAGGTGACCGGATCGAATAAAGGAAGCGGGCGCCATACGGCATACCAGGGACGCGTCTTTGTGACGAGGACTTCGTGCAGCTCGCGAGTCGAGAGATTTTCATTTCCCTCGATCGTCAGACTTTTTATCTGCCACTCACGCCCCGGATCCAGCTCGTCGACAGGTATGGCAAAAGCGGATCGACACAAGGACAACAGTAAAACGAAAAATAAAAAAGGACGAGTCGTTTCATACAAAGGCCACCTCCGGATCCAGGCTGAGAAAACGGCTCGCGGGCGCTCTAAAAACTATAAAGCTTATCGGCGAAAGTTCAATATAGGGGCGGAAACGGCCTGGGTTGAGGTTTTTCTTTTGTGCAGGAGCTCGCGCGCAGCTTCAAACGGATCTGAGCCACTGCGAACGGCTTCGCTCAACGACTCGACCAACCGCGCCAAGTTTTTTCCTTCCGCCTGGTACAAGGCCTC
>DASYRN010000041.1:0-77465 GCA_036004365.1 Binatia bacterium
CAACTTTATCGGCCGTCAAGGCAGCCCCGGCGGACGAACTCTGCTCATGAGTCCGGTGATGGTCGCTGCGGCGGCTCTGAATGGCAGAGTTGTCGATGTCCGCGAGTACCTTTGAATCATTTGAGATTTTGGATTACCGCCTGAGGCGGATCCGCCAAAGCGTTGTGGCGGATCCCGATTTTGGATTAAATCGCTTGACTGAGCTCAGGACAAATCTAAAATCCAAAATCGTAAGGGTTTGGAGAGATAGAAGAGCGTGAGCAATGATGAAAAAGTGACTCGAGTCGTCGGACGTGCCCTGCCCGTGAGAGGAAACGACATCGACACCGATCGAATCATCCCGGCGCGCTATCTGAAGGAAGTTACCTTTGCGCGCATGGGAGAATATCCCTTCTTTGACGAGAGATTTGATGCATCAGGTAAGCCCAAGCCGCACCCATTTAACGACGGCCGGTTCAAAGGAGCCTCTATCCTTTTCGTCAACAAGAACTTTGGCTGCGGATCGTCCAGAGAGCATGCGCCTCAGGCTCTTTACCGCTTTGGCATTCGTGCGATCGTGGGTGAATCGTTTGCGGCTATCTTCGCCGGCAATTGCGTTATGATAGGACTCCCGTCTGTCGCTCTCAGCTCATCTGATATGGAAGAGCTGATGCGATCCATTGAGAAAAACCCTGAGACGGTCTATTCGATCGATCTTAAGGCCAAAACGCTCGTTTACGGCAACAGGCAATTACCCCTCCAGATGCCCGAGACTTCACGTAACGCATTGATTACAGGCTCATGGGATTCGACATCTCTGCTCCACGCCAATATGGACAAAGTAAAGAAGGTCGCGGTTGGGCTTCCCTATATGTCAGGATCCAGGAGCTGAGATTGCACAAGCGGTGCGATCGGCATTTCTTTCCTTCATGATCTCCCTAAGGGTCTCACTAGCGGCGCGCAGGCGCGGTGTCTTTTTGGTTGCGCTCCCCGTTGTCTTCGGTTCGGTGTTTTTTTCTTATGCGAATCTCCGCGCTCCGGAAGGCGCCGCTCCGCTGCGCGGCTATCATCCTAAATTTCATCCGTTTGATCGCGGGGAGAGCGCTGTCTATCAGGGGAGCTGGTTGGGGATTCCGGTAGCCTCGGCAGAAATTCACACGAGTCCTGTAATTGTCGATGGGAAAAAATACTACCATGCCAGAGTTCAGGCGAGAACCTGGAAATATCTGGAGCTGGTTTGGAAGATGCGCGACTCTGTGGAATCTGTCTTTGATTCACAGACCATGCAGCCGCATCGGTTTGTCTTTCAGCAGAGGGAAAATCGCAAGAAGGTTGATACTACGGCGTCTTTCGATCCCCATACGGGGAAGTGGAGTGTTCACCGTCAGGAAGGAGCGAAGGTCAGAGACTTTGAGTTTGTCTCTCAGGACACGCTGGATCCGATCTCAGCCATTTACCTGGCCCGAAGCGTGGATTTCAAGATAGGGGATCAGCTTCGCTTGGAAGTCTTTGGTGGCAAGAGTCGTTACTTAGTGCAACTGGATGTAGTCGCCAAGGAGCCGATCACGGTAGGAAGCAACAATTTTGATGCTTATAGGATCGTGCCCCGCGTCTGGAATATCAGTAATTCCGGCTATGCTGAGAGAGTGCGCCAAATCACGGTTTGGATCTCGGCGGATGAGAAGAGAAGACCGGTCAAAATCGTCAGCCAGGCCTTTGTCGGCAATGTTAGCATCGAATTAGTGGAAGAGAAGATCTAGCAGCAAGGGAGTTCGAAATGGCAAATAAATGGGATGAGCGCAAGAAAGCGCTTGAGGACGAGTACTTTGTAAGGAAGGAGAGGGAGCTGATCGCGAAGCTCAAGGCCAAGGGTTCAAAGGAGGCCCAGCAGACCCTACAGGAGGCCTGTCGGATGCGTTGTCCGAAATGCGGGGAGCCCCTGAAAGAACGGAGTTTTCAAAAAATCCTGATCGATCAGTGTACGGGCTGCTCTGGTATATGGTTGGATGCCGGCGAATTGGAGGAGGTGGCAGGGAGAGAAGAAGGCGGATGGCTGGGCAAGCTGTGGCAAAAAATGGGATGAAAGTCGGTCTTGACAAGGATAAGTGAGCAGCTATTTTCGCTTCAGAAACCTTTGAGGAGGAAAATCATGAAAAAACGGGGATGGTTCTTGTTATGGAGCGTAGCGGCTTTTTTGGCGAGCACGACCGTGTTCCAGGATTGGATGAACAGGAATCCGGCGGGCGTCGTGGCGCTCGCCCAGGAAGGAAAAATCGTTCCTTACGTGCCGACGCCGCAAGATGTCGTGGAGCGGATGCTCGAGTTGGCTCAGGTGAAGAAAGGCGATGTGGTATACGATCTTGGCTCCGGCGATGGGAGGATCGTAATCACGGCAGCCAAAAAATACGGAGTCAAAGCGATTGGTTTCGAGATCGACCCCGAGCGTATCAAGGAGTCACGGGAGAACATAAAGAAAGAGGGCGTGGGAAATTTGGTGGAAATCCGCGAGCAGGACATCAGGACGGTCGATCTGTCCCCCGCAACGGTGCTGACCATGTATCTGCTTCCGGAGGTGAACTTGATGGTCAGGCCGAATATTTGGAAACAAATGAAGCCGGGTTCCCGAGTGGTGTCCCACGATTTCGACATGGCCGATTGGAAGCCGGCCAAGGAAGTGCACATCAAGGACAAGTCCGGGTGGGATCACACTCTTTATTTCTGGACTATTGATAAAAACGTCGGGCGACCTTAGGCGCTGGCGGTGCGGCGACGATGCAGCTCTCTGTGAATCCGGTTGTCGGTAAGCCGCATAACGAACGCGGTGGCCGCAGCAGCAAAGCCGATCCCGAGCAGGCCGGCGATCCATAGCATGTCCGTCAAACTGTTTGCCCCGGCCATTCCCAGATAGGTCGTTAAAATGGCCGAGGCAAACATCACCACCAGCAGGACTCCTCGGAAGAGCCAGCGCTCGACTAACAATCCTTCCAGATCTTTATCTTTTAAAGCTTGCCACTTTTCTTGCTTCACGTTTCCTCTGCAAAGCCGCCCGTGATGAGCACGTCTCAGTAAGCTCAATCGCTTGCCGGAGCAGGTGCAAAAGTATATGATCCGACGCAATCAGGTCACCGTGTAGGCTTTCAAGGAGGCGGAGCATGAACTCGCTGGCTGCCGTCGTCATCGGTATTTTAACAGTCTATCTCGGATACACGCGCTACGCTCGACGCATCGACCGCAATGTCATCCAATCGGATCCCAAGCGGGCTACGCCGGCAACCCTCTATATGGATGGGGTGGATTTCATGCCCACGAATCGCAACATTCTTTTTGGTTATCACTTCAAGTCTATCGCTGCCGCAGGACCGATCGTCGGCGCCATCGTTGCAGCTAGCCTCTGGGGTTGGCTTCCAGCTCTAGTCTGGCTTGTCGTTGGCGTCTCATTCATTGGCTGGGCCAGCGACTACAGCGCCATTGTGCTCTCTGTTCGGAACGAGGGAAATAGCCTTTCGGCTGTGGCTCACCGCCTCATCTCGCCGCGCACGCGGACCATCCTCTTTCTCTTCATTTTTTTCTATCTATTGCTGATCGCTGGCGCGTTCGTCGGCATCATGGCTCAGGTGTTGGATTCGCAGCCAAAAACCCATTTAGGGATCATCGTGCTGGTCGTCATGGGGCTTCTTTTGGGCCAGATGCTCTACCGTTGGCGCGTAGGGCTGTTGTCGGCAACTTTTCTAACGGTCGGGATAACTCTCTTGGCCATCCTCGCTGGCCCTTTCACAGAGGCGCTGTTTAAAGGTTTAAACGAGTTTTTCAACTCCCTGACCGGTGGGGCGCCCATCGTAACCTACTTCAACCCTGAACTTGGAGGCTTCAAAGGCGCGGAGGCGAAGATCATGCCGAGCCTGCTCTTTTGGGCCATCGCCATTTGTGTCTTTTGCTATGCGGGGTCGGTGCTTCCCATTTGGCGCATGGCGCAGCCTGTCGTTTACGTGGGGTTTTGGATTACAGCAATGGCAATGATCCTGGGACTCCTAGGCGCTGCTTTGGGGACTTTTATCAAGCCGGAAGTGGCGCAGTTCCAGATTCCGGCGTTCAAAGGTTGGAACGCACAGTTGGGCCCGGCCGGCATCATGCCGCTATGGCCGATGCTTTTTGTGACCATCGCATGTGGAGCCATCTCAGGATGGCACTCCCTGTTTGGCTCTGTCGGGACAGCGAGACAAATTGAAAACGAAGCCGACATGCTGCCGGTCGGGGCGGGGGCTATGTTCGCCGAATTTTTGCTGGGCCTGCTTGCTTTGCTGGCTGTGTCCGTAGGGGCCAAGGGTGCGCCCGTGGCCACGTTCGCGAATGGATTAGGTGGCTTTATCAGTGTCTGGGGATTGCCGCTGGAATACGGGACCTCGCTCGCCTTCGCGGCATTTATCGTCATCGTGCTGGTCGTTACCCAGCTTATTTTTCGCGTGATGCGAGTCACCTTGACCGAATGGTTGGGTGAAGTGATGCCGCCTTTGCGGAACCAGCATTTGGCTTCGCTGCTATCAGTCGTGTTGGCTATCTTACTTGTATTGACGGGGACATGGATCTACCTGTGGCAACTTTTTGGCGGAGCCAACCAGCTGATGGCGGCGCTCTCTTTACTTCTTGTGACCATCTGGCTTGCCTCCCTTGGAAAGAGTTGGATCTATGCAGGTGTTCCAATGATTTTCATGTACGTGACGACCGTGGCTTCAATCGTGGTGACGGCTTATAACCTTTACTTTAATGTCTATGTCCCCAATGTCGAAGCGGGGCGGGTTGTTCCGGTCATCGGGTCGGGTCTAATGGTATTGATGGCGTTGCTTCTCGTGGTTGCGGCGCTGCTCATAGGGGTGGATGGGATGCGCGCCTTTGTTAAATATTTGAGACGCCCTTCCGCAGCTCCTCAACCGGCGCCGGCACGGACATAAACGAAAATAAGTAGATGATAGAGGATAAAAAATTGAAGATGCCAGATGGAAAATCGCTATCCTCGATTCTTGTATCCCAGGTCGTTACGGCACGTTCGGACCGACATGGAAAAGCGACTCGGAAGAACACCGCAGATGCTTAAAGATTTCTTTTACGGACTGACCGGTTACGAGTTTGCCCGCTACGCTCTTGCGAAACGGCACGAAATGGAATCCATTTTCATGGTCGTGACTTTTGGCGACCTGATTGGCATACCGGTCCTTCCGCCCATATACTCGCTGCGGCTGCTTCCGTACGTGACCCTAGAAATCGAGAAATGGAAGCGGCAGATTGCACGGCAGAAGGAGTTCTGGGAGCGCGAAGAATTCGATCTGCACGGCGTTTAAAGATACGCGAATCTGGAGAATCTGATGGCGGACGAAAAAAAGCCCAGCAAAGGTGGAATTCTTCAGACATTTAAGGACATCGTCTATGGAATGTCTTCGCACGAGATGACCCGGCATGCGGTGCGAACACGCGCCAGCATGGAGCATCTTTTCATTCTGATTACTATGGGAGACTTGCTTGGAATACCTATACTACCTCCCTATTATTCTCTTCGACTCCTTCCTTACGTGACGCCTCAAATCAGCGCGTGGAAGCGGCGCATGCTTCGCGAGAAAGACATCACGGACACCTTGGGGTGAAGTGGGTTCAGAATTGAAGATAGAGGATTGAGGATCGCGATCTTCCATCCTCGATCTTCTATTCTCGAGTTAGATCCTTTCTATGTCTCTGCGCCAGGTCTTTGAGAGCTATCCCGAGCGCCGTTACATCATGTTTGGCGGCAAAGGGGGGCTGGGGAAAACGACGCTATCCGCGACCTGTGCATTTTGGCTGGCAAGTCAAGGAAAGCGGGTCCTTCTGTTTTCCGTCGATCCGCAAGCCAGCCTTTCGGATATTTTCCAGAGGGATATTTTTGGGCAAGGGCCGGTCGCAATTGCTCAGAATCTATGGGCTCAGGAGGTCGATGCCGACCGGAGGATCCGGGAGTATCAGGATGAGATACGAAAGAAGATTCTCGAGATGTACGGCTTTGAGCGCGTGCCCGAGGAGATCGATAACTATATCTCGGCCGCTTCAGCTGAGCCAGCTATGGAGGAGAGCGCTATCTTCGACGCCGTCGTCGACATCATCGTGAAGGGAGACTATGATTACTATATTTACGATCTCGTTCCTTTGGGACATGCACTCTACTACCTGTCGATGGCCAAGGTTTACGACGAATGGATCAACAAAATCACCAAGCTCCGCGAGGAGATGGGGCAATATGATCGCGTGGCGGCGACTATGCGACGCGAGGAAACTGTAGAGGAAGATAAGATCTTGGAAGAGCTTCTGTATATAAAAAAAAGAATCAATTCCTCGTCGCAGATCCTTACCGATAAAAGCCGGACGGCCTTCTTCTTTGTCCTGGTTCCCGAGGAAATGATTATCTTGGACACGAGGAAGGCAGCGGATTTGTTCGCACGCTTTGACGTTCCGATCTCGGGATACGTAGTGAACCGCGTGCTGCCGCCGGAACTCGATCGTGACAACCTTCCTCCGTATCTGAGGAACCGGATAAGCCTCCAGCGGAAATACCTTGAAGAGATCCGTACAAGTCTCGGAAAAAATGTCCTGGCGTATGTTCCGGAGATGGAGCGTGACGTCACCGGCTTGGCGATGATCGAGCGGCTTGCCGAAAGGCTGTTTACATAGTTAAAGCGTACAAGCCGTTCAAATTGTTTAAACGGGTAACTTTTTGGACGATTTGAACGGGCAGCACAATGAGTCGGATCACCACTACCTTGACGCAGTACTTTGAGAGCCACCCAAACTTGAAGTATGTCTTTTACGGCGGCAAGGGCGGCGTCGGGAAAACCGCAATGGCTGGAACGACAGCGGTCTGGCTGGCAGCGCGGGGAAAAAGGACCCTGCTGGCCTCGACAAATCCGGTGCATAGCCTGTCGTCTCTCCTCGAACAATCGGTGTTCGGCTCCCCTACTCTGGTAGAAGGCGCCGAAAATCTGTGGGCCTACGAGATTGACACGAAGGAGACGATCGAAAAGTCCAAGAAAGAGATCCGGGATAAGATTCAATGGTTTTTGAAATTTGCCGATATCAGTATTAAGGCGGACGATTTTGTAGACTCCGCTACGATGAACCCCGCCTTTGAGGAATCGGCTATGTTCGAAAACATGGTGGACTTGATGTTGAAGGATGAGTACGACGTCTATGTCTTTGACACTGCGCCGGCGGCGAATGCTCGGCGCCTTCTGGGCATGTCAAAAGTCTACTCTTTATGGGTCGATAAGATGCTCAGGTCGCGGGAAGAAGCCCGTTCTCTGCGCGAGATGCTCTCTTTCACCAAGAAAAAAGAGGAGGACCCGCTGCTGAATTATCTGCTGCAATTTCGCCAACGGATGGCACAGGCCCGGCAACGTCTGACGGACTCGGAAAAAACGGCCTTCTTCTTTGTAACTCTTCCTGAGGCGCTTCCTATCGCAGTTGTCAGCCGGTTTATCGGTTGGTTTCATGAATTCGGGATCCCGGTAGGCGGAGTTGTCGTCAACATGCTTTTGGACCGGCAGGCCCTTGGAGATGGGATACCGGAATTTGTCTCAAATCGGATTCAGATGCAGGAAGAACATATGAAGAGCATTTGGGAAAAGTTCGATGGGTCGGTTCGTGCGGTGTTGCCGCTCCTTGACCAGGAAGTTAAAGGGATTTCAATGCTTCGGCAGGCAGGGTTAGCTCTATTCGAGGTGCCGCAGCATCTCCAATTTGGTTCTCGCCTGCGGTAGAATTTTTTCTCGATATATCGAGTCCAATTGGCTTGAGCGTTTTGTTGACAAGATTGGTACTTTTTCACCGATCTTAGGACAATTTCGTCCGCTGAAAGTGCCTCATTTGATTCCTGTCAGTGGAGAGAAATTCTTCGTTAATCCAACAGGTTACGTGAATTTGTTGAAATAGTGGCACAATTCCTGCGTGTTGGGTGCTTTTAGGTAAGATCGAGTAATTTGAGGAGAGATTTTGTGGAAGAAATCCTTACTGCCATACAGGCCGCTGAGCTACTGCAAATCCATCCTAGGACTCTATATAAGCTAGCCCGCAAAGGGTCGATCCCCGGCAGAAAGCTTGGGGGTGGCTGGCGCTTTAGCAAAAGCGAGATCCTAAGGATGATCGCCAGCAACACGGACGGAGACGGTAAGAATCGCAATTCGTCTGAGTCGGTCGGGGGTTAGATGAAAGGAGGCACTCGCTTCATTCCGCTTGTGCTTCTCCTTATCTGGTCCAGCCCGGCAGGGGCCAATAAGGTCACCCGCATCGGTGCCCTTGTATCCGAGGATTTTTTTTTGCCAGCTTTCGAGGGGTTCAAGGAAAAGATGGCGGAGAAGGGCTACGTCGACGGAAAGACTGTTCAATATGACGTGCGCAATGCCAAGGGAGATCAGAAAGCTCTCCAGAAGCTAGCTCTGGAGCTGGTGCAACAGAAACCGGACCTCATTGTGACTTCATCCGGCAGGGCCACTCTGCCTGTAGCCAAGGCCACTCAAGGAACTCCCATCCCGGTGGTCTTCCTCGGAGTCGGGAATCCCTTAGAGTTTGTTAAGGCCTACGCCAGTTCCGGAAATAATCTAACCGGGATCTCTACCTCGGTCATTGACCTGACAGAGAAGCGGTTGGAACTTCTCAAGCAGTTGGCTCCGAGAGTCAAGCGCGTGGCATCCTTGAATAATCCAAACGGTTTGACTTACAAAGACAATCTTTTTGCCGTCCGGGAAGCCGCCAAAAAACTCGGATTGGAACTTTGGGAGGTTAACGTTACCGATAGAAGGGAAATAGAGCAGTTGATCCCCACCGTTACCCAAAAGGTTGTGGACGCTATCTTTCTCCCGCCTGATCGTCTCATAACGGGAAACGTCGAGGTCTTCGTTAGGCACTCTATTAAGGAGAAACTCCCCCTCATACCGCCATCCGCGGCGTACGGCTCGGGAGGTCTGGCCACCTACGGACATGATTACGTCGCCCTGGGTCGCCAAGGGGCTAACCTGGCAGACAAGATTCTAAAAGGGGCAAAACCTTCAGATCTTCCGATCGAGCAGCCCGACAAATTGAAATTAGTGATTAATCTCAATGCAGCCAAGGCTATCGGCCTCAAGATTCCCAAAGAGATCTTGCGCAGGGCGGACGAGGTCATTGAATAAAAGAGTCTTTGAGTAATGAAAGAATCAATTCTTGCACTGATTGCTGTCGGGGTTCTCTGGTGTCCGCAGCCATCTGGGGCCCAGAAGGTCTATCGCATCGGAGGACTAGTTGCCAGTGATCAGTTCGTGGCTTCGATTGAGGGGTTCAAAAAGAGGATGGCGGAGATCGGGTACATAGAGGGGAAAAATGTCAAGTATGATTTTTATAACGCCAAGGGAGATGAAAATACTCTTAAAAAGCTGGCGCAGCAGTTAGTCCAAGATAAGCCCGATTTGATCGTTACCTCCTCTACTACCGCGACAGCACCTGTGGCCAAAGCAAGTGCGGGGACGAACATACCAGTGTTTTTTCTTAGTGCGGGAAATCCGCTCAGGTTTGTCAAGAGCTATGCCAGCTCCGGCAACAACCTGACAGGAATCAGCACATCGTCGATCGATCTAACCGAGAAGCGGCTGGAGCTTCTTAAGGAATTAGTCCCGGGGATTAAAAGGGTAATAGCCTTGCATAACCCCGAGGGGGAAAATTATGAGGGTCACTTGCGCTCGACACGAGAGGGGGCAAAGAAATTTGGCCTTGAGCTGACGGAAGTTAACATGGCAAGCGAGAAGCTACCCCTGATTAACAAGAAGTTGGGAGATGCGCTCTTTGGAGCCCCTGATGCTAGAGTCCAAGCTACCATAAAGGAGATCGTCCAACAGGCTATTAGAGAGAGACTCCCTCATATTGCTGCCAGCGTAGGCGATGTCCAAGGGGGAGCACTAGCAACGTATGCAGCAGACTATTTTGCCCTAGGACAGCAGGGGGCGGTGCTAGTTGACAAGATTCTTAAGGGGGCTAGACCCACAGATCTGCCTATTGAGCAGCCTTCCAAGTTGAACTTAGTCATTAACCTCGCGACCGCTAAAGCCATTGGGCTCAAGATTCCCAAAGAGATCCTGCGCAGGGCGGACGAGGTCATTGAGTAGGAGATAGGATGAAGAAGACACGTTTGTTTGTAGCCCTTGGATTTTTTTTTGTTTCGCGGATTCGGTGGAGGCGCAGAAAGTCCATCGTATCGGGGCATTGGTGGCCGCTGATCAGTTTGTGCCAGCCATCGAGGGTTTTAAAAAGGGAATGGCTGAGCTGGGCTACTCCGAAGGTAAAAATGTGCAATATGACTTTCACAATGCCAAGGGAGATCGGGAGACAACTAGCGCGACTCTCCCTGTAGCTAAAGCTACAGAAGGAACGCGTCCCCCCGTTGTCTTCTCAGCGCCGGCAATCCTCTGGAATTTGTTAAGAGCCATGCCAGCTCGGGAAATAATCTAACGGGAACCTCTACCTCGGTTATTGAGTTGACAGAGAAGCGGATGGAACTGCTTTGTAACGAGCACCGACGAGCTGAAGCAGAAGATAAGCCGGATTAACCGCAAGATGGGAGATGGGATTTTTATCCCCCCGGACCCTCTCGTTATCGCCGCGATAAGCGAAATTGCCCAGCATGCCATTAATCAAAGGATCCCCTCTATTACTCCCAACGAGGGCGACGTGAAGAGGGGCGTGCTGGCAACTTATTCCGCTGACTTTTACGCGCTAGGCCAACAGGGTGCAGTGCTGGTAGACAAGATTCTCAAGGGCGTGAGGCCTGCTGATATTCCCATTGAGGAGCCTTATAAGTTGAAGCTGGTGCTTAACCTCAAGACCGCCAAGGATATTGGTCTTAAGATTCCCAGGGAGATCTTGCTCCGGGCGGACGAGGTGATCGAATAGGTCGGTGCAATGATGGAATGGAAGAAAACCATGGAGGCGATCGTGTATAGAGGCGGACTGCGCCGTCGCCTCCTTTTCCTGGGCCTTACTCTTTTAGGCACCGCGCTTGTCATTAATACCCTTGCAGGCTCCTATTACACTCGGAATCTGATTGTTAAAGAGACCGCCGAACTCCAGACAGAGATTGCCGCGAGGGTGGCCCACGAGATCGGAGAGTTCGTGGAGAGCAAGATAACGCGCCTAGTGGATTTCTCATCCTCTGCTAGCTTTCACGGGCTGGGAAGTGAACAACAGCGCGTTCTCTCTCTTCTACTCTTAAAAAACGATAAAGCCTTCACGGAACTTGCCGTTTTGGATGATAAGGGACGGGAAGTCTTGAAGATTTCCGAGAGGAGAGTTTTTCTCCCCACCGAGTTCTCGGAGCAAAGTCAGTCGGAAAAATTTAAGAAAGCTATCTTGGGTGAGATCTACATCGGGTCGGTCTACACTTCAGATAAGGCGGAGCCTTATGTGACCTTAGCCGTGCCTATTAAGCTTACTCCTCAAGAGACTATCGGCGTCGCCTCTGCAGAGACGAATCTCAAGACCCTTTGGGATGTCGTTGGTAATATCCAGTTTGGTCAAGCCGGCTATGCGTATCTGGTGGATGGCAAGGGCAATCTCATTGCGCATCGGGATTCATCGCTGGTCCTCAAACGGCTGAACCTCAGTTTTTTACCGGAAATCAAGCAGTTTTTGCAAAATCCGAGGGCAGCGGACCCTAGTCCTGCCAGGCAGGGTCCAGGCATCACGGGAGTGCCCGTTATCAGCACTTACGCTCCTGTGGCGAAGCTGGGGTGGGCGGTTGTGATGGCGGAGCCTGTATCTTTGGCTTTGAGCGAGTTGAGAAAGGTGCAGAGCTACGCATTCTTGCTCTTGGCCGCAGGGTTATTGGCTGGAGCGTTCATCATTGTTTGGGTAAGTAACAGGATAACGAATCCAATTCGCACCTTGCATCGCGGCGCTCAGCTCATAGGTGCTGGGAACCTCGATTACCGAGTCCACATCAAGAGCGGGGATGAAATTGAGGAGCTGGCTCAAGGTTTTAACAAGATGGCCTTGGAGCTGAAAAGTTCCTATTCGAATCTCGAGCAGAAGGTCGATCAACGGACCCAAGAGCTCAGTGCTCTTTATACGGTCACGAGCACGGTGAACCAATCTCTGGAAGTCGAACCGGTCCTGCAGGAAGTGATCAAAAAGATCACGGAAATCTTCCATTTTGATGCCACAAGGATTTTTCTTTTCAATAGCCAGAGAACGGAGTTGCATTTGCGCGCTTCTTTCGAAACTCAGCCGGAATTTGCACGTGGCGTCAGAGTCTTTCAGCGGCGCGAAGGAATCGTTGGGAGGACGGCGGAGACCGGAGAAGCCATGATCTTCGAAGACGTGCATAGCGATCCACGCTATCAAGAACTCAGTCAATCAAATGCAATGCAAAAGTCCAAACTCAGTTTCATGGCGGCGCTTCCGATCAAGGCGCGGGAAAAGTGTGTTGGATCTATTCTCTTCTTCGGCGAATATCCCCGCAAGCTGTCGGAGGATGAAATGAAGCTGCTCACCTCGATGGCGGATCAGATTGGAGTGGCTGTTGAAAATGCACGGCTCTATCGGGAGACAACCGTAAGGGCCAAAGAGGTTTCAGCCCTTTACGACGTCGCAGCGACCGTGAACCAATCCATGGATCCTACGGTGGTCCTGCGAGAGGTGATCCGGAAGGTCCTGGATGCAACTCAGTTCGATGCAGCTCGGATCTATTTGATCGACTCGGAGAGAGGGGAATTAGTGCTGAGGGCTCACCACGGGCTTAGTCCAGAGCTTGTTGCGAAGGCAGCAGTCTATCAAGTAGGAAACGGTATCAACGGCCGAGTGGTTCAGACCGGAGAGCCATTGATCTTCAAAGATATCCAGATCGATCCCGATTTCAAGAGGATGGCCAAGAATCGAATTATCAACGACGCCGGATTCCATAGCTATCTCAGCTTTCCCTTGAAGTCTAAGACGAAAACTCTTGGAACTATGAACTTTCTCAGTTATCAGATTCGCGAGATTTCATCCAACGATATCGCTTTGCTCAACTCGATGGCGAACCAGATTGGCATCGCCTTCGAAAACATCAGTCTGTTCGAGGAGACAGCCAAAACGGCGCAGCAGCTGTCCGCCCTTTTTACCGTCACCGCTGCTGTCAGCCAGTCTCTGGATCTCCATTCAGTCTTGCAAGAGGTGATCAAGAAGATCGCGGACATTTTCCAATTTGATACGATGAGAATCTATCTGTTAAACGAACGAAGGGATGAGCTTCATATGAGGGGATCCTTCCCGAGCGATCGGGATGACAGTTCCCGGGTAAGCGTGTTTCGTGCCGGCCAGGGCATTGTCGGAAAGGTTGTGGAGTCCGGCGAGCCCATCATGTTTGAGGACGTTCGTTGTGATCCCCGGTATCGTGAGTTGAGCAGCACCAAAAACAGTCAAAACACCGGGTTTAGCTTCTTTGGAGCTTTTCCAATAAAAGCGAAGCATAAAACCGTTGGGGCGCTGATCTGCAACAGTCAAATGCCCCGCCGGCTCGCAGGCGATGAAGTTCGCCTGCTGACCTCGATGACTGACCAGATCGGAGTCGCTGTAGAGAATACAGCTCTGTTTGAGCAGGCGAAGGCGAGGGCACAACAGATTGCAGCTCTCCATTCGGTGGCTGCCACCGTGAGCCAGTCGCTGGATCTCGAAGTCATTCTCAATGAGGCAATCGAGAAAGTCCTAGATGTTGTTGGGCTCGATGCGGCGTGGATTTATCTGATCGACCCAGACAAAGAGAGAATGGTGCTGCGAGCTTGGAAGGGTATCGACGATGAGGTTTCCCAATCCATGAAGATCCGCCGCGTGGGAGCAGGGATTCCAGGGAAGGTTGCAGAGACAGGTATGCCCGTCGTGTTTGAAAATGTTGACGGCAATCCCCATTACAGCCAATTGTCTTCAACTAAGAAGGTCTTGTCTCTGGGATTCCACTCCGGGGCCAGTTTTCCAATTAGGACCAAGAAGGTTCTAGGTGTCTTGAGCATTCTCAGTCGCGAGCCCCATAGATTCTCTTCCGAGGAGCTCCAGCTGCTCGGCTCGATCGCGAGCGCAATCGGAGTAGCAGTGGAAAATGCCTACCTTTTTGAGGAGACAAAACTAAAGACGGTAGAGCTGGAGCAGCTCAACCGAGATCTACAAGAAGCCAACAATGCAAAATCAGAGTTCATGGCGGCGATGTCCCATGAGCTCCGCACTCCTCTGAACGTCGTCATTGGCAACGCGGATCTAGCGTTGGACGGGTTCTTCGGTGAGATCAATGATCAGCAGAGAAAGGCTTTGCAGAAGGTGCTCTCTTACTCCAAGACGCTTCTCAAGCTCATCAACGACGTATTGACTTTTACAAAGATGGAGGCGGGCAAGGCCTCGCTCGACGTTTCTACTTTTTATGTCGATGAGATTGTCAGCCGCGCGCAGGACTACGTGGAGCAGCTCAATCGAAACGGACACGTCAAGATCTCGTGGAAAATCGAAGAGGGCTTAGCCCCTATGACCACGGATGCCTTAAAATTAGAGGAGATTCTGCAGAATCTTATTGGGAACGCTTTTAAGTTTACCCCTAAAGGTATCATTGAGATCCGAGTGAGGGACTTGAAGGGGCAAGATCGAATCGAGTTCGCTGTTGAGGATACCGGGATCGGCATCAAACCCGAGGATCTGCCCCGCATATTCGAGCAATTTCACCAACTCAAAGAGGCCCACACAGGAAGCTTCAGTGGGGTCGGCTTAGGTCTGAGTATCGTCAAGAGGTACCTGGAGCTCATGAAAGGCGACATCCAGGTGCAGAGCGACCCAGGAAAAGGGTCGACTTTTATCTTTACCTTGCCATATTCGGAGCCTTCCGTTTCAAACTAGTCCAACCGTCCCCGCCTGCAGGAAGTTCCCTACCAGTCATTTGCCTGGCAGCACGGGTTTTTCGGCTCTTGACTTAGCCGCTTTATAAAAGCTAGGTAGAGCACACGAACAGGGGAAAGGTATGAACGGCGCGCTGCAAGGGATTCGGGTGATTGAGCTAGCCAGTTATGTGACCGGGCCGTTTGCTTCGGTCCTGTTGGCGGATCTGGGTGCCGAGGTCATCAAAGTCGAGCAGCCCGGACAGGGAGATCCTTTTAGGGGTTGGGGTGAGAAGCTCTATTCCGCTACGTTCTGCAGCCTGAACCGCAACAAAAGGAGTGTCACCCTGGATTTCCGTCATGATGAGGGACGCGAGATTCTGGTCAAACTCATAGCCGGCTCCGATGTCTTGATAGAGAATTTCCGGCCCGGCACTCTGGACAAAAGAGGGCTCGGCTATGACTCTCTGCGTGAAAGCAGTCCCAAGCTCGTCTACTGCTCGATCTCTGGATTCGGCCATAAGGGCCCCTACAGGGATCTCCCGGGTTATGACACGGTCGGCCAAGCGTTGAGCGGGCTTCTAAGCCTCTTGACCGATCCAGGCGACCCCAAATGCATGGGAATATCTTTTTCGGATCACCTTACGGGGATGTACGCCTGCTACGGCATCCTGGGCGCTCTGATGCATCGCATGATGACAGGCCAAGGACAGAGGGTTGAGACCTCGCTCTTGCGCGCCTCGGTCTCGTTTATTAGCGAAAATGCGGCCCGCTATTTTGAGACCGGGGTGGTTCCCCGCAGAGCCAATCGAACTCGAACAGCAGGTGTTTTTGCCTTTGTAGACCGTGAAGATCTCCCCTTTGTTATTCACCTCTCTTCACCGGAAAAATTTTGGCGCGGGCTTCTGGAGGTCGTTGGAAAGAAAGAGTGGGCGGAGGATCCGCGTTTTGGCAGCAGAAAAGACCGGATCGAGAATCATGATCTGCTTTCTGAGTTGCTGCAGGAGATTTTTCGTTCTGGCAAACGAGAAGAGTGGCTAAAAAAACTGAAAGACAAAGATGTCCCCTGCGCGCCGTTAAATAGTCTGGAGGAGGTCTTTAGGGACCCGCAGGTGAGGGAATATGGGTTTCCGGTAGAGCTTGAGCATCCCCAGAAGGGAAGATTGCGGTTGGTCGGAAGCGGCATTGAGCTCAGCCGGACTCCGCCGCGAATCGATAACCCGCCACCCGCTCTAGGGGAGCATACGAGCGAAATCTTGGAGGCGCTTGGGTATGATCAAGACTCGATCGCAAGATTGAAGGAATCAAAAGTGATCTGACCCTGGCCCTCGGTTCACGGGCTTTTCATTCAAGGAGCCGGAGAATTCGGCGGGAGGAAAAAATGATCAGGCTTCAGATCGTTGAACGAAACGAGGCGAATCTATTTCGGACGCTCATCCGAGCGATGCGCTCCGGCGATCTGCGGACTTTTGTGGCAGCGAAGCGCGGCAAAAGGATCACTCACAGAAATCCCAATTATCCGGGATCGATTAACTGTTCACATTCCGGCGGCGTGATCAGTTGCGAGATCGTTAGCCCGCGCAGCCCGGGAAGCGAGTGGCGGCTCCTAAGCGCCCTAATTGGCCGCCTCGCGGATAAGTTCGCAGACAGCGTTCATACGATCAGTATCCAGTTCCCCGATGCGCGATCCGCTCCTAAGAGGCGGGTGAAGCGCCGACGCTCAAGATAATTCAAGCTGTCTTTAGAATCCTCGGTAAAGCCGATCTACAAAGCCGCTCTCTTCGAGTTTCCTGCAAAGGCTCATGTCAGCGACGTCCTCGGGTTTTAACTGCATCGCTTTGGAATTCAGCCCGTGGTGAGCCATGAGTTTGAGGACGGAGGCCACTCCCTCCAAGGTCGGGCATGGCTTGCGCGGGAGCTCTTTACGCAGGTCAGAGTAGGCCCTTTCGATCTGATCGGGTTTTTCCAACCTCAGATATTTGGCGATCGTCTGTTCGACCACCTTTCTGTTTGCTGGGTTGTGAATATAGGCTGCGGCTTCAATGATCGCCTTGGCCATGTTCTCCGCGAGGTGAGGATCCGACTTCATAAATCTACGGGAGGTGACCAACCCGGAGGATTGGAAGGGAATATTTTCCTTTCCAGTGTCTAAGAGGAGTCGGTAGCCTTCACTCTGAACGATTTGACCGAACTCTGGCGACAGGCTCGTGGCTTCGACCGATCCCGAGCGAAGCGCGGCCAGGCGCTCCGGCACGCCGCCCACCTGGAGCAGGACGATGTTGTCGCGCCGGGGAACGAGACCCAAGTAATCGAGGGCGACATAGGTTGCGAGGGAAGCGGAGCCCGAAGGCGTGCCGATCGCGACCTTTTTACCTTTGAGTTCCTCGGCATTCTTTACTGAGGGCCGAGCGATAAACAAATAGTCCAGTTTGTTCTGCAAGCCGAGGATCATCGTGAGATCCCCTCCAGCCGTCACGGCATTGGCGACATGGGTAGCGCCGATCAAGCCAAGGGCCGCTTGGCCCGCGAGCATAGCCTGAGCCGCTCTTCCGGCGATGACAAATACAAGGTCTGCATCCAGTCCGTACTTATGAAAAAAACCCTGGTCCTTGCCGATCCAAAGGGGGGTCACATTGCTGCTAATGGCGCCATGAAGGAAGATCAGCTTTGTCGGGGGTTCGGCGGGCCACGCTTGAGCGATATGGAACACAAGGAAATGCATGAATAATCCAACCATAGCAGTCCGACACTTCATGATCTCTCCCTCGACTGAAGTTCCATGGGTCAGCGTGCTTGTAGCATGGAGGCAGTTCGATGTAAACATAGCTAGGACTGACATGCGTCGCCACCCGAGTTTAATGGCGCTTTCACACGATCATCACCACGGCTTGGCGCTGGCGCTCAGATGCCGCAAGCAGGCGCTGGGGCGGATCAAGCCTATGGGAATTCAGGGCCTCAGAGAGCGAGCCGATGAGGTGAAAGGTTTCTTTTCGAAGAATCTTGAGAGGCATTTCGAAGCGGAAGAAAAGATTTTATTTCCGCTCATGAGCTCGTGCGTCCCGGAATCGCAGTCGCTGATCCAACGCCTCATCGAAGATCACCGGAAAATGCGCGCCGCGATGCGAAACCTTCGAGGGGATGCTGACATGGCAAAAATTTTGTTTGACTTCGGCGACCTTCTTGAAGAGCATATTCGCCGCGAGGAGCGGGAGCTTTTCCTGCTCTTTGAAAGATACATTACCCAGGAGGATGCCGGAAGAATCAAGAGCGAAATCGAGAGGGCGCTGGAACAGCGCGTTGCGTGAAAGCGAGATCGTGAAATTCATACGGCAAGGAACGGGAGAGGAGATCGATTTCGTCGCCAAGAAGGTATTGGTTGTCGGTTACACGGGCCGAGATCAGGCGGCGGTGAGGACGCACATCGAAGAACTTGCGGCTCAAGGGATTCCCGCTCCAAAAGAGATCCCCACGGTTTTTCGCACCCCTTTGGACCGACTTTTGGTGAACGAGGACTTAGAGGTGGTGGGCCAGCACACGTCAGGAGAAGCCGAGGCCGTTCTTCTCGTTGACGCGCGTGAGATCTGGGTGGCGGTCGGGAGCGATCACACGGATCGTGAATTGGAGAAGGTCGATATCCTAGCCTCTAAGCAAGTTTGTCCGAAACCCCTTTCCATCGAGGTGTGGAATTACGGCGACCTGCGCGACCACTGGGACAGTTTAGTCTTGAGGAGTTGGGTCGGCGAAGCAGGCCGTGAGCAGCTCTACCAAGAAGGCCGTATGTCAGATCTTCTTCCTCCCGACGAGCTGCTTGAGATGCTAGATCGCCGTCTGGGGGGCTCTCTGGAAGGTTCAGTCATTTACACCGGCACGATCCCGTTGCGTGGCAAGGTCTTTTGGGCCAAACCGTATTTCGAGGCGGAACTTGTTGATCAGTTGACTGGCCGATCGATTCGCTGCCGGTATCGCGTGCGGCGAGTAGATGACGTGTGAACGAGAATGAGCGTGCCGTTGCAGCGATAAGGAGGTCGCGGAGATGTCGAAGGAAGAACTGGAATTTTTTGCCATCGAGGTCAAGCCCTGGCGCGATGTGCCTGGCAGTCGGTGCGCTGGTCTTCGGGAGCGCATCTTGACTGGAGATCCGGAGTCCGGGAACTATACTAGAATTCTAAAATTTGAACCGGGTTGCGATACGACCCCTAACGGAATCGTAACGCACGATTTCTGGGAGGAGGTTTACATCTTGGAAGGAAGCATTATCGATTTGAGGCTTAATAAAGAGTTTAGCGCGGGACAATATGCTTGCCGTCCTCCCGGAATGACCCATGGCCCCTGGAGATCGCCGAGAGGGTGTACGACTTTTGAGGTTCGGTACACGAAGTAGTGCAGCCGAGATTTCATCAAGCTGTTTTCGGTCTCAGCAGGATCTCTGCAAGACCTGTAAGATCCGTTTACATCTCGCAGGTGGTCTTACTTCTTTTGTGAAATGAACAGGATAGGTCAAATAAGGCGATTTTTGAGCGAAGCGTGTAAGATAGCCTGACAGTTTTCTGATCGTTATCCTCTCATCACGTTCTGCCACAAGATTCCGTTTTACGCCTTTACGCTCCGCCAATGACCGCAAACTCGGAATTCTTATAGGTCGGCACAAGCTTTGCTGCTCCAAACTTAACCTTCGATGACGGACTCAACAAATCGGGATAGCGCGGATCTTCTTTGTCAGCGTTGTGATAGTCAGCCGCTTTTTTTTAGAGTGCGAAGCGAGATCATCGATATTAAGGTATGTGTTGAGTGCGGAGTAAAGGCCGCAACTCTGGGATTGATCGTGACCGAGCTCTCCAAGGAGAAGGGAAGTGCTTCTGCTCTTTCGTCCGAGAATGACAAAGAATCAGCATAATCATTTTCTATCCCTCTTACATTCGTAATTCTACTCTTGCATTGGTCACCGTTGTGTCATGACGGTCCTGGACCCGTACGAAGTCTGTGATTCGGTTGACATGGGAGCTGTCATTCGATAATTTCCATCTCGACCTAATCGGAGCGTACTAATCGAGGAATTCATGGAAAATTTCTACGAGAACTGGTTGGCCGAGTCGCAGCGTATTGAGAAGGCTGTTGCTGAGGGGCGCAGAGTGGTCCGCGGAAAGGAACTCAGCTGGGTGCGGACGCGCCAGGACCACAAAGCGGCACTTATGATCGCGCCCGAGATGGGATTTCCCACTGGCGGGAGTCTCCTCATGAAGGCCGAGATACCGACGGGCTGGCATACCGGTAAGCATTTGCATGGAGAAGAGGCAATCTATATTGAGCAGGGGGAAGGATGTTTGGTCTTAGACGATAAACGCTATGACTTTCGCCGCGGCACGATCTTTCATTTTCCCTACCGCTCCCCACATCAGCTTTTTAATACCGGCAAGGAGACAGTTGTCTATGTTTCCGGTTTGGCATGGCCGCTTGAAGCGGCCGTGCGCATGGGCCGGATGGAGCAGATCGAGGACGCGGGAGAAAATAGCCCTGCTTCGCTCGCGCACCTGGCATTCGAAGAGTCGCAATACTGGCCCATTGATGGGCGGCGGATTTCAATGCACGAAGGTCAGTTTGAGCTGTCGAGCGAAACCAAACACGGCGCGACCTACTTTCTAATGGGGAGGAGTGGGAAGCAGAACGGGTTTAGAGCGACAGCAGTCGCGATCAGCTCGATCTTTGTCGATCTGCCGCGCTCCAAGAGCCACAGCCATGCACACCCCGAGGCCTATCTTTATGCGTTGGAAGGAAGCGGTTACTCGGAGATCGGCGGGAAAAAATACGAATGGGAGCAAGGTGATGCCGTCCATGTTCCGCCAGGCATGATGCACCACCAGCACTTCAATCCCAACGATCGGATCATGAAAGAACTCAGGTTCGAATATGGGATTCGCTACTGGTTGGCCGATCAGTGGCGGGGCTATACGACCGTTGACCGGCATTTGAAAGCGACCCATTTGGATGAATAGGAGAGGCGGAGAGCTGAGTCACAATCAATCCCAAACTCACGGCCTCCAGGCCACATTCGACACACACGCTGACGTCGAGGATTTCGCTTCGAACACGGAAGAATATCGCATTGCTGTAGCAGCGGGCGCAGAGATTATGTCCATTGGTTTGTTTTCGTAAACCATTCATACTTTGCTCCTTGGTTTTGGTCGGGCCGACTAGAATTCGTCATCCCGTTTTCTTCAAGTCTAAATAATCCCGTTTATTCGATTGGACCACAGTTTCGTCGCTCTCGTCTGCAATCAATCCTCGGCCATTTCGGTTTTACGCCATCGGGGTTTGGTCTCCATCTCGGGAAAAAGCTCACAAACTTCGATGACCGAGATGTCGTTGTGGGAAAAGCCCCCAGTCCTAAGTGAGCTTACGATAGCCTCCACTTGAGATTCAGATTCGGCAACGCAAACGACAGCCTTTGACACATCCTCTCCTTTATACATGAGCATTTTTGTGAATCGACCGGTCAGCTTTATTTTCAAGTCTCACTTCGACTCCGGGAACTCGCGATTCCAGGACATCGGGACCCCCGTCTCGGGCGTCGACTCGTGGGGGCCTCTCTCGAGAGCATGCCGGAACCAATAAGCCAACACAAAATGCGACCATGAGTAACTTCCGTTTCATCGTCCTGTTCGCAAACGGGATACCAAAAAGAATGGAGCATTTCGTACCGGTACAAGACAGTGTGTGCAGGAGTTTTCCTGCAGAAAAACTAAAAAGCAGCCCAAAAAACCATACAGCTTTCAGGCGGCATACCACCCTCATTCATAGCGAAAGAACCACCCGAACCAACGTCCCCCCGATCACAACGGAAGCGAATATTAAAATGAACCACATGGCGAGATCATTAATAATAGGTGGACTTCCCTCTATGGGAATCTTTCTTTTCATCATTTTCCCCAGACTCCTCACAATGCCGTGCTTCAAAGGTTAGGTCTCGGTCTCTCCCCAGTTCTGTTGATCCAAATATGTGTCCTAACAATGTGATTTCTCTGCTTATTCTTAATTCTCGGACTCAGACGGATGGCAGGGTGTTGCGCCCTTTCCTCTTCCTTCCACCGCCGCACTTGCTGGCGAATGTGTTCGGAACTTAACCCCAATACATCACAGATGTTTTCAAACGAGAACAACCGATCGTCGTCTGTGTCCAGCAGCCAATCCTCCACCTCGAGGAAGCGACAGTTCTCTTTAGGGAGGTATTTTTTGTAAGTCCAGATGGCGTCTTCCAAGACAGCAAGCATGAGCCTTTTTTCAGGCTCCAGGCGGTCCCTTCTACTCACGGTTTCCCAATACTGGATTGGAAGCAAGACGTCCGGGTGAATGGGTTGAAACAAGCGGCCTATTTTGTCTTCCATCGGTTATCCCTCCGGATAATTCGTGTATTTTGAATTCACTGCAGCGTAAAACACGACGCAATTCCGATGCCACTCCACGGCGGTCGACGAACAGAATGCGAGTCGATTAGCGAGGCCGGTTAAAGGACCGGTCCCATAGGTCGCAGCTTAAGGTTGTGAAGAGGAGCGAAAGGAACCGTGTACTGCTCGAGCTAGCTTCTTTATTAACGGAAGGAAGGATTGCTTGACTGTGCCGAGGAGGTGTTGGGCGGTCCGATATTCCGGTCGGTGTGTAGACTCCACACCGACCGGCTGGCGTAGTTCGAGAGCTTTCTTGACTGCCAACTTAAGCTCTTCGTTATAGACAGGTTTGATAAGGTAATCACTGGCGCCATTCTTAATCGCGGTGGCACCCAAACCACCCCGTCCAAAGGCAGTAAGCATGATAAACCGCAGAGCCGGGTTCACCGCTTTCGCTTCCTTTAATAGGTCCAGCCCGTTCATTCCGGACATATTTAAATCGGAGATGACGAGATCGAACCATTGATTTTTCAATTGACTTAAAGCCACCTCAGCGGAAGTGGCGCACTCCACCTCATAGCCCTCTTTTTGGAGGATTCTCTTGAAGAGAGGAAGTAGGTTTTCCTCGTCGTCAACTATAAGGATACGGTTATGCGGCGCTTCCATAGTCCGTTGTCTTGATCAACGGGAAGTGAAGATAAAAGGTCGTGCCACTCCCGCAGGTGCTCTCTACTTTGATTTCGCCACCATGGGCCTTGATGATGCGCTCGCAAATGGACAAGCCGAGGCCCATACCTTTCTTTTTCTTCGTGGTGAAGAAAGGGCGAAAGATATTGGCCATGGCCTCCGGTTCAATCCCTATCCCAGTGTCAGACACGGCAATCATCAGCTTTTCTTCCGTAGCTTGGTCGGGAAAGAGCGCGGTCGCGCGGACAGTCAATGTCCCTCCTCCCGGCATCGCCTCCGCCGCGTTAAAAAAGAGATTGATCAATACCTGTACCAACTGGTTACCGTCTGCGGAAATCAAGGGCAGGTTGGGTTGGATGTCCATCGTGACCTTGATTTGTGAATTTACCAAATGGCCCATCACAACTTGAATGCTGTTGCGGATAATGGTTTCAATATCCAGCAACGCCAGGTCGGCGTTAGCGGGACGGGCGAAATCCAAGAGATTTTGAATGATCTCGCTGCAACGGAGGGTTTCTTTCTCGACGATCGTTAAGGCCTGATGGTCAGGGTGAGAAGGTTTCATCTCGCTAAGAAAGTCCTGAATGTAGCCGAGAATGATCTGCAGTGGGTTGTTGAATTCATGGGCGATAGAGGCGGCAAGCTCGCCCATAGAAACCAACCGGTCCGACGCGATGAGCTGCTGTTCGAGTTCTTTGGCAAGGCTGCTTAGTTGAGCCTCGCGGTCCCGCAACTTCTCCTCTACTTGTCTGCGCTCAGCGATCTCGGCCTTGAGCGCCTGGTTCACGGCGCCCAGCTGGGAGGTGCGCTCTCGCACGCGTTCCTCTAGCTCCAGGTGGCTCTTTTCAAGCTCGATCGCCTGTCTTTTGAGCTGCTCGTAGAGCCGGGAGTTGTGAATGGCGATGGCCGCTTGAGCTGCCAGGGAAGAAAGGAACTCGATCTCTTCCACGCTGAATTCGTGTTCCTCCTTGGCGTACAAACACAAGATCCCTATGACCTCTTCCTTAATGATTAACGGAACGGCGAGATACGAGACCAAACTGTTCCTGCTGTACAACTCAGGTCGCCTCACGGAGCGCGGATCTGTTTGAACATCGCGGACTACCAGCGGAGCTTTAGTTCGGATCACCTCCTCAGCCCGAGGACCAGGTGAGTGCCGTCCGTACCCCTTCCAATCCGTCTGCTCAATATTTCGACAGAGTAAATACTCCAGCTCCCTGGTTTCCCGGTCCAATAACCTGACCGTAGTTGCGGTCGAATAAGAGATAAAATGTTCGAGTTTTTCTAGCAGGAGGCCCAACACCGTCTGCAGATCTAAACTTGACGTAATCGCAACGTTGATATCCCGCAGCGCGCTGATGCGTTCGAGATTACTTTTACTTTGCTTTTCGGCCTTCTTATGCTCGGTGATATCGCGCAGCAGCCAGCGCAGCCCGGCGTAGCCTTGGCCGTCGAACATTCGAGATACGCTAAGGGCGGCGGGAAAAGATCTAACTTTTTCACGCGGGTTTAACGGGAACCACCACTCGCCATCCATGTCCTCTTTAACCAGACGGTTTAGCAGTTGAAAAAAATTGGTGTGACTCTCTTCCATGAGGAAGGTGACCATGGGTTTGCCTACAAGATAGTCTTGACGGCAATTGAGCATGGTCGCCGCGACCTTGTTGGCTTCCCTGATATTTCCGGACGGATCGGTTATCAGATAGCCAGCCGGGGCGAATTCGAAAAGTTCGAGATATCTTTGTCGCTGGGCTTCGACTTCCTGCCGAGAAGTGGTTACTTGGTCCACAGATGCGCGCAACTCTTCCAGAGCGATGGAAAGTTCCGCTAGTGCCTCGTCAACTAAGGGTTGGGGTAAGGGTGACATCGCGCTACGCACATAAAGGTCTGCCAGGCGATTACGCGCCGCTTCCACTTCGCTAGCGAGCTTGTTTTCTTTTATATCGGCTTTCATCTCCGTTTCTTTTCCTTCATGAAGATCGCTCTGAGGTGATTTCTTTTTCATGCTTCACCTCCTCCACGATCAGAACGGCTCAATCATATGGCAGCTATTCCGGACCTTCCGTTGGCGCGTTTACGTTGTCGCTTAGCAATAGCTGCTGGATTAGCTGCGCCTGTTTTTCGCTTGTAACTTGCAGTGCTGTGCGCCGGCTTAGGCTATCAGCCATCAGGCTGCGGTGGCGAGGATCGAGATGTTGGATTACGACGATAGCGGCCGGAAATTGAGCCGGCAGGGCAGCCAGAACTTGACTTAATGCTCTTAGGCCGCCGGCCGAAGCGGCTAGGGCCACAATATCGAAGGCGCCGTTGGTGACGGCGGAAGAGGTGTGAGATTCGCCGGAGAAGTTTTTCTCCGTCATGAGTCACCTCGCTGCCACTCCACCTCGTCTCTTATTCCTGCGGGAAGAAGCACAATACTTCTTCTCTATCACAAAGGTCAAGCAAATAAATGCCTGAAGAAAAGGACTTTGCCAGGACCTCCAATGAGCCGTCAGTTGAGGCCGGATCGACTCGGAGAGGAAAAGAGTAGCGGATGGGAGCAACAAAAAAGGAAGGGAGAGCCGACGCTCTCCCTTCCTTCATGAAACGGCCAGTCTTTGCTCTTACTTTGTCACCGGAAGTGATCCCCCCGCGAGTCAGACTGACCGCCCCCATAATTGTGCCATGGGGGTAATCTTCCGCTCTACCTTTTCTTACGCTTGGTGCGTCCTTTCTTCCTGCGCTGTTTCATCACCGTTCTGGCGGCCACCTCTTTGGCTCTCTTTCCGTAACGCCCGGACCTTTGGGCGCTTTTCTTGATAGGTTCATATTGGCGCTTCTCTTTAGTCGAAGCGCCGCGTAAACCTCTTCCCCGTGGCATGTGATCCTACTTTGTTAGTACCTACGCCGACCGGCCTGCTACGGCGCGATAGAGGAAAAGCAAGATAATCGATCCCGCTACGGCCATCAGAAAACTGACGGGATCGCCCTCGCCATACATCCCAAGTGCACGCCCAACAAAGCCGCCAACCAACGCCCCGGCAATACCAAGTAGGATCGTGATGATAAAGCCGCCCGGATCACGCCCCGGCATAAGGAGTTTTCCGACGATGCCGACAATCAGACCAAAGAAGATCCAACCTATAATACTCATAAAATCCCCCTCCTTGTTTTATTGTTAGAAGTTAAGTTCGCCTTCGAATCTCGATGGCTTAAACTAAAGGGTTCTTTATCTAACCCGTGCGTCGTGTCCTGTCATCTGCTGCTCCTGGTTTAAAGGTCTGAGTGTTCGGTTCGTCAGTCGAAGGCCGCGGCGGACTCGCATTTTCCCGACGTTCGCGTACCGCCTCCCGCATGGCCCGATTCTTCTTGCTTTTGTTTCGGCCATCTTTTTTCTTGCGCTGCCTTTTATTCGGCATGTTTGTATCAACCAGGCAAAAGCAGTGCCAATAAAGTTAGATCTGGTAAGTGCGTTAATTTTAATTTGATTCTTCAGAACGTCGCGTTGAGACAAATTTTATTGGAGGAATTTTCCGACAGAGAATAACAGAGCGGAGAAGGAAGTGGCCGATTGCTCGGGAAGCCCACCAGAGGCTCAATCACCAAGGCAGGAAACCACCCTCATGCGCCGGACTTCATTTTGAAGTGTTCCCATGCCCGTAGTGTCGACGCAGGCTTGAAGGTTCTCCGGGCAACTCTCTCAGCCTCGTCCCGACTGATATAATGCGGCTCTCCTAGTTTCATCGCCTCTCCCTGCAGGCCGGCTGACTCTTCGAGATAGAGGGCAAGGATGCAAACCTCCGGGATGGACTGGCCCACGACTACTGCACCATGGCCGCGCAGAATCACTGCCTTGGAAGGACCTAGAAGGCGGGCGATCTCGGCCGCCCGATCCGGACTCTCAACCTGTCCGGTCCGTTCGAAAAGGGGCACCCCCTCGTAAAAAATCACGCTGTAATTATGCATGGGCCTGACCGTCTGGCCGACGACGCTCAGAAGAATCGTGTGAGGAGAGTGAAAATGGATTACGGACTTGACGTCCGGGCGAGCTTTGTAGATCGCTTGGTGGACCGATGATTGGGGAACCTGTTTCTCAAAGTCGACCACGAAGAGCTCTTTCGCCTTCACCAAGGCGGGGCTCTTGCGCGGCATAAACAGCATCTGACTGCCGTCGACACGCGCACTTAGGTGCGCAAAGGCATCGCTAAGCCCTTGATCCTCGATGATCCTCAACGCAGCGACGAAGTCTTTTTTCATGGCTTGCAGTTGGGCTTTGTTCATGGCTTGCCTCCTATCACAGCCCTACGCTGACTGCTCCACCTCTATTATCGTAAAGCATGCATCAATGTCTATCCGTTTTCCTTGCAGCATTTCTGCTTCCCTGATATTTTTTTACTGATGCAGGGCCAAAGAAGAGAAGGGGAGTTCCGCTTAGTATCCGACTTTAAGCCTCAAGGCGATCAGCCGGCGGCGATCGAAAAGTTGGTTCGAGGAGTGAAGCAAGGAGGAAAGCATCAGGTTCTCTTAGGTGTGACCGGTTCCGGCAAGACGTTTACCATGGCGAATGTCATCGCCCAGATCCATAAACCTACGCTAGTCATCGCACCGAACAAAACTCTGGCGGCCCAGCTTTATAACGAGTTTAAAGAATTGTTCCCGGACAACGCGGTCCGCTACTTTGTAAGTTACTATGATTACTACCAGCCGGAGGCCTATGTTCCTTCGACGGATACCTACATAGAGAAAGACGCCTCGATCAACGATGAGATCGACAAGCTGCGTCACTCCGCCACCAGGGCACTGCTCGAGCGTCGGGATGTGGTGATCGTGGCCAGCGTCTCGTGCATCTACGGCCTGGGCTCGCCGGAGGCGTACTTCGACTTGATGGTTTATCTGGAAGAAGGGATGGAGGTCGACCGGGATCAGATCCTGCGCAAGCTTGTGGATATCCAGTACCAGAGAAATGACTATGATTTTCATCGGGGAACTTTTCGAGTAAGAGGGGACATCGTCGAAGTCTTCCCGGCATATGAAGATAGTTCGGCAGTGCGCCTCGAATTTTTCGGCGATCGCATCGAAGGGCTTTTCGAGATCGACCCGATCCGAGGGAAAATGCAGCGCCGCGTGGATAAAGCAGCCATCTATCCTGCCAGTCACTATGTGACGACCGAGGATCGAATGAAGCTCGCCATCCAAGGCATACGCAGCGAGCTTACAGAGCGGCTGCAGGAGCTGAGATCTCAAAACAAGCTCTTGGAGGCCCAAAGACTCGAGCAGAGGACGCTCTATGACCTCGAGCTTCTCGAAGAGATGGGGTTCTGTCCGGGCATAGAAAACTATTCCCGCCATCTCACGGGACGAAAACCCGGAGAGCCGCCGCCGACTCTCCTTAATTACTTTCCCAGCGATTTTCTCTTGTTCATCGACGAGAGCCACGTGGCTGTTCCGCAGATCGGTGGAATGTATCGGGGCGACCGGGCGCGCAAGGAGACCTTGGTGGAGTACGGTTTCCGCCTACCTTCCGCTTTGGATAATCGCCCGTTGAGCTTTGAGGAGTTCGAGGCGGCCGTGAACCAAGTGATCTATGTCTCGGCGACTCCGGCGGACTACGAGGTCGAACAAAGCAAAGGGGTCGTTGTAGAACAGCTCATCCGGCCTACCGGACTCATAGACCCGGATGTGGCAGTACGGCCGGCACGGACCCAGGTCGATGATCTGCTCGAAGAGATCCGGAAGAGAAGAGAGCGGAGCGAAAGGGTTTTGGTTACGACTCTGACGAAAAGGATGGCCGAAGATCTTACCGATTACTATCAGGATCTGGGCGTAAAGGTCCGGTACCTCCACTCGGACATAGAGACCCTTGAACGGGTTGAAATTATTCGTGAGCTCAGGAAGGGAACCTTCGATGTGCTGGTCGGGATCAATCTGCTGCGCGAAGGATTGGATATTCCCGAAGTGTCTCTGGTGGCGATCTTGGATGCGGACAAAGAAGGCTTTCTCCGTTCGGCGCGTTCCCTCATCCAGACGATCGGGCGGGCGGCGCGGAATGTCAATGGAACTGTGATTCTTTATGCGGACAGCATTACAGATTCGATGAAGCGCGCCCTGGACGAGACGAATCGAAGACGCCGTCTCCAAGCGGATTTCAATGCGAAACATAGCATTACGCCGCAGACAGTGGTGAAGTCTCTCGGCACTCCGCTCGTGGAAGTGTACGAGGCTGACTATGTGACTGTGCCGCTGGCAGCGGAACGGGCCGAGCGGTACGATCCGAGAGAAACTCCCCGCCTGATCGAGCGGCTTAGGAAAGAGATGAAGCAGGCTGCGGCCAATTTGGAATTCGAGAGAGCGGCAGAACTCCGCGACCGCATCCGCGGGATTGAAGAGCGGGAGTTGGGGCTAAAAAACCCTTTAATGGCTCGGGGAGCAGAGGGATGAAGACGGCTATCGGCAATCAGCGATCGGAGGTCAGTTGGGGCACGAAGATGCGATTGGTAGCGGCGTTGCTTGTTGTTTTTGTGGGTTGTTCCCGTGCTCCGAGTGATGACCGGGAAGCGAGGAGTGCTGCGAGTGCTTTTTACGATATCTATATGAAGATTCGTCCATCCGGGGTTCCGATCAAAGAGCAACAGGATCAATTGAAGCCAGTCCTATCGAGCCGGCTGACCGCTCTTTTTTACGAGGCTTCTGTTGCGGAAGGGAGTAACTTAAAACCGGTAGAGGGCGAAGCTTCGCCGAAGATAGAGGGGGATCTATTCACCTCTTTGGATCAAGGAGCGTTGTCGTACAAAATACTACAATGCGAAAGCCAGAAGGCATCAGCCACATGCATCGTTGAACTAGGGAACATCGATGATCGTGATAATTCCAAGTTTACCTGGAAGGATCGGTTATTCCTTGTTCGAGAGGGAAACCGGTGGGTCGTGGATGATATCGAGTACCTCGGAGAGCGGCAGTTTATGCATAAAGGCCATCTCAAAGATCTGCTGAGCAAGGTCATAGAGGAAGCGAAAAAGGAAGCGGGTTAGCAATCCTCTATCTTCTATCCTCTCGATTTCCTATCTCTTATAAAGCTGCTTGATAAAGCCCGATGTCTCCAGCTCCTTAACGAGGCTCATGTCGACAAAGGCCTTGGGATCTGCGGCTGCGGCCTTGGGATTGCGCGGCGCCATATCGTCGAGCATCGTCTTGACCCCTTCTGGAGTAGGGTAAGGTACTTCGGGGAAAACCGCACTATAGTCTCTGTAGGCTCTTTCAAGCCCATCCGGGTCTGTGATCCCTAAATTTTTGGCGAAGATGGCTTTGGCTGCCTCTTTGTCGCTTTTTATAAAATGGATCGCTTCTACCATGGAGCGCACAAGCTTCATCATAAGCGGCCTCTTTGTCTTCAGGATGGCCTCCCGCGTCAAGATACCATTCCACCAAAAGGGGATTTTCAACGAGCCGATGTCGAAGAGATTCCTAAAGCCCAATTTTTCGGCCTCGCGCACGAACGGCTCAGCAATGATGGTGAATTGGGTCACTCCCTTTGACAGAGAGGCGAATCTCTCCGGAGCGCCTCCCACGGGGATAATTTTCGTGTCTTTTTCTGGATCAATCCCTAACCTTCTAAGCGCGAGGCGCAAACCTAGGTCAGAGGTGCTCCCCAGGCGATTTACACCGCCGGTTTTTCCTTTTAGCTGCTCGACACTAGTGATGCCCGGCGCAGATACAATGTGGTCCACGAAAGTCGGAACCACACCCAAGATCATGACCGTGTCAGCCCCTGCCAGGCGGGAGCTGGTCAAGGTAGTCACGGAGATGCTCGCGGCATCAATCTCGCCGGCCAGAAGGGCTTGAAGGACGGTGGGACTGGCGCTGATAGCGATGATCTCAGGCTGCACACCCTGTTTTTGAAGTAATTTTTTCTCCTGAATCACCCAGATCGGGCTGTTGGTAGGACTGAATCCCGCCCACGCAAGCCGGAGTTTTTCTTGAGCGATGCTTGAAGTTCCATAACCGAAAAGCGTTGCTAAAACGACAATCGTCATCGTAAACTGCCTCAGCATGGTCCTACCTCTCCCTTCAGGCAAAGCTAACACTTTGGTTCCGATCTACTTTTTATAGAGCTGTTTGATGAAGCCCGACGCTTCCAGCTCCCGGACCAGACCTTGGTCGATGAAGGCTTTCGGATCGGCTGCCGCAGCCTTGGGATCGCGCGGGGCGAGATCGTCAAGCAGGGTCTTAACGCCGTCGGGTGTAGGCAGCAGATTATCAGGGTAAACTGCAGTATAAGCCTGGTAGGCACGCTCCAGACCTTCGGGATCTGACATGCGCAAATTTTTGCCCCAAATAGCCTTGGCCTCTTCTTTATGGGTCTTGTTAAAATGGATCGCTTCGGTCATGGCACGGGCGAACTTAAGCAGGAGAGGCCGTTTCGCCTTGAGTATCGCTTCACGCGTAAGGACGCCGTTCCACCAGAATGGAATCTTGAGGGAGCCGATGTCGAAGAGATCCCTAAAGCCCAACTTTTCTGCCTCGCGCACAAACGGCTCCGGCATGATGGTGAACTGGATTACTCCCTTCGAAAGCGCGGCGAATCTTTCCGGGTTGCCTCCCGCCGTGATGATTTTGACCTCCTTTTCGGGATCCACGCCTAGTTTTTTTAGAGCGAGCCGGAGTCCCAGATCCGACGTGCTGCCGATGCGGTTCACTCCGCCGATTTTTCCTTTGACCTGCTCGATGCCGGTAATGTTTTGCGCCGATATGATGTGGTCAACAAAAGTGCGGACGACGCCTAGAATCATAACCGTGTCGGCTCCGGCCAGACGGGACGAGACCAGCGTCGTTACCGAGGTGATGGCGACATCGATTTCACCAGCCAGGAGAGCCTGGAGGGCGGTCGGGCTAGCGCTGATGCTAATAATCTCAGGTTGAACGCCTTGTTTTTGGAGCAGCTTTTTCTCCTGAACTACCCAAATGGGGCTGTTGGCCGGACTGGCTCCGGCCCATGCGATGCGGATTTTTTCTTGCGCGGCGGCTGAACCTAGCGCGCTCAAAAATACCATCGCGCAAATTGTCGTCACTAACAGTCTCGTGAACATCGGAACCCCTCAGAGTCGCGGTCAAACTAACACTTTGCTCCGAACCCGGTCAAGGTTTCGGCTGTCAGTGGTCAGCGGTCAGCGCTCAGAGGCGATTGAACTTCCAATTGCTCGTCGTCGAATTTGAGCTATAATTTGGAAGCGGATATCTGATTCTTAAAGATTAATCCTATGTCTTCTATCGAGGAAAAACTGGAAGGCCTTCCCGCTGGCCCAGGTGTTTACCTGATGCGGGATCGGAACGGGAAGGTGATCTATGTTGGAAAAGCGAAAGATCTGAGAGCGCGGGTGCGCGCCTACTTCCGTCGCGGCGACGGGCGCTCCCAGATCGAGTTTCTTCTCCGCAAGGTGGGCGACTTCGAGTCGCTCGTCACCCAGAACGAGAAGGAAGCCCTGATCCTGGAAAACAACCTCATCAAGCAGTTCAAGCCGCGCTATAACATCCGCCTGAAAGACGACAAGAGCTACCTCAGTATCAAAGTCAACGTGCGGCATCCCTGGCCCAGAATCCTCGCGACGAGGAAAATCGTTAAGGACGGCAGTCGTTATTTTGGCCCCTACTCGTCGGCGATTGCCGTGCGGGAGACTCTCGATATCATCGAAAAGCATTTTCTGCTTCGAAACTGCACGGAATACAACTTTAGAAATAGGTCGCGTCCTTGTCTGCAGTATCAGATCAAGCGCTGCTTAGCTCCCTGTGTTTTGCCCGTGGATCCGAAAGAGTACCAAGAGAACCTCAGGCAGGCCATTCTGTTCATCGAAGGCAAGCAGCAGGAACTGCTGAGCGAGCTGAAGCGCAGGATGAAGGAAAAGGCCGAAGCGCTGGAATTCGAGGCGGCGGCGAAGATTCGGGACCAGATCCAGGCGGTCGAGAAAACCGTCGAAAGGCAGCGCATGGTTTCTCACTGGGGCGCGGACCAGGATATCTTCGGACTCTATCGCGAAGGAGGATTTATCGAGGTACAGGTTCTTTTTGTCCGCCAGGGCAAACTGACGGGAAATCAAGCGTACTCGCTGGAAGATCTGGAGTTCTCCGATGAGGAGGTTATGGAATCGCTGCTCACTCAATTCTATCAGGGTGATCGATTTGTGCCTGACGAGATTCTTCTTCCCGTTGAGCTTGAAGACAGGGAAGTCCGGGAAGAGTATTTGACTGAGCGCCGAGGAAAGAAAATTTCGCTTTTGTGTCCGCAAAGAGGAGACAAGCGCAGACTCGTGGAGATGGCGGTGCAGAATGCCCGGCAGAGTTTCTTTGAGCGGCACGACCAGGAAAAGGAAAGAGAAAAGATGCTCGTCGAGCTGCAGGGACGGCTGCGGCTCAAGCACTACCCCCAGCGGATCGAGTGCTATGATATCTCCAACATTCATGGTTCGCATGCGGTCGGCTCCATGGTGACATTCATCAATGGAGAGCCGGAAAAGAAGTTCTACCGCCACTATCGCATCCGAACGATCGCCTCTGAGAACGGAGGGGATGATTTCGCCATGATGCACGAAGTCCTGAAAAGACGCTTTGCACGAGGGATCCATGAAGGGGACTTGCCGGATCTCGTGGTGGTAGACGGTGGGAAAGGGCAGTTGGCGATGGCAATTGCCGCGATGCGCGAAGTGGGAGTGCCAGACGTGGACGTGATTGCGCTGGCGAAGATGCGCGTTCAATCTAATGCGCGAAGCTCGGAGATCCACCGGATCGAAGAGCGTGTCTTTTTACCAAGGCAAGCGAACCCGATTATTTTGCCTCGAAACTCCAACGCCTTATTTTTGCTTCAGCGGGTCCGCGATGAGGCGCACCGCTTCGCCATCACCTACCATAAGAAGCTTCGCGGGCGGGCGACACTCTATTCGGCTCTGGATAGGATTCCTGGGATCGGCGGGGTGCGCAAGAGAGCGCTTCTCCGCGCTTTCGGCAGCGTCAAGAAGATCGAGGAGGCGACTTTAGACGATCTGCTGAAGGTGCCGTCCATGAATGAAAAAGTCGCTCACCAAATCCTGCAGTCATTGAAACCGCCCTCCGTGTAGATCGCTCATCCGGATGCGAGGTTGAAAACGAGTCGGCCGGTCCAGTCTTTCGCTCGGATTTCCTACTCATTTTCTGCGAATTGTGGTAGCAAGCAGTCCGGGAGCGAGAGAGTTGGAGCAGTCTGTCGGGGCAAAGATTTTGACCCCAACTATTCCCGACCCGGCACGGAGGGGATGGCTGGAGAGAAGCCCGTCTGTCTGGCTTGTCACGCCAACTCTCGCTCTTCTTGCGGGTCAGGCCATGGCCGCCGCACCGATTCTCCTCCCGTATTCTTGTTTGGGTTTGTTCATATTCCCTGCGCTGCTGTTGTTGCGCCGGACTTGGAGGCCGTGGGCGGGCTTGATCGTGGTGGCGGGCATCGCGTTCGGTTTGGGCTACGTCAGACATCGGCAGCTTCTTCATCCTGAATTTCCCGTGAACCACCTTCGTGTGGTCATGGATGAAGGATCGCAAATCTATCTTGAAGGCGTGCTCGGCTACGAGCCGGAAAGACTGCCGCACCGCAGCCGCTGGGTGGTCAAGGCTCAGAGGGTCTGGCACGCTACGGGCGCCCAGGAGATCACGGGCGATCTGTTGGTCGGTGTTCGCCAGGCGAGAAGGGAATGGCGTTACGGCGACAGGATACGATTTTGGGCACGGCCCCTGATTCCCCGCAACAGCGGAAATCCGGGTGGTTTCGATTACCCTTCGTTTCTGGCGCGGCGTCAGATCTATGCGACCGCTTTCCTAGAAAACGACGACAGAGTGGAATTGCTTGCGCGGCGGTCTTCCGGGGTGTGGCACGGAATCGAGGATCTACGGAGGAAGATCCGCCGATTTCTCGAAGGAAATTTTTCGGCGCGAAACGGGGCGCTTATGAAAGCGTTGGTGGTGGGGGATATGGGTGGGATTTCCAGGGAGGTACGGAACGACTTTACCGCGGCAGGCGTAAACCATGTTCTCTCGATCTCCGGGCTTCACGTGGGCATGCTCGGGTTGGTTATCTTTCTTGGCATCCGCTTCCTCGGCCTGTTCAGCACCGCTCTGTTGCTGCGGTGGAATTTGCTCAAGGTCGCAACCTTTTTCTCTTTTTTGGCCGTGTTGTTTTATACCGCTCTTGCCGGAGCGATGATCCCAACTGTCCGCTCAGCCATCATGATAAGCATCTACGAGTTGGCCGTCCTGTTAGATAGGGAAGAGGAGCTGTTCAGTAGCCTGGCGTTTGCCGCGCTTTGCATCGGTCTTGTTTGGCCCGGAGCAGTGATGGATATCTCGTTCCAGCTTTCTTTTCTTGCCGTTCTTTTTATTATCGCTGGTTTGCGAAAAGTGAATCAGTGGCGCTCCGTAGAGCGGCCGCGTGAGTTGCCCCAGGAGCGCCGTTGGTGGGCGAGAACTCTCCGGCCGGTCGGCCTGTATCTGGTGGTTCCTATCCTGGCGACCCTTGGAACCGGGCCTCTCATCGCTCACTATTTCGGCCATCTCTCACTGGTTGGATTTTTTTCCAACTTGGTTGTTGTTCCCCTGGTGGGTTTCGTGGCGGTGCCCCTAGGTCTTCTGATCGGCTTCCTGTCTCTCCTGGCCCCCGGGTTAGCGTTTTTCGTTGTCCAGTTGGCCGAGCCTGTCTTGTCTGTGACGCATGAGATGGTGCAGTTTTTCTCGCGCCTGCCTTTGGCGAGTATCGGTGTGCCCGCTCCCAATCTCTGGGAAGTCGGCATGCTCTATTTCCTGATTCTTTCGATCTTGTTTCTGCAGCGCAGAACCTCTCTGATGCTCTTACTCGGGATCGCGTGTCTGTGGGTCTTCGGAGAGAGTTACTACTGGTGGAATGAGCGGTGGAGACGAACGGAATTGCGCGTAACCTATCTCAACGTGGGCCATGGCGATGCGGCGGTGGTGGAGTTTCCCGGCTCAAAAGTCTTGCTGGTTGACGCGGGAGGAACCGCGACAGGAGAGTTCGATACCGGAGAAGGGATTATCGCCCCCTTTCTGCGCGCGCGGAAGATTCTTAAGGTAGATTACCTACTCGTCACCCATCCCAGAGTAGACCACTATGGCGGAATGCGAACCCTCGTGGAGCGGTTCGCGCCGGCGGAATTTTGGTCTGGACCCAGCAAAGGCCGCACTGTCCGCTACGAAGAGATGGATGCGGCAGTGCAAAAGTCAGCCATTCGCAAGATTTCTCTCAGTAGCCGGGAGCCGTGCCGCTTCATCGATGGCGTCAAGCTCTGTGTCCTTTATCCTGCGGAGTCCAACGGGGGTGACTTCTCCGTTGTTATCCGCTTGAGCTTCGGCGAAGTGCATTTTCTGTTTGCGAGCGACATCGAGGGAAGAGACGAAAAACTCCTGCTCCACCAGCAGACCGATCTTTCCAGCGCCGTTCTTAAGGTTCCGCGCCATGGCAGCCTCAGCTCCAGCACGGAGGAATTTATCACAGCCGTTAAGCCGCAACTTGCGATCTTCTCTGTAGGTCGTAGAAACGCCTTCGGGCTTCCCAGAGAGGACATCGTCGCGCGCTATGCAAAGCTTGGCAGCCAAATTCTTCGTACGGATCAGGACGGCGCGATTATCGTAGAGACCGATGGGACGAGAATCCGATATCACACCTATCTGAGTGGTAAAGCGGGGGTGCTAATGCCTGGATTTTGAGAGACCCGATGCGACCCAGCGTGAAAGTTTTAGCGGACGGGTTCTAAGAATTTCCGCAGAAAATGTTTTCCTTGTTCATCGTGGCTTTCTTTTTTCTCTTTACCTCTCTTTGGGGCTTTTATATTTCCGTGAAACCGACAAAGATCGTCTCCGGAACCACGCCCAAGGATCTCGGACTCGAGTATGAAAAGGTTTCATTCACCACGGATGATAATGTGATGCTGCGGGGTTGGTGGATTCCCTGCAAGACAGAGTCGACAGCAAAGACGATCATCGCCCTGCACGGTTATCCCGCTGATAAAGGCAATATACTGCCGGCCATTGCCTTTTTAAGCCAAAGATACAACCTGCTCTTGTTCGATTTTCGCTATCTCGGGGAAAGCGGCGGCACAAACTCCACTGTTGGCGCTGAAGAGACGAGAGATTTGAGGGCGGCCGTTGATTTCCTTAAAGCGCGGGGAATTCAAGAGATCGGGGTATGGGGATTTTCCCTGGGCGGGGCCGTAGCTTTGATGGCAGCTTCAACGGTGCCGGACATAAAGAGTCTCGTTTCCGAGTCGAGCTACGCCCGGCTGGACCTCATGGCCCCGGCGCTCTTTCAAATTCCGGTCCTCAGATATCCCCTTGCGTGGCTGACCGCTCTTTGGGCGAGGATATTTTTAGGCATCCGTCTGAGAGAGGTATCGCCCCAGGACAGCGCGAGAAACCTCGCGATTCCTGTTCTCATCATCCATTCCCAGGGCGATTATCTGATTCCGTTTCAACACGCGCTGCTGCTTCAAGAGGCGCTGAAGAACAATCCCAAAGCGGAGTTCTGGTTTCACGACAAGCTGCCGCATGGCCATCTCGCGGCGGAATACCAAAAACGAATCCTCGATTTTTTCGAAAGAAATCTCTAAGTCGATCCGTCCCGTCTTCTTGCCATGGCGCTAAAGATCTCTTCGGCTGTTATGGGCAGCGATTGGAGCCTTACTCCGACAGCATCTTCCACCGCGTTGGCAATAGCCGGGGCAACCGGGATGATCGCTGTCTCTCCAATCGCCATGCTGTTGTAGGGTCCTGATCCCGTGGGCGCTTCCGTGATCACGCTCTTGAAGTCCGGAATGTCCTGGATGGTCGGAATCTTATAGTCGCCGAAGTTCGCGGTGATGACTTTGCCTCCATCGACCATCAAATGCTCCATGAGCGCGTACCCCATTCCCATCATGGCGCCTCCTTCGATCTGCCCCTGATGCATAAGCGGATTAAGCACGGTGCCGGTGTGATGGGCGGTCGTGAATTTCTTTAGCTTGATCTGGCCTGTTTCAGGATCCACTTCAACTTCAGCGACTTGCGCGCACATGGAGGCGTCGTGGACTTTTGTTCTGTCGTTATAGTAGCCTTCAGCGCGAATCGGCGCGCCCACTGCCTTGACGAGTTCGGCGTAGCTCATGCGCCGCTCGGCGCGGCGGTGAAGCACTCCGCCGTTGGCGATGATGACATCTTCGGGCTTTCCGCCCAAATGTGCTGCCGCAGCCCTCTTGATTTCTTCTTTTACTTTGGTCGCCGCATCATAGGCGGCGTTGCCGTAAACTCGCGTGGCCCGACTCCCGCCCACGCCGGTGTCCTTCCGGCCGGTCCGGGTATCCAGAGACATGGCCTGAATTTTATCAAGTGGAACTTGAAGCTCTTCGGCGACAATCTCACAAAGGACGGTATAGGTTCCGGCTCCCTGATCGAGCATGGCCGAGGCCACCGAGATCTGTCCGTTTTCGTCGATCGTAACGGTTACCGCTCCCTCGCCACCATTAGTGAGCCATTGGGTGAGCGCGATGCCCCGCCCGGTATTTTTTGGCTTCGGCTTGAAATAACCGGATTCTTTGAGCGCTATTTCAAGCGTTTCATGAGCTTTGATGTGGTGGACATCTCCCCCGGTGGGCAACTCGTCTCCGTCGCGCATGAGATTCTTGCGTCGAAGGTCGGCCGGGTCGATGCCCAATCTTCTCGCCACGAGATCCATCTGGCTCTCATTGGCGAACGCACCTTGAGGATCGCCCGGGGCCCGCATATGACCGCAAGGAACCTTGTTCGTGTAGACCATCCTCTCCTCGACGAGGGCGTGTGGGATTTTGTACGGGCCTGGGCACTCTCTTGGACCTTGCAGCAAGCCGTTGGGCTTGAAGGCGCCGTAGGCCCCGCTGTCAAAGATAAATTCCATATGGTGCGCGACAAGGGTCCCATCTTTTTTCACTCCGGTCCTAACTTTGATAATCGATGAGTGTCTTGGGTTGCCAGCCGTAAACTCTTCGTCATAGTCCATGACCATCTTCACTGGGCGGCCGCTCTTGAGGGACAGGAAGTAAGCGACAGGAATATCCATGAAATCGCCTTTGCCGCCAAAGTCACCCCCGATATAGCAGGGATGAATGACGAGCTTCTCAGGGTCGATCCTTACGGCAGTAGCGACCTGATCCCGAACGACGTAGGGAACTTTGCTGCACGACCAGATCTCTGCTCCGCCCGAAGGATCCGCCTTTGCCACGCAGGAATGCGGTTCGATATAGGCGTGGTGGACTTTGTTCGTCGTGAATGTGTTCTCCACGACGATGTCGGACTGGCGGAATCCCAGCTCAAGATCTCCCTTCTTCCAGGAGATATAAATAAACGTATTGCTCGGCGTCTCCAGCTTGGCAGGGAGTCCCTTGTAACTCATCACGTCGGGATGGATCAAGGTCGCCATCGGCTTGATCGCCTCCGAAGGGTCCAGCACCGGCTCGAGCTCCTCATACTCGACTTCGATGAGAGCAAGAGCCTGCTCGGCCGCCTCTTCGGTTTCCGCCGCCACCGCGGCTACTTTTTCCCCAATGAATCGCACCACCCCGTCCGCCAGGATCGGCATGTCGTAGACCCGCCTGCCGATTCTGAGACCAGTGACATCTTCACCCGTGATCACGGTCTTAACTCCAGGGACTTGCCTGGCTCTATGGACGTCGATCCTTTTAATACGCCCATACGAGATGGGGCTGCGCAGTACTTTTCCCCACAGCGTTCCAGGCAAAACCACATCGACTGCGTAAACCGCTTTCCCCGTAACTTTGTGCTCGCCTTCTACCCTAGGTGTAGGTCTGCCGACGATTTTTTTTGTCACGATCTTCTCCTTTACCTTTCTTGGTTGAAGAGACTTGTCCCGGCGGTCTCAAGCGGCCAGTGATCTCAGAGAGGTTTCTTAACATAGGAGAGGAGCAGATTCCAAGCGATGCAAAAATGTGGGTAGTGAGCCATTTTGGCAGAGATCCTTCGCATTGCTCAGAATGGGAATAATGTCCAAAAAGTGTGTGTCATTTCTACCTCGGACACAGATGCAAATACCATCGAAAATAAGCTTCACGATGATGTTGTGCCAGGCCTCGATGTTGTCGGTACTTGTGTTTCAGCCGAGCGAAGTAGCCTTCTAGTGCATTGGTAGATTTGGCAATTAAAGGATCGTCGAGGTAACGGAACATGTCAGGCAAAGCAGCCAGCAACATGCTGCGGGCGCGCTTGAGATCGCTAAAGACCCAGCCCTTCTCTGGTGAGCGGGCAATGTGGCAGCCGTAACGGCGTTCCCAAGCATGAAGCTGCGAGAGGAAGCGATCGCGATCGGAAAGGTTGTGGAGGGACATGAGTTGGAGAAAAAGGGCTCTAAGATGTTTAGCGTCGGTGCGTTTGGGATGCTGCCTGCACCAACTGAGTCCTTGGCGTTGGATGTGCACCAGACAGCGCTGAATGAGGATCTCAGGCCATAATAGCCGCAAGATCCGCACCAGGTGCGGATTGCCGTCTATGGTAGCGCTTGTGGGTACTAAGCCGAGTTGGAGTAAAGCCAAACAAAAGGATGTAGGTGCGCGGGCCCTTCGGCCGTCTCGGGAGCACCGTGGATGACTGTGAAGCACAGAACGCGGAAGCGTGGCGCTGTGTGGGCTACTCGAAACGCTATTGGAGGGTAAGGAGGATGTGTTCATCGCGTCTGCGGATCTACTGGAGAAGACGAAACAGACACCAGGCTTGCAATGGATCGGATCGACAAAGTCGTTGGGCACTTTTCTATCGAAGCTCGACTTTGTCTCGCGCAAAAACCCGGCTGGAAATAAACGCGTTTATGCCTTCGACCGCGACTCGTTGAACGATCTGAAACTAAGGTACACCCCTTCACCTTCCGAGAATTTGATGTCAGATCCGTCCGAACCCGCGTCAAATGGCCGTGAGAACGACTTTTTCAAAGCGTCCGAAGGGGGGTCGTCTGACACATAGAAAATCAGGCGCAAACCCGCACCGGGCTTGGCCCTCGGACACATCTGACATCAAAAAGCGGGGGGATAGAGGGGAAGCGGGAAAATGAGATCGGAAGAAGAGCAAGCCGAAATAGTCAAAAGAGCGCTGTCTATATCCACCTGGGTTGATAGGTCGATGCCCCGCGGCGACAAAGAGCCTGGGGGTGAGACGGTCTGCGAACCCGTGCAACTTACCGGCGGCGCATGAAAGGCCTGTTGAGAGCCTGTTCCTGGCCGAGAACGAACCCGACGAAGTTGGCAAGATCCTGGCCGTGTGGAAACGTTTATTTGGGATCGATGTGGAAGAGGCGCGGAGACGGGACAATAGAATTCCGAAAGAGTTAAAGCCGGTAGGGGCACATCTAAAACTCTTGCGGCGCCGGCAGGGGTGATCCAGTAGAGAAAAGATCAAAACGGGGGGATACCACACAGCCAGGGTCAGACCCGTGATCGTGTCTTTAAACGAAATTGCGATCGAAATTTTTTAAGCAAAGGATAAAAAAACCACAAAACGAGAAAGGAGTACCCATGCGAGAAAATGAAAACGAGAGCCCGGCGGAATTCGTCGAAGCGCAACGGATACAATCAGACCGAAATCATCCGGAGCATCAACGGTGGGCCAATGGAGATCCGGCGATCGTTGAGAAGATTGTGAAGGGGTACAAGGCAATGTATGGGAGCGGGGAAGCGGAGGCCCCACACAAACCGACTGTCCTTGATCCTGAGCTCGAGGCCGTGAAAAAGAAACACGAGTCTCAGGCCAGCGCGGAACCGGCCGACTCGGCAACTCCATCTCCATCTCAACTCCGATCCGGCTCCGTGGGACTTCAACGAGGCCCAGAGGGAAGAGGCGCTCCGGCGAGATTATGGAGACTCTTACGAGGCCAAAGAGCAGGCTTTGCCGTCTGTTCTCGTGAAGCTTTTTGGCGACTTCGAGGATCGCCAATTTGTCAACGAGTTGTTTAACATAGTCGGGAATCATCCATCGGCCAGCAAATTGGTGTGGCACATTCGAGAAAAGCTAGGGACGTAAAAATGCTGGTCGGCGATCTTAATTTTGAGGTTTCGCCAGCGGTCGAAGGATTAAAGTTGCGCGTTTTTCTTAACGGCGTGCCGGGCACTGCTGTTGTGTCGGTAGTGACGAAAGAAGATATCCGGGGGCTGATTCAGTACTTGGAAGAAGTCTAATGGGTAGTGGTATCGATATCGATACCCTAAAACATGTTCAGCGATTAAAAAAAACTAAAGGAGGGATTTGAGATGACAGAGCAGCAAAAAAGAGAGCTTGCTCAAGATACCGGCGACGCACTTGGGGACCTGGTCCTAGAGCGAGTCGTTGGAAGGGTTGTGGACAGATACAGCGCTGAGATTGCCCGTCTTGACAAGGCCGTCCTTGAGCGTGAAACAGGGATTGCTGAGCGCAATGATCACACAGCGAAATTGGACAAAGGCATTGCCGAGCGAACGGCGACAATTTCGGAGTTGAGTAAGAAAATGGGGGAATTGGAATTAAGGGAAAAAGCATCGGAGATGAGATGTGTTGATCTGGAGGCCAAGGAAAAGAAATTGGGGCGCCGCATCGAAATTCTAAACAGACCTTATCCGAGGAGGCACGGTCATGAGTGATCTAGAAGACTATGACAAGATCCTTGAGGACAGAGCGAAGCGGGAGAGGGAGGCCAAGTTGCGCGAGTATCGCGAGGCCATGGGGGACATTCCGCAGCGTGCCGAGAAAGCACGTCAAGCTCTTATTGCCTTCGGTAAAGATAGGAAACTCAGGCACGGTCTTGAGAGCTTGAAAAAACATGATGTTCCGCAAGCTTGGTATTACCCGTCGAAGCTCCAAGAGTTACTTCGCAAGTTGTTAGCTCATCGTAAGCAGGCGCTTGAGCAGCTCGAGCAAGCTCCATCCCTGATTCAGAAGGAATTGGACGCGATTGAGAGTCGCGGACCCAGAGATTTCAGCTATGCGCCAGCCAAACTTGTGGACCGTGACAAAGCGGCCCTACAGCAGTGGATTGATAAAGCGGAAACTTTTGAGGCGGGTTTGAGAGACATTGCGGCGCTTGAAAAAGAATTTAAAGAGTTACAGGCGTCGTTCGCTGCGCGTGAGAATCAGGGCGGAGGCCATCCTCTCCCGGACAGTCGTGGCGCCTACGAAGCGCCGCCAAAAATGGAAGCGCCTACGTCGCGGCTGGCAAAGTTCGATCCGCGCCAAGAGTAATGGAAGAGGAAAAGAAATCTCCGTGCGACATCGCTCTAGAGGCGGCCAAAAAGGCCGAGCTTGCCATCCTCGGCGATATCCAGAAAGCGCAATTAGAGGCACCTCAGATCAAGCCGGAAAAGAAGAAAAGGGGATATATGTATATGCGTATCCTAATAACGGGGGGTGCGAAAATGAAAGTCAGAGTGAACCTAACGCTGGACGACGCGACCTGGGAGAAATTCAGAATCCGGGCGATTCAAGAAAAAACGTCGGGCTCCGCGATCATAGACCGGTTTGATGGGGGCCTATCTCGGTGAATCTCCTTACCCCACAAGAGGCCGCAAACCTGCTCAAGGTAAGCGAGCGCACGCTAAGGCGGCTAAAACTGCCGCGGGTGAAGCTCGGAAAGCAGTATAGGTATAGGCCGGCGGATATTGACGGGTTTATAAACCTTCATCTCGAATACCCAGAAATCGGGGGGCACAATGTCAGTAGAATACAGAGAAAACCGAAAAAAGTGGGGTTACAGGTTCTACCTTCGCGGGCAATGCTTCAAGCGATACGCTTGGGACAGCAAAACGGAGGCGAAACAGGCGGAGCGGGAAGCGCAAGTTGAGGCCAGGAAGAATCCAGGGCTACAGCCTGCGGCTTTGGCGACAGCAAGCGGCGCTTATCTCATAGCCTAGCGGGAAGAGGCCGGTCGAAGTGGCGGATAGACGGTTTAAACTATGCCTTCAAGGCGCATATCATCCCGCACTTTGGCGAGTCGGCTTTGATAACTGACTTGACGCCACAAATGGTCGAGAATTTCATCGCGGCGCTGAAACGAAAGAGGCTCAAGAACAAGACAGTCAAGAACATCATCACGGACCTACGAGCGATGTTTAATTGGGCGATGGAAGAAGACATCAACCTTGTGGCGAGAAACCCGGTAACAAAGAAGGTGGCCAAGCTCATCGGGAGCACCAGAGCGGTTAAGGCGCCGATTAATCCCAGATGGTTCGACATCGCGGCGAGCGCAATCGAGAATAAGCGCGATCGGGCTTGGTTCGATGTTACGCGCTATCTCGGGATGAGAAAAGACGAAGCCAACAGGCTTCAGTGGTCAGATATCAACTGGAGCGCGGGCAAAGTAAGAATACCCGGAACAAAAACGGATGAAGCGGAAGCATGGCTGCCGGTGGCTCTAAAGACATTGAGAGAATTATACGACTCGGCGGACAGGGATAAATCGCCCTACGTATTCCCTGGAAGGTCAGCGCAAACAAAAAGGGAAGAAAATCTACAGCCGGCGTAGAGTCTTTGAGAGAATCCAGCGGGTGACGGCTGTCAAGAAATATATGAGGCAGAAGTTAAGCTATGAGCAGGCCATGGAGGCGTGCAGCAAAGAGGGCTTTAAGGGCGGCATTCACCTTGCGCCAAAGGACCTGCGCGACTTCTTCTGTACTGAGATTGCAGCCAAGTCGGATGATGCAAGCGTGGCCATGCGGCTGATGAGGCATACGAGCTTAGCGACTACGACTAAGTACATGAGAACGGTGGAAACAAGGATGAGAGAAGCGGTTGAAAATCTTGGAGGCGGTTTTGGAGGCGATCCAATGGCCGGAAAAGGTCATGAAATGTCGCAACTGGCCAAGTTAGAAGAAATGAAAAAATTTGCCAGGGACTTGATAAAGCACGGAAATCTAAAAGGGATTTTTGGTGGCGGTGGACAGACTCGAACTGTCGACTCCGCGGATATGAGCCGCGTGCTCTGACCAACTGAGCTACACCGCCACGCGAACCAATTTTGCAGTGGGCTTCAAAAGACTTAGATAGAAGTGTTATTATTGGAGGCCCTAATTGAAAGTCAAGCTGTAGGGGTGAAAAACGGAGTCTTTTGCTTCCATTGATTGGCGACGCTCTTTCGAACCACCGTTTTTTTTCGCCTTTCAATTTGAAAGAGGATTTTGTCTTGAACCTCTAGGCAACTAAGTTGGTTTCCATAGACAAGACCGGTGTCCAAACCAATCTTGTAGGGAAGATCAAAGAACACCTCCCTATGAGGAGTATGACCAAAGAGAACGGTGTAGGGAAGGGCGTGAGGGTTGAAAATAAATTCATCGCGGATCCAGAGAAGTTCCTTCTCCTTTTGCTCATTTAGAGGCCTCAAAGGATGAATACCGGCGTGAACACAAAGAAAGGGCTCTATCAAGCAATAGGTTCGGAGACTTTTCAAAAAGTCTATATGACTTCGCGGAATACGGAAATCGGCCTCCTGCGCAGAGATTATCGTAGGAGCGATCCCGTAACTGGTCAAGGTTGTGCCTCCACCGTTGAAAAGAAAGATTTCGCTATTCTTGCCTGGTAGGTCTAGGTAGGAAAGAAACATATCCTCGTGATTACCCTTGAGAAAGATAAACTCTTGTTGTCCTATTTTTTGCCGTTCAATAAGGTGGGAGATGACCCCCTTTGGGTCAGGGCCGCGGTCTATATAATCTCCCAAGAAAACAAGGCGATCCGAAGGTTCAAGGGGCAGCGAGTCCAGGAGACATTCTAGTTCCCCGAGGCAACCGTGGATATCTCCAACAACGTAAGATCTCATAGTCGTATCGTAGGCTACTCTCCTGTGTAGTGCAAGCCGGTTGAAAGGAGTTTCGTGTTAAAGATTTGAACTCCGGCGGTGGATTTGTTATTGAGCTTACAAGTATGAAATTGCGCGATATTTATTCAAGTTACATAGTCGTGGCGGGTTTTGTGTTTCTTCTATTGGGTGTTGGCAATTGGGTGGTCGGCGCGGTGCAGATCACAAGATATCAGGGGTTGCTGTTGAGGATAGCCCAAACCGGTCTTGAGGATAACTATCGTAGCTTTCAAGAGTTGGATCATCAAAAAAACGAAGAGGTGCTTCGCAGAATCAACCAAGATCGAGAAAAGTACAGTACCGCGCGGGTTAAACTCGACTTTTATTATGTTGTATTAAGCGGCGGAAGATTTCTCTTTTTCGTGGGGATCTTAGTGACATTTTTTGCCTTGATCCGTGTAATACGGCAAGACGCCGTCACAAAAATGAGAAGACTAACAGCTAAGCCGGTTGAGAATCACAGTTCTATCAAATTGTGACCGATTTGGGTGTAGTTACTTTGAAGGTTTGGATTTTTGGTATTTTCGATAGTCGTAACCCGTTGCCATTGCCAGCAGAATGTCTTCCATACCTCCATCCTTTTCCCGGCGAAGGATCAAGAGGCGGTCGAAGAACTCTTTGAATTCTCTGTAACCTCTTTTTTCTTCCTCAATTTTTCGGAGATAGAAATCTTTAATTCGGGTTACAGTGAATCTGAGTGCGGAAAAACGAAGCTCATTAGGAAAAGAATCCCATTCTGGCAGAGAAAGAGGGCGCAAACTTTCGTACCCCGCTATTAGAGGCTCGAACCGATCAATTCGGTACCGACCATCCAAATAGCAAAGGGCGTTTACTGCCGTGGCGAGATCATAAATAAGCTTTCCACGACATGCGGCTTCAAAATCCAGAATCCCTACTACTCTCGAGCCGCGAAATTTTACATTGTCGGGAAAGAAATCGCCGTGAATAATCCCCTTTGGAAGGTTGTTATCCAGGTAGTTTTCCAAATATACGGTTTCGTCGTCTAGCACCCTTATGATATTTTTGAGATGGGACGGCAGTTGCTTTCTAACATCCCGATAAATAGCTACAATTTTTGTAAAACCGAATCGATTATCAATCCCTTTCTTGTATCCTTTCCCTATGAGGTGGAGATTCGCGAGACTGTGGCCCATGGCTTCCAGTTGGGCCGAGGTCAGTGCTTCCAGAGGGAACTCTATTCCATCCAAGTATCGACTAATGGATAAGTATTTGCCGTGAAATTCGTAATAGTGTTTGCCCTTTTTGCTTTTGAGAGGTTGTGGACATGGGCAACCTTGGCGTTTGAGATAGAGAAGCAGCTCCAGTTCTTGTTTAATCTCGAGTTCGCTTTTTACTTCATCGATTCTTACAAAAAAACGGCCTTTTTTTGTTTCGAGAAGGTAATGTGTATTAACAGACCCATTGCGGATGCCACTAAAGCTAACAATGTCACCCAGCGCGAACTCGTCTGAGATTCGCCCGGCCTCTCTTTTTGTCAGACTTGTATAAATTGCCATTGATTTATTCTAGATAGCCTTTGGCTTAAAACCCGTCGGCCCATGTATTTTATACTAGGATTAAAAAATGTCAATATAAAAACGTTTTTCTATTTATAGCACTTTCAAATTTTAGTGTTTTATCTTAAGTATTTATCGCTACAAATTCACGAATAGATCCTACAGAACATGGCAAGAATCGAACCTACCTGTGGTGTCTCAATGACCGTGTGGCTTCAGAGTCGTTCCCTTGACTGCTTGTTAACTGCACCTTATCCAAAGGAATTTTTTTCTTGACAAGGGCGCTGGGCTTTATCTAATGTCGCTCAACAAAAAGCGTGTCTTTGCCCAGCTTGATTGATTCGCAAATTGCATTACGAATCGGCTCCCAAAAGGAGCTCCGCGAGAGGTAGCCGCGCAACATAGCGGCTGGTTTAGAGAGGCAGGAGGCGTAATCATGGCGACTGGAAAGGTCAAGTGGTTTAATAATGCAAAAGGATATGGGTTTATCGAGAAAGAAGGGGGTGGCGATGTTTTTGTGCATTATACAGCTATCCAAGGGGATGGATTCAAAACGCTTAACGAGGGACAAACGGTTGAGTTTGATATTACGCAGGGAGAAAAGGGTCCGCAGGCAATTAACGTTGTTAAAGTCTGAAGTTGGTCGCAATAAGCGAGAAAACTGGCGACTCGGGCCCTCTGCAGAAAGACTATCGGAGTAGTTTCTGGATTTTATTCTTCAGAATCGTGTAGTCCATGATAGGTTTCGCGATGTAATCATTGCAGCCGACATTAAGAGCCTTATCTTCATCGTTTTCCATTGCTTGAGCAGTTAGGGCGATAATAGGTAAGGCCTTTCCCCAAGTTGTTTTTCTCACGGCCTTGGTGGCTTCCCAACCATCCATTACAGGCATCTTCATGTCCATAATAATTAGATCCGGTGTGGACTTGCCTCCTATCTCAATAGCTTCCTTACCGTTGGTGGCAATCAAAACTTCATAGTTGCCCATGCCTTTAATTCTGTAAAGAAGGATCTCACGAGTGTCTTCATTGTCTTCAACAACAAGTATCCTTTTCGCTTCCATGCGAAACTCTGCGCCTTACGACAGCCGTTATATCCCGGAGCCAGGGTAAAACTTAGGGGTCCTACTTGTCAAGCAGATAAAAGAATAATATAAAAATGAACAGCGATTCTGTCTGACTATTATTTTGGTGCCATGTATACTGAAGCTGGCGAGGAGCAGTTGTTATCGCAAAGTGTGGTTGTGACCCGGCTTGATAAGGCACTTGGTTGGGCGCGCAAGTATTCGATTTTCCCTTACCCCTTTGCTACCGCATGCTGCGCCATGGAATATATGTCATTATCTATGTCGCCGTATGATATTGACCGTTTCGGGGCGCTCTTGCCTCGCTTTAGTCCGAGACAAGCTGACTTGCTTATGGTCATAGGGACTGTGAATCATAAATTGGCCCCGGTGCTGAAAAGAGTTTACGAGCAGATGGGTGAGCCGAAATGGGTCATGGCCTTTGGTGCTTGTGCAGCAAGTGGGGGTTTTTACGATAACTACGCCACAGTTCAAGGAATTGATCGGATTATTCCGGTGGATGTTTATGTTGCTGGGTGTCCTCCCAGGCCTGAAGCGGTGCTGGATGGCTTAATGGAACTACAGGGCAAAATAGCAAAGCAGTCCCATCCTCTCATTTAGAAAAAATTTTTTTGCTATAGTTGACTTTAGCGATTGGAAATTATAAGAATGGAGCAAATACTGATCCCCAGACATTGTTAATGGAGATTTCTATGATTGAAACTCAAACATGGAGGGAGAAACTTGCGGACCGCATGCCACTCGAGCTCGCCCGGGAAATCGACATCTTTGAGACCCAAATCGAGTTGCGGAAGCAAGGTAAAATAGATGAGAGAGTCTTTGCCGAAACACGCCTGCGCCGTGGCGTTTATGGCCAGCGTTATGATAATGGGCAGCGCCATGATGGTAAACGGGTTCAGAAAATTAAGTTACCCTCCGAGAATTTAACCAAAGGACCTGAAACAGTATGGGATGCTCCTGGCATGATGCGCATCAAAATTCCCTTCGGCGGCCTCGATCCTGAGCAGATGCAGGTGTTGGCCGATTTATCCGAGGAGTATTCAGATGGAGTTTCCCACGTCACAACGCGCCAGGATATCCAATATCACTTTGTTCACATCGATGACACTCCCTCTCTTATGCGGCGTCTGGCTGCTGTCGGTATAACCACAAGGGAGGCGTGTGGTAATGCGGTGCGTAATGTCACGGCATGTCCGTTAGCTGGTGTTTGCAGGGATGAGATTTTTGACGTGACTCCCTACGCAAAGGCATGTTCGAAATTCCTATTGGGTCATCGAGATACTCAGGACTTTGGCCGAAAATTCAAAATTGCATTTTCGGGATGCCAGCAACATCCGTGCGGTCTCGTCAGCATGCATGACATGGGAGCGATCGCGAAGAAAAGGCTCATCGATAATCAGGAGCAGCGTGGTTTTGAATTTTATGTTGGAGGCGGCCTTGGGGCTGTTACTTATAAGGCTCAACTATTCGAGGAATTCCTACCCGAAGAAGAACTTTTGCCTATGGCTCAGGCGATATCGCGAGTCTTTGCCCGATTAGGTGAAAAACGCAATCGAGCTCGGGCACGTATCAAATTCTTGGTTGCACATCTGGGTATCGAGGAATTCCGTAGAATTGTTTTAGAGGAGCGACGAAGACTTTCGCACGATCCCCGATGGACGGATTACCTGGCTAAGGCCTACGATTATTCTGAGACTCCGCTAAAATCGCCTGTGTTTCTCAACGGGGGTGAGCATCCCGAAGGATTCGATGCCTGGCATGCTACAAATGTCTATCGTCAAAGACAACAAGGGTATGCCGTAGCAACAGTGACCCTTCCTTTGGGTGACATCACGGCAGATCAGCTTCGGTCCTTGGCGGATATTGCACAGCGTTTTGTCAAAGATACCATACGGACCACAGTAGACCAAAATATTCTACTGCGTTGGGTGAGTGAGGCAGACCTTCCCGAAGTTTATCGTGCTTTAAAAGCGATCGGACTGGCAGAGCCGAACGCCGGGACGATTGTTGACGTAACAGCGTGTCCGGGAACAGATACTTGCAAGCTCGGTATTGCGTCCTCCAGAGGACTCGCGCGGGAGCTCAGAAATCGCTTAAGTGAAAAGGGCTTTGAGACAGATTCGGCGGTTAAGGATCTCCGAATCAAGGTTAGCGGCTGCTTTAATTCCTGTGGGCAGCACCATATTGCAGATATCGGTTTCTACGGCATCAGCAGGAATGTTAACGGCTATACCGTGCCACATTTTCAGGTGATTCTGGGAGGAAAATTTAGTGAGAATGCCGGCGCATACGGCCTGCCCATTGGGGCTATTCCGTCAAAACGGATACCCGAAGTCGTCGAGCGGGTCACCAGTCGCTACATCAAGGAGCGCCAGAAGGGGGAAAGCTTTCAGAATTTTAGCAACCGCATTGGCAAGAAACAGCTTAAAGCTATGTTGGAAGATCTCACACAGATTCCTCCGCACGACGTCGATCGTTCGTATTACAGCGATTGGGGTGACCCGCGTGAATTTACCTTAAGCGATTTGGGCACTGGAGAATGCGCCGGAGAGGTTGTTTCTCAGTCGCAGTTTAGTCTCGCGGCAAGTGAGCGGGAGTTTTTTGAGGCTCAGATCTATTTTGATGCCGGGGATTTTAAGAAGGCGATTCAAACCGCTTATGGCGCCATGGTTCAGGCGGCTCAGGCACTCGTTAAGATCGAGAACTACGATATTTCGAATGACGAGAACGCTATTCTTAGTGAGTTTCGCCGCCGCTTCTGTGAAACAGAGATCTTTTATGACAAATATGCAGGCGGAAAATTTGCAGAGTATTTGTTCAAGGCGGGAGAAATTTTAAAGAGCAATGGTGATGTAGACAAGGATATAGGGCTGCAGCGTCTTCAGGAGGCGCAGCTTTTCATTGATGCGGCACATAGCTGCTACAACAAAATGCAGACGGCGGCTGCGAGTCGGCCGGGCCATGCCGTTCCCACCGCCGCGGCCCGAGCTTAGTGGGACAGAATGGAGCTCCAAAAAATTAACGTAAAGTTTTTCACGCGAAGTCCCTACGAGGTTTCCCTGACCGACTTTATCGATATTTTTAATTCGTGGGTTCAAGGCTCGGAAGGGGATTTCTATGATTTAGCTGACTACAGTCACATGCAGGCGGGCCCGGGCATCCTATTGATAGCTCATGAGGCCAATATCAGTATTGATGAAACCGGAGGCCGTCGAGGGCTGCTTTACAATCTCAAACGGCCCCTCCAAGGCTCAAACAGTCACAGGCTTAGATGGGTCTTTATGGCTGCGTTGGAGTATTGCCGACGCATAGAGGAAGAGCCTTCGATAAAGGGAAGAATCAAGTTTTCCGGAGATGAGGCTCTTTTGTTGATCAATGACCGGCTTCTTGCGCCCAATAATGAGGAAAGCTTTCATGTTGTAAGGCCCGACCTAGAGGATCTAGCGCGGACTCTCTATGCGGGCGCCAACTTTAATTTAGAGCCGAGCACAAGAGATCGCAGAGAACGGTTTGGGGTGAAAATAAAAACGCCTATCTCCTTCGACATTGTGACGCTCCTAAAGAATCTAGAGGAGCGCCATGCTGATGTAGGGAAAAGCGCGGTCACCTAGAATGGAAGAGAGGAAATAAGCGATGTCAATAACTGCGAAAAGTCAGGATTGGCTCCAACAGAGTGAAGCCCTAGAGAAACTTTCAGCCACAGAGCTTCTGGAGTGGGCATTTAAAATCTTTTATCCAAGAATTACGCTGGCCTGCTCCTTTCAGGCTGAAGAGTCAGTGCTCATAGACATGATGCATGCCGTTCGCGGATCCGATTTTCGGATATTCACATTGGATACGGGGCGGCTCAATCAGGAGACCTATGATTGCATGGACGCGATACGACAGCGCTACGGGATCCACATTGAAGTTTTCTTCCCTGATGCTTCCCAGGTGGAGAGCATGGTTCGGAACTATGGGCTCAACCTCTTTTACAAATCCGTGGATTTACGCAAAATGTGCTGCGGGATCCGCAAGGTAGAGCCCCTCAACCGGGCGCTGAAGGGTTTAGATGCCTGGATAACCGGACTACGCCGTGAGCAGGCTGTTACCCGAGGCGCTGTCCGGAAGGTTGAGATCGACAAAGACCACGGCGGAATTGTCAAGCTGAATCCATTGGCCGATTGGAGCGACAGACAGGTGTGGGACTACATCCATGAAAATCACCTGCCTTACAACAAGCTCCACGATCAGGGGTATCCCAGCATTGGCTGCGCCCCTTGCACGCGGGCCATCAAACCCGCGGAAGATGTTCGTGCCGGAAGATGGTGGTGGGAAACACCGGAGTCGAAAGAGTGCGGACTTCATGCGGCCTCTATAGCGAAGGAAGCGGTGAAAACAGTTACAGGCGAAGAAAAAAACGGGACAGGACAAATAGCCCCTCACGGAGGGCGATTGATTAATAGGGTTCTGGTTGGACAGGAGCAGGAAGAGACGCTGGCGAAATCCGGAGAGCTTAAGAAGATCGCCCTAAATGCCCGCACCCTCTCGGATCTCGAACTCTTGGCCGTTGGGGCCTTCAGTCCTCTGGAAGGTTTCATGGGAAGGAAGGATTACGAGCGTGTCGTTAACGAAATGCGCCTTTCCTCCGGGCTCCTCTGGACTCTCCCCCTCACTCTAGCCGTTTCTTCCGATGAGGCAAAGGAGCTGCGTGAAGGAGAAGAGATAGCCCTACTCGACTCATCGGGAGAGGTGGTGGCGGTTTTCTTTCTCGAGGAGAAATATGGCTATGATAAGAAGGAGGAGGCGTGGAAAGTTTATCGGACTGACGAGGATAAACATCCAGGAGTTTGGTATCTCTACCAACGAGGGAACACGCTCTTGGGCGGTAAGATTAGCCTCGTGCGGAGGCCATCTCTCCTGTCTGGCTTTGAAGCCTACAAACTTGATCCGGCTGAAACCAGAGCGATATTCAAGCAGCGAGGTTGGCGTACTGTGGTTGGGTTTCAGACACGAAATCCTATCCACAGATCTCACGAGTATATCCAAAAGAGCGCCCTCGAGTTGATGGACGGTCTCCTAATTCATCCTCTGGTAGGCAAGACAAAGCTGGATGACATCCCATCCGAAGTCCGGCTGCGCTGCTATGAGGTTTTGATCGAGCATTATTTTCCTAAAGAGCGGACTCTCCTATCGGTTTTTCCTGGGGCGATGCGCTATGCGGGGCCGAGGGAAGCGGTCTTTCACGCTATCGTTCGAAAAAATTACGGCTGCACACACTTCATCGTGGGGAGGGATGCGGCGGGGATCGGGGGATATTATGGTCCCTATGAGGCTTGGGACTTGTTCGCTCTCTTTAAGCGAGACGACCTGGACATCACGCCCCTTTTCTTTGCCGAGGCTTTCTACTGCCGCAAGTGCGACGCCGTGGCCTCAGCCAAGACTTGTCCCCACGAAAGTCGCCACCATGTCGCGCTTTCTGGGACTAGGGTTCGTGAGCTGCTTCAGGTCGGAGATCCCTTGCCACCTGAGTTCACCCGCCCGGAAGTAGGGGAGATCCTGGGAGAATGGTCCCGAGGCCAATTCAACGACCAATAGTTTATACAAAAGAGGCTTTAAAATACTGGACATGTCAGGACCTAGTAATATCGAAGTGCAAAAAGATCTCTTTCATCACGGTTTTATCAGCAAACTTTTCCCCAGCAACAACATGGGATTGGTTCGGACTGAGAGCGGTCGAGAAATTCCGTTCTCGTTCCAGTTTGTCATTCTATTGGGTGAGGTGAACAATCCTAGTGAACTCACGGAGGGGCAGGCAGTTGGCTATGATTTAGGCTGGACCTCTAATGGCCTCCGCGTGACCAAAATCAAGACTTATGCGGGCGAGCCGCCTGGAAAAACAGAGTCCGATTTAGAGGGGGAGGGAGGTCAAAGCCAGAATCTGCCTTCCTAGGATCTCTCCCACGAACACACCGAGTAGGGCAATGTAGAAAAGGCCGGTGGCTGCCATCGTATGAGGTATTTGTAGGGTGCGCCATATCATGTAGGATAAAACCAAAGGGCAAACCTGGCCTATCAGCAGCCGGGCTAAAAGGAGCAGGCGGTGATTTTCCCAGAGGAGCTCAAGATTGGATGCGGCTGCCGGGGTTCCCAGCACGTACAACAACAAAGAAGAAGCGATCGCCAATCCCGCTTGAACCACTAGCGATATCAAGAAGAATTTGAAAATACGGACAAAGGGGTCGATGCTCTGTCCGGTATCGATCAGATACCAGTGGCCAATGAGCATGCCTACAGTTACCGCTCCGAGAAGCAGCGAAGAAGCAACGAAGCTTAGCGGATAGATCAAGGTCTCAATCGACCAGAAGGGGGCTCGGTGAAATGCCTCGGCACTGACGCAGAGGCCTGCCACACCCAAAAATAGAGAATGGGCAAATGCGCGAGCCCTAAGGACAACCTTCTCGCCCCAAAGAGAATAGAGATAGAGGGCAAAACTGAGCAGGAAGAGAATATAAAGGGCAATCTCTATCTTTGTTGCCAAGCTACTGGATTCACTAAGAGATCTCCTATAAAGATCAATCTTTCCCCATAGACCGAGCAACCCCAATACGAACAGGACACCAGCAGTTGATTTGTAAAAGCCCCTCTCTAGTTCGTGGAATGGAGTCGCTGCGACGGCGAAAAGACCACCCACGGCAACCTGATAAAAGAGGATCAAAAAGCTTTCCGGAAATACCTGCATGGGTAGATCAAAGTGAAGGCGATTTTTGGGCTATATGGAGGCAGACGGCTCCTCTGAGAAATCGCTCGATTTTTATCCCTTCAAAACCCGCCTGATGCATTAATTGGCTTATCGCCTCGGGCGGATCAAATATTCTCACCGAATTGCTCAGATACTGGTAAGCGCTTCGATCTCGCCCTAAGCTCGCGCCAATCCATGGAACCAAACGGTAGAAATAAAGAGAGTAAAAAAGAGAGAACAGGCTGGGGGCTGGCGGAAACATATCTAGAGAAACGAGCTTTCCACCAGGCCTTAAAAGACGATAAGCCTGAACAAAGAAGAGAGCCAAATCGGGGATATTGCGCAATACAAAAGCAGTCATGACCGCGTCAAAGGCTTGCTCCTTGAAGGGCGGGTTCAAAGCGGTTCCTAGTATGTAATCTGTCTTGTCGCCGTACGACGTCTTCTTTTTCTTTGCCCGAGCCAGTCGCAGCATCTCAAGGGAAAAATCGAGACCAAAGATTCGTATCTGACCTTTTAGCTCTCTTGCTGCGGTAAGAGCCAGATCGCCGGTCCCTGTCCCGAGGTCTAAGACAAGCCTGTCGTTGCTTCCCAAGGCCAGCGCCCTAACTGCTTTTTTTCTCCAACGGGTATCAAGGTGTAAGCTGAGAACCCGATTGAGAAGATCATACCGGTGAGCGATGCGGTTGAATAGCGCTTGGACGAGCTGCTGACGTTGCGTGTTGGGCGGGGACGCCATGCTATCGGATTCCGGCCGGTGGCGGCCGGAAGGCTAAAAATCTCTCTCGATGATGAGCTGGACCAGAGTCTTAAGTCCGTTTCGGTATGGAGAAGGGGGAAATTTCTTGATGGATTTGAATGCTAGCTCAGCGTAGTTTCTGCAAATAACTCTAGCCTCTTTCAGTACTTTTCCCTCGCGGATCGCTTCAATCGCCTTTCGGATCTCCTCCTGATTGGGTTGGCTGGATTCGAAAGCCTCTAAAACGGATCCCTGCTTGTCATTTAAGGCCAAGATGATAGGAAGCGAAGGATTACCATCCTGGAGATCGATCCCTGTGGGTTTGCCCAGAAGCTCTTGATGCCCGACGATGTCCAAAACATCGTCGACGATCTGGAAAGCAATTCCAAGATTGAGACCGTATCGGCCCATCTCTTCCACCAAAGAACGGTTGGCGCCTGCCAAATAGGCGCCTACTTTGGCTCCGGTCTGAAAAAGCGAGGCCGTCTTTCGTCTTACGATTTCCAGATAATCGTCGACGGTTACCTTGGGATTCCGATTGAAATATCCCTGGAGCATCTCTCCCTCAGTTAAGTGGGTGCAGGCGTCCGCCGTCCATTGCACGACCGTCTCATCGAACTTTCCGGCAAATTCAAAGGCCTTAATAAAAAGGAAGTCTCCCGCTACTAAGGTAGACTTAAGACCGAATTTTTTGTAAGAGGATTCCTTTCCACGTCGGGTTTCAGCGCCGTCAATGATATCATCGTGAAGCAAGGTGGCTGTATGGATAAGTTCGATCGCTGTAGCGATATCGACTATATCGTGGATTCTTTTTCCTCCGAATAGTCTAAAAGCAAGCAGAGTAACCATTGGGCGGATCCTCTTCCCGCCTCCGTGGATGAGATAGGAAGAGATCTCGGTCAGGGAACGTTCGGAGGAGCGAATAGAGCGGGTAAGAGACTGCTCTACCAGTTCCAGCTCTTCAGTGACGCAGTTAAAAGGATCAATGGCTCCCTTGAGGGAGGGTAGCTTCTTTACAATATCCGTTAGGAGGGCGGGGCTCGTCAATTTTCTTTTGCTTTCTTGAAACAGAAAAAACTCCAGGCCTGAGAACTAGGGGGAAAATGGCACAGATTAGAGATCACGTCAAGACGAATGTCGCGACGCTGGAGGCGGAGGACCTGAGCAACGCTAAAGGGTTATGTCCATCGTCAAAGACCTTCGGTCTTTTTGGGGCGTGGCCGACGCAGGAAGTCTTTAGCCGCCGCGATAAAGAGGATTTTATTCTTGACAATCGAAACCGCAAGTTAATATAAGAGCAAGCAAAAATCCCAACCGTTTGGCAAGCCAAGATAGAAGGAGGAGAGGATTATGGAACTATGGTTATTTCTTTTGCGGTGGATACATTTTCTTGCCGGCATAACTTGGATCGGACTTCTCTATTATTTCAATTTCGTTCAAACTCCTTTTTTCGCCGAGACTGATCCTGCGGTCAGAAGCGGCGCCATTCAGAAACTGGTTCCACGTGCGCTCTGGTGGTTCCGTTGGGGCGCCATGGGGACTTTTTTGGCTGGAATCCTAATGTATATCCATAAGTTGAGCGAGCTGGGCGGGGCTGTTTTTTATACCTCAACATATGGCTTGGCGATCACGGCCGGTGGACTACTGGGTACGATTATGTTTCTCAACGTGTGGCTCGTGATCTGGCCGAATCAGAAGGTCGTGATAGCGTCCGCCGTACAGGTGGCTCAGGGCGGGCAGCCTATTGCCGATGCGGCGGCACGGGGTCGTCGCGCAGCGCTTACGTCGCGAACCAACGTCGTCTTTTCGATTCCCATGCTGTTTTTTATGGGCGCAGCGAGCCATTATCCTTCACTGATCGGCCAAACGAGCGGGGGCGCTGCGGCAGGGCTTATTATCATCATTTTGCTGATCGCCGGAGCTGTCGAAGCCAATGCGCTTGTGGGAACCCAAGGACCAACGAAGAAGCCGCTCGATTCGGTCTCAGAGACGCTCTGGGCAGGCTTTATCCTAGCGGCGGTTTTAGACGTTTTGTTCCTGCTGTTCCGTGGCTAACGGAGGTAGGCTGCCAGATCCGGTATGGCCGATTTAAGATACGGCTGCGCCGGCATAGCATTAGTTTTCCGTTTAGGGTTGTAGCCGGGAGGATAGGTTCCCCGAAGTACCTTTGCCTCTAGAAGTTCTTGTGAGGACCCTTTAATTGCCGGGCCGATTGATCCCTCTTTAGAGGGGTCCATGTTGTGACACGTCACGCAATGCGCCGCATAGACCTGCCTGCCTCTGGCCGGATCGCCCTTAGCCGCTGTGTCGGCAGGGCGATCTGATTCCTTTCCACAGGAGCTGAAAAAAAGAGCCAGGAGGAAAAGCAAAAACAGATACCTTACCTGTCGAAGACAATTCCCTGGCTTTACGCATGGAACAACTCTCGTGCCGTAAGGTTGCGCTGTTTCAGGGACTCTTTCCTGCTGCATTACTCTAGCACTCCAACCGCTCTCCCCTCTGACAGAATCTTGGATTTGGAAAGGGATGAATAGAGAAAAATCCGTGGCTATGATACGTTGATGATAGCGAATGGTGCGAAAGGGGGGAATCGAACCCCCACGGGTGTTAGCCCACAGGATCCTGAATCCTGCGCGTCTACCAAGTTCCGCCACTTTCGCATATCGTGCAGAGCTGGATTTCTATCTTACTTGTGCCTTGAACCTTGTCAAGCCAATTCCGTTTTTCAGGAATAATGTATGAGCCAAATTCTTCTTATCGAGCCCTATAAGGTCCTGCGGCAGGCGATTACTCTCTTCCTCTCACCGGATCACGAGATTAAGGTACAGGAGGACACCAAGGGGCTTACAGGGGAATCTCTAGTCGAGTACGATCTAATCGTTGTCGATGGAACCGCGTTGCGAGAGACCGGGCAGCTATCGCCTGAGTTTACACGGGCTCTACAGGCGACTCGCGCAAAGATATTTTGGTTAGAAGAAGACGATGCGCCGCCTTCGGTCAAGAAAGAGGAGTGGGTCATTCTGAGAAAACCCATCGAAAGGCAGACTTTTGAGAGAGCGCTGACGAATCTTTTTTCTCCTCAACAGGTTAGGAGAGGTCCAAAAGTTGATGCCCTGAGCCCTTCAAACCCAAAGGTTGAGAGATCGAGCAAAAGAAGGCAGCCTGAAGATCTGCGACAAGCAACGCTGCAATTCATCGAGCTTACGGACGCAGTCGAAGAGGCATCGTCAACGAAGAAGGAGAAGAAGGCTCCGAAGAAGTCGAAGTAGCGTCATGGAATTGTCCAAGTCGTATTCACATAGAGAGGTAGAAGCGAAGTGGTACGCCTACTGGGCCGAGCACGGTTACTTCCAACCTTTTAGGCCAGATCGGCCAAGCTTCTCCATGGTGATTCCGCCGCCGAATATTACGGGCTCACTCCACATCGGCCATGCCTTAAATAACACCCTCCAGGATATCCTTTGTCGATATAAACGGATGGCCGGTTATAACGTCCTTTGGGTGCCGGGAACGGACCATGCGGGCATTGCCACGCAAAATGTAGTGGAGAGGCAACTCGCTGAAGAAGGACTGAAGCGTTCTCAATTGGGAAGGGCGAAGTTTGTTGAGCGAGTTTGGGCCTGGCGAAAACAGTCCGGCAGCACGATCTTGCGGCAGCTTAGAGCGCTAGGAGTTTCGTGTGATTGGAGTCGGGAGCGCTTCACCATGGATGAAGGCCTCTCTGCGGCGGTCCGGGAAGCGTTTGTCCGCCTTTGGGAAGAGGGGTTGTTGTATCGCGCAGAGCGGCTGATCAACTGGTGCCCCCGCTGCAAGACGGCTCTTGCAGATATCGAGGTGGTTCACGAAGAGGTGGACGGGCATCTGTGGCACATTCGCTATCCGTTCGTCGACGCTCCGTCCGGTGGACTAACAGTAGCCACAACTCGTCCAGAGACTATGCTGGGCGACACAGCCGTGGCTGTCCATCCGGAGGATGAACGCTATCGCCATCTCATCGGGAAGAAAGTAAGGTTGCCGATTGTAGGACGACAAATTCCCATCATCGGAGATTCTTTCGTCGACTTGGAATTCGGCAGCGGAGCTCTAAAGATCACTCCCGGGCATGATTTCAACGATTTTGAGATCGGGGAGAAGCACGGCCTGGACAAGATCTGCATCTTCGATGAGGAGGCGAGGATAAGTCCATCGACGTTCGCGCGCGATGGTCAAGAGCCTGCTTGGCTGGAGCGCTACCGGCTCAAAGATCGTTTCGAGGCCCGAAAGATCATCGTCGAAGAGCTCAAAGAAAAAGGGTTGTTGGAGAAAGTTCAGCCATACAAACATGCCTTGGGCCGATGCTATCGCTGCCAAACGGTCGTTGAGCCCTACCTCACGCCCCAATGGTTCGTCAAGATCAAACCGCTGGCCGAACCCGCGGTCGAAGCGGTTCGCGATGGAAAGGTGCGAATCATCCCCGAAGGATGGGCCAACTCATACTTTGCCTGGATGGAGAATATCAAGGATTGGTGCGTGTCCCGCCAGATCTGGTGGGGGCATCAGATCCCCGCTTGGTATTGCGTCACTTGTGATGCAAAAAATATTTTCCAGACTGGCGAAGGCGAATTCATGTTAGGCCGAGAAGCAAGCCCCCTCGTTGCACGCGAGGAGCCACAAAAATGCCCGCGCTGTGGCGGGGATAGATTTGTGCGGGATCCTGACGTCTTGGATACTTGGTTTTCCTCGGCCTTGTGGCCTTTCTCTACGCTCGGATGGCCCGAGACGACAGACGATCTTAGGAAGTTTTATCCCACTTCTGTGCTGGTCACTAGTTTCGATATTCTCTTTTTCTGGGTGGCGCGGATGATCATGATGGGCTTGAAATTCATGAAAGACGTTCCTTTCAGAGATGTCTATATTCATGCTTTGGTGCGGGATCAAGAAGGTCAGAAGATGTCGAAGTCGAAGGGAAATGTCATCGATCCTCTTGAGGTCATGGAGCGCTACGGGACGGACGCTTTCCGATTTACGCTGGCGGCTTTGACTGCGATGGGGAGAGACGTGAAGCTGGCCGAGGAGCGGATTGTGGGGTACCAGAATTTTGTCAACAAACTCTGGAATGCCGCGCGCTTTGTTATGATGAACGTGGGGCAAGACGGCGATGACCTGCCGCTTGGTTCGTTGCATGAGGAAAGTTTGAATCTGGCCGATCAGTGGATTTTATCTCGCTTGAACAGCACCATTGAAGAGGCAAGAAAGGCAATCGATTCGTATCGCTTCAATGAGTTTGCCCACCATCTATATCAGTTCGTTTGGCACGAGTTCTGCGATTGGTACATCGAGATGAGCAAGCTTTCGCTCAACGGAACTCTGAGAGATGATTCTGCCAAGACTCGAAGGATTCTGATCACGGTTCTTGAAAAACTGCTTCTCTTGCTGCATCCCCTGATGCCTTTTGTTACTGAGGAGATATGGCAGGCGTTGACCGAGAAACGGAAGGCGAAGGCCAGAGAACAAAGTTGGAGTATCATGATCCAACCCTATCCAGAGGTAGATCGGGGCTATATCAGATCCGAAGTGGAGGATAAGGTAGGCTTTTTGGCGGATGTCATACGCGCCATCAGAAATCTCCGAACAGAGATGAACTGCCCGCCGTCGAAACAGGTTCAGGTTATCCTATTCGGCGCGGATCAAGAGATCGCGTTTTTGAGATCCCAAGAACCGTATCTGCGGGCTCTAGCACGGGCAGATTCGGTGGAATATCAAACATCGGGCGGGAGACCGAAAGGCGCCGCGACGGCTATGGTCAGGGCCACAGAGATCTATCTTCCGCTCGACGGCATGGTCAACCTGCGGGAAGAGAGAGAGCGGCTTCTAAAGGAGATCCCCAAATTAGAACAGGAGCTGGCCCGGGTTCAGAAGAAACTCGACAACCGGGCGTTTTTGGTCAATGCCAAAGAAGAAGTCGTCGAGAAGGAGAAGGGAAAACTCCAAGAATTTGAGGAAAAGCTGCAAACTCTTCGCCGTAGCTTGCAACGGATTCAGGAGATGTCCGAGGCCGGACCGAGAGCTTAGTCATGGATGTTCTCATCACGTCTGAGATCGAAGAACTCATCAAGCGCGTGTTACAGGAGGACATAGGCGCAGGAGATCTGACCACACTGAGCACCGTTCCGATTGAGCTCCGAGGCAAAGGATTGTTTCGAGCCAAAAGGGACGGTATCGTGGCCGGTCTTTTTCTGTTAAAAAAAATATTTTCGCTGGTGGATGTAGAAACGAGGGTCCGTTGCCTCTCTCAGGATGGGGACACGGTGAAGCAAGGGGCTGTGGTTGCGGAGGTCGAGGGACCTGTGAGAGCTCTGCTCATAGGGGAGAGAACCGCGCTCAATTTCCTTCAGCGCCTGTCGGGAACGGCGACGTTGACCCGGCGTTATGTAGACGCGGTCAAGAATTTCTCGTGCAAGGTCATAGACACGCGCAAGACAACGCCGGGGCTTCGAACTCTTGAGAAGTATGCGGTCCGGATGGGTGGCGGAACCAATCACCGTTTGGGGTTGTACGACGCAGCCTTGATCAAAGACAACCATATTGCAGCCGCCGGCTCGATTGCCAAGGCGGTGGAAATGGTTCGAGAGCATGCTCCTTTTATGGCGAAGATCGAGGTGGAGTGCGCGGATCTCAAGCAGGTTCAGGAGGCTATTGACGCGAAAGCCGATGTTATCATGTTGGATAATATGGGAACCCAAGAGATGGCCGAAGCGGTGCGGCTCATCAGCAAGCGGGCGTGGGTCGAGGCATCGGGCGGGATCACGCTCGAACGGATTCGGGAAATCGCGGCGACCGGCGTGGACTTCATCTCCATCGGGGCTTTGACCCATTCGGCGCCGGCCGTCGACTTCAACATGAAGATTTCGGTGTCTCGGCGCTGAGAAGATGGATCAAGGGTTTGTGGGACCAAGGATTGAAGGGTTAGCGCCCCTAGACCCCCATGAGATCAAGAGAGACCTAAAGACCAAGCGACTCGGTGGAAAGATCCACTATTTCACGGAAATCGATTCGACAAATGTTTACGCTTACAAGATCGCCAAAGAGGGGGCAGAAGAGGGTGAGATCGTTATCGCCGAGGGACAGAGGAGAGGTAAGGGAAGAATGGGAAGAGGTTGGATCTCTCCTCCCTACCTCAATCTTTATCTCTCCGCGATTCTACGCCCTCGCCTTCCTGCAAGCCATGCGCCTCAGCTCACTTTAATGTCTGCGGTCGCTTTGGCCGAGACGGTTCACTCTTTCATTCCAAGTCTTCCTCAGATCAAGTGGCCAAACGATATTCTCGTCGGAGAAAAAAAACTGGCGGGGATTCTGACTGAATCTTCCTGTGAAGGCGACGAGATAGAATTTGTCGTTGTCGGGATCGGGATCAATGTTAATTTCCCGAAAGAGCTCATGCCCGAGGCGATCAAAGAGACGGCAACGTCGATCCTGAGTCTGGTCAACAGACCGGTGAACCGCGTGATCCTTGCCCAGCGATTGATTCAGAACCTCGACCGATGCTATGGGGATCTTAAAGAGAGGGGGTTCCCTTATATCGCTAGTCGGTGGGAGAGTTTCTTTTACCTCCGAGGAAAAAGAGTTAGGGTGGAGCTAATGGGGGATTCGATCTTGGGAAGAGCCACCGGGATAGACGCCGACGGAGCATTGCTCTTAGAGGATGACCGAGGAATCTTAAAGCGCATTGTTGCAGGAGATGTCATTCCTGTTGAACCGTGAAAGCCGGGTAGCACATGCTCTTAGCCATCGATATCGGCAATACGAATATTGTTTTGGGGCTTTACAAGGGAAAGAAGCTCCTGATTCATTGGCGACTTTTGACGCAGCCCGACCGGACCGCCGACGAATACGGCCTATTGATCTCCCAGCTTGCCGCCTCCAGAGGTTTCACCTGCGACCAAATCCAGGCGATCGTTGTTTCCTGTGTGGTTCCTCCGATGCTGAGTCTCATCCATGAACTCAGTGAAAGATATTTTAAAATCCATCCGTTGGTGCTTGGGCCTGGCATCAAGACTGGGATGCCGATTCTCTATGAGAGCCCCAAAGAAGTCGGTGCGGATCGAATCTGCAATGGCGTGGCCGCATATGAAAGGTACCATGACGCGTGCATAGCAGTCGATTTCGGAACCGCAACCACCTTCGACTTCATTTCCAAAGCCGGAGAATACATGGGCGGGTCGATTGCGCCCGGTTTGTTAATTTCGGTTGAGGCACTATTTCAAAAGGCTTCCAAGCTTCCCAGAGTGGAGATCGTCAAACCGAGAGAAGTGGTGGGCAAAAACCCGGTCCAGTCGATCCAGTCCGGGATCTTCTATGGCTACGTAGGTTTGGTCAACGGCATCGTCGAGCGGATCCAGAAAGAGAACCGAGTCCGTGCCAAGGTGATAGCCACCGGAGGCCTGGCGCCACTCATCGCGCCTGAGTGCTCTGCCATTAACGATATCGACGAGTTTCTGACATTGGAAGGCCTGCGGATCATATACGAGCGCAACGCTGCTCAGGAAATCAAAAAGCGGGCCTAGGCGAGAAGGGGGAAAGAATGGCTGTCGAGATCGACAAGATACGCAACGTGGGGATTTTAGGCCATGGAGGCGTCGGAAAGACTTCGCTCGGCGAGGCGATGCTTTTCGCTGGCGGCGTTACACAGCGCTTAGGTCGCGTCGAGGATGGTACATCACTTTTTGACTTTGAGCCCGAGGAGATTAAACGGCGCATTTCCATTTCCACCTCATTTCATTCGCTCAATTGGAAGAAGTTTGCTCTTACTCTGATGGATACTCCTGGCTATGCGACCTTCCTGGCCGATACGATCTCCTGCATGCGCGCTTTCGGCGGCGCGGTTTTTTTGCTCAGTCCTTCGACTGGCCTCAGAGTGGAAACCGAGCGCCTGTGGACGCGGGCCAATGAGTCGAACATGAGCCGGCTGATTTTTATCAGCAAGATGGATCGCGAAAAGGCCAACGTCCATGAAGGTATAGAAACGATCTTCAATGGACTCGAGGCTAAGCCTGTGTACCTTCAGTTGCCGATCGGGGCGGAGGAGAGCTTTAAAGGCATCATCGATCTTTGCCAGATGAAGGCTTTTGTCTTTGAGGGCCAGAGCGGCAAATTCACGCAAACGGATATTCCGGAGGATCTAAAGAAGATCGCGCAAGAGAATCGCGTCGAATTGATGGAGAGTGTGGCGGAGACAGATGACGCCGTTTTGGAAAAGTACCTCGATGCTCAAGATCTCTCTTTCGAGGAACTCAAGCTGGGGATTCGCGCAGCCGTTCTCAAGGGAAGGTTGTTTCCGGTCTTGTACGGTTCTGCGAGCCGGCTTATCGGCGTCCCTCAACTGTTGGACGCCATCGTGGATTATCTGCCGTCGCCGATAGATGAGGGTGAGGTTCAAGGTAAAAATCCGGTTACAGGGGAGGTCGAAAAGCGAACGCCGGATCCCAATGGTCATTTAGCCGCTTTTGTTTTTAAGACCATCATCGACCCCTTCGCCGGCAAGCTCTCGGTGATGCGAGTAGTTTCGGGGAAAATAGCGACGGACATGAACGTCTACAACCCTAATAAACAGGCGCGAGAGAAGATCGGCCAGATGTTTCGTCTGGAGGGAAAAAAACAAGAGGTGGTTCGGGAGGCGGGTGCGGGAGAAATCGTTGCCGCTGCCAAGCTCAAAGATGTCTCTACAGGTGATACCTTCTGTGACGAGAGAGCCCCGATCCAGTTTGAGGGGATGCCCCATTTTACTCCACTGATCTCTTTCGCTCTCGAGCCGAAGAGCAAGTCCGATGAGGAGAAGATCCCCCAGGGTTTGCACAGAATAATGGAAGAAGATCCGACCATCGAGGTCCATCGCGATGAGGAAACGAGAGATTTCATCCTTTCTGGAATGGGGCAGCAGCATGTCGAGATTATTGTTGAAAAGCTGAAGCGGAAATATGGCGCGGATGTCATACTCAAGGCGCCAAAGGTACCTTACAAAGAAACGATCCGGGGCAGCGCCAGCGCCCAAGGGAAGTTAAAAAAGCAATCGGGAGGACGGGGGCAATATGGAGATACCTGGCTTAAGATCCAACCGCTCCCTCACGGCAAGGGTTTCGAATTTGTCGACGAGGTTGTCGGTGGCGCCATCCCGCGGAACTACATCCCCGCGGTGGAAAAAGGGGTGAAAGAAGCGATGGCTGGGGGCGTTCTCGCCGGATACCCGATGGTGGATATCCGCGTCACGCTCTACGACGGTTCCTATCACGACGTGGACTCATCGGATATGGCATTCAAGATCGCTGGTTCCATAGGGTTTAAAAACGCCGTCGAGAAAGCGAAGCCGGTGATTCTAGAACCGATCATGACCATGGAAGTGACCGTGCCTGACGATTGCATGGGCGATGTCATCGGTGATCTCAATAGCCGCCGGGGCAAAGTGCTTGGCATGGATACGAAGGGGCACACTCAAGTCATCAAGTGCAGGGTGCCCATGGCTGAGGTATTGAAGTATGCCCCTGACCTCCGATCTGTTACGAGTGGACGGGGTGAGTTTCATATGGAGTTCTCACATTATGAGGAACTGCCACCTCACTTGGCTGAGAAAGTGATCAAACAGGCAAAAGCGGCGGTTGAGGCGCAGCACAAGGCATAGATCGTTGCTCGTGTCGTAAACGAGCAAGATCATCGAGCACAGTTTTATCTTTATGGAGAAGAGTTTTGATCAGTTTAATGCATCCTTGCTTTACTGCAATCAATGCGGTCAGGCGATGCCTGTTCGGGAGCGGCTTCTTTTAATCCTTCCCGACGGGGAGCTTTACGACTACCTTTGCCAGGGTTGTGGCAGTTCGCTCGGCTCTAAAAAAGTTAGTGGGCCGCAGATCGCTAAGGCTTTGCGCCCCTAAGCCAAAGAGACGACGATCCAAACATAATTTCCGGCTGTATCAGGTTGACTCAACGTCGACAGGGATGTAGCTTTCCGAGGCATTAGGCTATTTTATGGTCGTCGATTTTCAAAGCCATATTTTTCCGGACCAGTACCTCGATGAGATCCGTCGTGTCGGCCGGGGCGTGGTGTTGGAGCATGCCGATCCGTACAGCGGGTTGAGCTATTTTTATGACCAGAAGCTCGGCTGTCGGATTAACACGGCGACGTTTCATGGACGCGATCCCGAGGTCCGAATCCGGCACATGGATAACTTAGGGATCGACGTTCAGGTATTGAGCGTGCCGCCGCCCGGCGCGGATCGATTTGAAGGAGAAGACGCAGTTGCGATCGCGAAAAAGGCCAACGAAGCGCTCGCGGATCTTTGCCAAAGGTATCCCAGCCGCTTCGTGGGTCTCTGTACTCTGCCGACGTCCTCGGTCAAAGCTTCCTTGGACGAACTCGACCGCTCAATCCAAGATCTCGGGCTTAGAGGGTTTGGTTGTTACTCCAACCTTAATGGCAGACCGCTGGATAGCGAAGAGCTTTTTCCGCTCTATGAGAGAATCGCGCGCTATCACATCCCGATCTACATCCATCCCACAGCGCCTCTGGCCACCCAGGCTGTCGGCCTGGATATCATGCCTGTGCTGATTTACGGTTGGGCGTTCGATTCAACGGTCGCCATGACTCGTTTGGTCTACGGTCGAGTGGTTGAAAGGTTTCCAGAGATCCATTTCGTAGTAGCGGACGTGGGCGGTGTTCTTGCTTTTTTTGCCCAAAGAGCGAGAAACATTTATACCGGAAGAACCGCGGAGATTGAAAAGAGATATGGTCTCAAAGTGAATCCCTTGGATTCTTTCCGAAGATTTTATGTGGATACGGCGGATCATCCGGCCTCAACGCTTCGCTGTGCGCTCGATTTTTTTGGCCCGGATCGTCTGGTCCTGGGAACCAACTATCCCTACGGCCCGGAGGAAGGGTGCATTCTCGTCAAGAACAGCCTGAGTGCAGTGGAGCAATTAGATCTTCCACAGGCGGAGAAGCAGAAAATCCTCGGCCTGAATGCGGCCGCAGTTCTCAGACTGGAGGCATCGTGAAACTCAAAATCATCCACTCCAAAGCAGCCAGACCGGTGGTTATCGGCCACCGCGGTACGGTAGCCTCGGGGCATCTTCTGGCGTCCGTTTCCGGATTACAAGTATTAAAGGACGGCGGCAACGCGGTAGACGCCGCGCTTGCTACAGCTTTTACCGTCGCCATGGTGAAGCCTGACACTTGCGGCCCTGGCGGGGATCTCTTTGCGTTGGTTTACATGAAAAAACAAGGAAGGGTTGAGGCCCTCAATGCCAGTGGCCCGGCACCTGCCAAGGCGACAATAGAGATGTTCCGGAAGAAAAGGCTGAATAGAATCCCGACCCATGGCCCGCTCAGCATCGCTGTGCCCGGCGCTGTCGATGGCTGGCTGGAACTACATGGGAAATACGGGACGTTTGAACTCGAGCGCCTGGTCCAAGATGCCGTAGCCTACGGCAGGGAAGGCTTCCCCCTGACACCATTTCTCGCCGCCAGAATTGAAGAGTTAAGCTCAACCTATCCTTCGATCAGGCAGAATTTCCACAAGCCTTTGGGCGATCTCAATCCTGGGAAGAGGGTCATCCTCAGCGAGCTTGCCGATACGTTGGAGCAGATCGCTAAAGACGGGCGCGATGGCTTTTACCTTGGGGAGATCGGAAAACGCATCTGCGCCGCGGTCCAGGCCAAGGGAGGTGTGCTCAACGAAGAAGATCTTCAAGGAAAGTATGCTGAGTGGTTAGAGCCCCTGACAACGAGTTATAAAGATTATCTGTTATTTGAGCAGCCCCCGGTATCCCAGGGTTTTATCGTCTTGGAAATGCTCAATATCCTAGAAGGCTTCGCGCTGCAAAAGATGGAGCGATCTGAGGCTATTCATCTCATGGTGGAGGCGAAGAAACTCGCCTTCGAGGATCGGATCAAACATCTTGACGACCCACGCTTCGGAGATCCTGAGGTAAGCCGTCTCATTTCCAAGGCGCACGGAAAAAGGAGACGAAGCCTTATTATGACTCGTCCCCGCGTTGGGCTGCGCGCAGCCGCAGGAGGTGGCGGAGAGACGACATATCTCTGCGTTGCGGATGGAGAGGGAAACGTAGTCTCCCTTATTCAGAGCATTTTCGCCGGCTTCGGCTCTCGGGTGATTGCCGGGGATACGGGCGTGATCATGAATAATCGCCTCTGCAGTTTCGTGCTTGACCCGCGGAAGGCCAATGCTCTGAAGCCGGGAAAGAGACCGGCGCACACCCTCAATTCCTACATGGTCTTCTGTGATGACCAGTTTTTCGGCGTAGGAGGCTCTCCGGGAGCCGACGACCAGCCACAGACCAATCTGCAAGTTCTGCACAATTTGCTTGACCGTCAGATGGATCCGCAGTCGGCCGTTGAGGCGCCGAGGTGGAGCCATTCACCCGGAACCCCGCCGCGCCACCGCTTGCCTGAGTTGCTCAGCATGGAAGCGGGTTTTAGCCCCGACATCATTCGGCGGTTAGAAAGGAAAGGCCATAGGGTAAAGACAGTGGGTCCTTGGTCATTCGGAAGCGCCAAGGTGATCTTGAGAGACCCGGTTACTGGCGCGTGGATGGCGGGCGCCGACCCGCGAAGAGAAGCCTATGCGATAGGCTGTTGAATCATCGTTTCCATGGATAAAAGATCAACTGGGGCTGTGTACTCAAATTCTCGGACGCTTCGGGCTATTGGCCAGGCGCTGGAGCAAAAACACGTGGAGGACTTCGAGCTAAAAAACCAGGACGGTGAGTTTAGCGTTCGCGGACGGCAGGCCTTGCCTGAAGGAGGAGAGGAGTTGCTTCGGGACATCATGAGGAGACTGCGGCAACAAGGCGGCTTTACGGAACTTCACTATACGCATGAGGATGTCGATCGCTTAGACGAGAAAGGTCGGGCAAAGCGACGCGAGAAGAGCGGGATGCCGGATTTCTATACCCTGTCTCAGACCTTGCGTACGGTAGGTGCCTATGTCGATGAGAAGGGGGCGGATTTGCTTGGAGTTTCTAGGACCGGATTGAGGTTAACCATTCAGTACAAAATAGGCCAAGGCCAGCTCACCATAGAGACTCACGACGCGCCTTCGCTCTACAAGTTTTTCACCGAGCTGTATCTGCATCGGGGCCTTGAAGCCTGAGAAGAGGCGTGCGGAATATTCGGATTTTCGCTTCGCTAACGAAGTCATGGCTGAGTTGGGTAAAAAGTAATTTTTTAGGCCTCTTTTCTTTTTTCCAATCGAATACAAAAGCCGCCCTTTCGGACATAGATCTGACAGTGGGCTCTCTTTTTGCTCAGCTCCTCGAGAAGAGCCAAAACAAGATTCTTCGAAATCGTATACGACGGGGTCGGTCCTGCGGCGCGCATAGCCATGACATCTTCTTTACTGGTAAAAAATCTAAGCAGGAGCTCTTCATTCGAGATGCCGGGTCCGCCCAGCTTCTGGCGCAGCTCTTTAACGGACATTTGTGGAGGCTCTTTTTGGGCGATTTCCTTCGCACGCAGGCGGCTCAAAATCTTATCTTTCACATTAGGCTCCATCTGAGCGGCGCCTTCTTTCCCCCAAATTCCCAGCGCGTATTGGATAGTCTGGTCTGTTGCTTCCCTGTAACGCTCGCCCACGATCACATTAATGGCTGCCTGGCTTCCCACGAACTGCGAGAGCGGCGTGACCATGATCGGGTAGCCGAACTCCGCGCGAACCCGAGCAGCCTCGTCAAGCGTTTGGTCTAACTTATTCTCCAGCCCAACCCGGCGAAGCTGATGTCGCAGGTTTGAGATCATGCCTCCGGGAATTTGATGGACGTATTGTGCATAGTCATACTCGGGCGGACGTCCGGTCGGCAGATCCTCCCGTTTGGCGATGGCGGTGAAATGATCGACTACAGGCCGAAGGGCTTTTTGCTCCATGATCGGGTTGTAGCCCAAACTCTTTGCGTTGCGCGCCACATTAAAGATGGAGGGATTCGAGGCTCCATCGGCCAGAGGAGGGATGGCTGTGTTAATCGATTCGATTCCAAATTGGATAGCCTCTAGAGCGCACAAAGAGCCGAGTCCTGTGGTGCAGTGGGTGTGGAGCTCGACTGGAATACCCTTGGCATTTCGCAGGACAGCCGGGACCAGAGTGCGGGTTCGCTCGGGCGTGAGGAGGCCTCCCGGGTCTTTCAGGCAGAGGCGGAAGGGTGTTAGCTTGACGGCTTGGCGGGTCTTTTCCGCATAATATTCATCCGTGTGCTTGGGGGAGACCGAGTAGATGAGGTTGATGATGGTCTGTAGCCCGATTTCTTGAGCCTGCCCCACTCTCCATTTCCAGTCAGATGGATCATTCCAGGAATCTGAGATTCGAACCTGGCGCAAGCCGACAGCGGCCATACACTCATCCCAGAGATGGTGCACCGAGAGAGGATAGATCTCGAATCCGCTGCGGGTGCCGTGGATCATTCTGAGGGGCGTCTTTGTGATCTGTTTGACCAGAGAGCGGTGCCGCTCCCAGGGATCTTCCCGCAGCTCGCGGACGCACTTCACCAGCTCCACAGGAGTGCCTAGCTCTATGGCTTCGAAACCCGCGTCATCGATCTGAGCAGCCACTGGAAGCATCATGCCGGTCGTCATCCCGTAGGCCCAGAGACTCTGCTGCCCGTCGCGCAGGGTCGTGTCGACAAAGCGAATATCCTTCATGGGTTCGTCTCAATATCGGCGGCTTCAGTCTCCCGTCATCTTTTTCAAGTCAATGGATAGATCGCCCGTTCGGAGGTAGATCTGATTGCGGTCCCTTTTTTTGACGAGCTCCTCGATGAGAAAAAGCAAAGGCTTTTTAGCGTCCAGGTATCCCTTCTGTAATCCGTCGGAGCGAATAGTCTTGACGTGCTGTTCGCCGGCCAAGACTCGAAGCACCAGTTCCTCATCGGAAACGCCAGGACCTCCGAACTGGCGCCTAACCTCTTGAATGGAAGGATCAGGTGGTTCCCATCCGATCCACTGTTTCGCTCGGGACCGGTTGAGAATTTTATCCTTCACATTTGGATCCATCAGCTCGGCGCCCTCTTTGCCCCAGAGTCCCAGCGCGTATTGGATCGTCTGATCCGTGACTTCCTTGTAGCGCTCTCCGACGATGACATTGATAGCGGCCTGACTGCCGACGAACTGCGATAGCGGCGTGACCATGATCGGATAGCCAAAGTCGGTGCGCACGCGAACCACCTCTTCCAATGTCGCCTCGATCTTATGCTCCATGCCGACGAGCTTAAGCTGGTGGCGCAGGTTGGAGATCATGCCGCCAGGAATCTGGTGCAGGTACTGAGCGTGGTCGTATTCCACAGGCGCGCCAATCGGCCAGCCTTCGCGCCTGGCGACGGAGGTAAAGTGTTGCTGCACGGGTTCTAGGACTTTCTCATCGACTACAGGCGTGTAGCCAAGAGCCCGAAGATTTTTTGCTACGTTGAAGACCGAAGGCTGCGAAGATCCGTTTGCTAGCGGCGGTATCGCGGTATGCAGGGTTTTAACTCCGAGCTTGACGGCTTCAAGATAGCAGATCGGTGCCAATCCGTTGTTGCAGTGAGCGTGGAACTCTAGGGGAATATCGCCTACATTCTTAAGAACGAGCGGGATCAGCGCACGCGCCCTCTCGGGCGTGAGAAGTCCTCCCACGTCTTTAAAGCACACAGCATAGGGTTTGATCGCCGCAGCCGCGGCCGCCTTTTGCGCGTAGTATTCGTCGGTGTGTCTTGGGGAAACGGTGTAGATGAGATTCACGACCGTCTGCATCCCTACGCTGCGCAGGCCGTCCAGTTCCTCCTTGAAGCTCTGGTAGTCGTTCCAACAGTTGGATGTTCGGTTCAGCGTGATCCCATATCCCACGACCCGCTCCATCATGAGGCGGAGCAGTGACATCGGCACCTTTTCAAAACCGCCTTTAAGTCCGCCGTGCCAGCGAAGACGAGTCTTGGGGAAGCGCTTGGTGCCGAGGCGTACCCAGTCCCACGGGTTCTCCTTATGCTCGCGGACGAGCTTCCTGAACATGACCGTGACGAAGAACTCCGCCGATTGGAAACCGGCCCTGTCCATCTGCTCCGCCGCGGCGAGCATCATCCCGGTTTTCATGTTCAAGGCCCAGAGGCTTTGCTGACCGTCGCGCAGGGTTGTATCGATGAAGCGAATTTCCGCCATGGTAGATTTTTGAACCGAAGCTTAAGAGAAGACTTTCACTTTATTCCACAGCTTGAGATTTTTCTCGCTTCTCGAGCACGAGAGAGAAGCGTTCCTGCTTCACGCGGATCATGCCCGAACCTTTTCGCTTGGTGAGCTCTTCGAGCAGGGTAATCAAGGGATGTCTTGCGTCGAGGTATTCCTTCGGCGGGCCGGCGGCTTTCATGGCTGTTATCTCTTCCTCGGTCAAGAGCCAGCGGAGTAGAAACTCTTCATCGGAGATCTGAGCACCGCCGAATTTGCGCCGCAGCTCTTGAATGGAGGGTTCGGGTGGCTGCCATTTGGTCAACTCCTTGCCCCGAGGTCGGTTGAGGATCTTATCTTTGACGTTCGGATCCATGTAAAGGCCGCCTTCCTCACCCCAACGTCCCAACGCGTAGTGGATTGTTTGGTCAGTCACTTCCTTATAGCGCTCGCCGACGATGACATTGATCGCGGCCTGGCTGCCGACAAACTGAGAGAGCGGCGTGACCATGATTGGATAGCCGAACTCGGCGCGGACGCGGATCGCTTCCTCCAACGCATCTTCCAGCCGGCTTTCCATACCGACCTTGCGCAGTTGGTGGCGCAGGTTGGAGATCATGCCTCCGGGAACCTGATGCTGGTATTGTGCGTAGTCGTACTCGACCGGCGCTCCGATGGGAAAGCCCTCACGTTTTGCGACCGCGGTGAAATATTCCTGTACCGGTTTCATCGCTTGGGCGTCAATCGCCGGCGTATAGCCCAACACTTGTGCGTTCTGCGCGACATTAAAGAGCGAGGGATTGGATGAGCCGTTGGCGAGCGGCGGAATCGCGGTATTCACAATTTCGACGCCGAGTTTGATCGCCTCGATGCAGCAGAGTGGGCCGAGCCCGGTCGTGCAATGCGTATGAAGCTCCAACGGGATGCCGGGGCTGTTCTGGGCGATCAGAGGCACGAGTGCAGCGGTGCGCTCAGGGGTGAGAAGCCCACCGGGATCTTTGAGGCAGAGGCGGGCCACGGGGAGCGACGCGGCCTCACGCGTCTTTTGGGCATAGTACTCGTCGCTATGCCGCGGGGAGACCGAATAAATGAGGTTAACTATAGGTTTCAGTCCGGCTTGACGCGCCGATTTCACTTTGCGCTCCCAGCTTGCGAAGTTATTCCACTCATCGGAAATTCGAGATTCTCTTAAACCGTTGGCGGCCATGCGATCCAGAAAAAGCTGATAGATGGACTGGGGCGTGAGTTCGAAGGCATTGACCCGGCCCGCGATGAGCCGGAGAGGGGTTTTTTTGATTTTCTGAGCGACCAGGCGAACCCGATCCCAGGGATTTTCTTTGAGCTCCCGGACACATTTTTTCAGGTGCGAACTCGAGATGAGTTCAATGGCTTCAAAGCCCGCCTGGTCCATTTGTTCTGCGACGGCAAGCATCATGCCTGTGGTCATGTTTTCGGCCCAAAGGCTCTGGTGTCCGTCGCGCAACGTTGTGTCCACAAAGCGAATATCACCCATATTCTCTCCTTAAGATTAAAGAATGAACTGTTCGAGCTTATTTTCAACCCAGCGTGTGTTCACGTTTCCCCCGATGTAGTCAGGCTGGTCCATGAGAAACAGGAGAAAGGGAATCGTCGTATCTATGCCCTTCACCCGAAAAGTCTCAAGCGCACGGCGCATCTTTTCCATGGCTTGCTCCCGGTCCGTGCCTCGCGTGATGAGCTTAGCGATCAGCGAATCATAAAAAGGAGGAACCGAGTAGCCCGCAAAGCAGTGGCTGTCGACTCGGATGCCCTCTCCCTGGGGAGGCTGCCATTCAGTGATCCGGCCCGGCGAAGGGCGAAAACCATGCTGGGGCGCCTCCGCGGTGATGCGGCATTCGATCGCGTGGCCGGAGAAGCGGATGTCCGACTGTTTGTGGCTCAAGCGCCAGCCGTTAGCGATGGAGATTTGTTCCTTTACCAGATCGACGCCGGTGATCATCTCGGTCACCGGATGCTCCACCTGGATGCGCGTGTTCATCTCGAGAAAATAAAACTCGTTGGCTTCTTGATCGAGGATAAACTCGACCGTGCCGGCATTTTCATAGCGGATATTTTTGGCCGCCGCCACCGCAGCGCTGCGAATCTTTTTTCTGAGCTTATCGGGAATAGAGTAGGCAAGCGCCTCTTCCACAACCTTTTGATAGCGGCGCTGCAGGGAACAATCCCGCTCGCCCACGTGGATCACGTTGCCAAACTGATCGCCGAGGACCTGAACCTCGATATGTCTCGCGTTCGGAATAAAGCGTTCGATGTACAGGGTCCCGTCACCAAACGAGGCGTTGGCTTCAGCCGCGGCCGTTCCAAAAGCGGACTGAAGCTCTGATTTTTCTCTTACGATCTTTATCCCTCGGCCGCCGCCGCCCGCAGCCGCCTTGAGCAGAAGGGGATATCCTACCCTTTCAGCAAGGGAAAGAGCCTCTTTGAGGTTGCCAACATTTGGCGATCCGGGAACCACAGGCACGCCGTATTGGCTGACGAGCTCGCGCGCTGCGAGCTTGTTTCCCATCTGGCGGATGTTCTCCGGTGTGGGACCAATGAATTTGAGACCGTGCTTTTCACATGCCTCAGCCAGCTCCGGCTTCTCAGCGAGAAAACCGTATCCTGGATGGACGGCGTCCGACTGGGTTCCTAAGGCTGCGGCGACGATCGCCTCGACTTTGAGATAACTCTCCGCTGAGCGCGGCGGGCCGATGCAAACGGCGCGGTCTGCGTTGCGGGCAGGCAAGCTTGTTTTGTCGGCTTCCGAGACGACGACGACCGATTCTATACCCAACTCACGGCAAGCTTTGATAACGCGCAGGGCGATCTCCCCACGGTTGGCCACCAGAACACGCGCGATAGCCATCGAGTAAATGCTATTCCGGCTTGACGAGAAAGAGCGTCTGGCCGTATTCGATGAACTGGCCGTTTTGGACGCAAATTTCTGCGATGACGCCTTTGACCTTGGAGCTGACCGCATTGAAGACTTTCATCACCTCGATGAGGCCGACGGTGGTGTTTTCGTCGACGGAATCGCCGAGCATCACGAACGGCGGCGCGCCGGGCTCGGGCGTGATGTAGAAAGTCCCGACCATTGGTGCTGTGATCGGCACGGTACCTTCTTTGACCGCAGGCTCTTTGGCTGCTGCGGCTGTTGATTCTCCCTTGGTCCGCGTGCTTTTTGTGTCAGCGGCGGGCTTCGCTTGGCTCCCTGGTGGAGCGCCTGAGGCGGGGGAATGTGCGATCTCGGTGTTTCCAATACGGAATCCTTGTTTGCCAACAGTCAGCTTAAGATCTCCGGCTTCCAATTGAAGGAAATCGAAGTCTGATTTTTCTATCAGATTCAAGATCTCGAGGACCTCGTCCAGAGTCAACTCGCTGATCAATTTGTCCTTATCGCTCACAGGATAGATCCGGCTCCTCTCTTCGTGGAATCGACCAAATTTACCTGCCGTTTCCATATAGGATATCTTACGTTTGGTCAAGGAAACGCCGCGATCTCTCGTCTAATCCAATGTCGGGAGTTCACTTGACAACCAAGAGAGCCAAGTATATGAGCTTTTTCGTCTAAGCGCTTTCTTTGGTATGGTTGCGGAGAAAAGAGAAGGGGAGCGGTATGAACGGTAGGTTCTTGGTAATTCTTGTATTCCTGATCAGTGGAATTTTTCTGGGCAAAGCGATCAAGCCAGTCCTAGCCCAAGAAGCTTTCTTCAAAGATAAAACGATCCGTCTCATTGTGGGCTTTTCCGCAGGAGGCGGATTCGACACTTATTCCCGAACCATCGGCCGGCATATCGGTAGGCACATTCCCGGAAATCCCACCATTGTTGTAGAAAACATGACTGGCGCGGCGAGCCTCGTCGCGGTGAATCATGCCTACAAGGTTGCCAAGCCGGACGGGCTGACCGTCGTGAATTTTCACGGCAACCAAGTCCTCAATCAGGTCATCGGAAAGCCAGGAATCGAATTCGATGCGCGCAAGTTCCAATATCTCGGCGTTCCCACACAGGACAGCGGGGCCTGCGCCTTGACCAAGGCGAGCGGCGTTACGAGCTATGACAGACTGAAGAACTCAAAGACACCGATCAAGTTGGGTGGTGTTGCGTCGGGAGACACGACCTATAACACGTCGAAAATCTTGCAGGAGGCCCTGGGTCTGCCGATTCAACTAGTAGCTGGATATAAAGGCACGGCGGAGATTCGCCTCGCAGCTGAAAGTGGAGAAGTTGCCGGAGGCTGCTGGCAATGGGAATCCATCAAGGTGATCTGGCGTCAGGGGCTCGAGACGGGAAATGTGTCCATTGTCTTGCAGGTCAATCCCAAGGCTCACCCCGAATTGTCCCACGTGCCCAATGCTATCGATCTGGCTACGAGCGAAAACGGCCGGCAGTTGATCAGGTTTGGCATCCACGACCCGGCTGCGGTTACGAGACTGTATGCGCTCGCCCCTGAAACACCGAAAGATCGCGTGCAGATTTTGC
>DASYRN010000042.1:0-12834 GCA_036004365.1 Binatia bacterium
TCGCCGCGACGCAAGTGAATCGGGATTTGCTCGTAATTCAAGCCTTTAAGATTCAAGGCGATGCGGACGCGATACGATGCGGAGCTGCGAAAGAAAGTGTACAGTTTCATTCTTGACCTCCTAGGTAGACAAGTCGATAATCTTTTTTTTCAAGGTTTTTTCGCATTCATGCTCGCGTTCTGCATTTTGAACCTGAGCCTCTGAGAGGCGGAAGAGCAACACCCGCCTTCCTTTGGCTAGACGCATGACGTAAGTGTTCGAGTCACCATCGTAAGAGGCCGAGACATGGACCTCTTTGTCAACCGCCGCCGAAACGCGATTGGCCCATGGCTCAAGATCTGAGAGCGCTGTTTCACCTTTTTTGTCTGTGATCATTTCTCGTAATATAGCGGATTTGCAGATTGTTTCTAAAGTTCTCGCCCGAGTCAAGACGAGGATCAGTCCTATAATACAGGTTGGACCGGGAACTTTTTCTTGATTAGAGTGTCTAACCCAGTTAGGGAGGGCCGCAGGGGACAAAAAGATGACGAGGAGTCTGGATCCGGACAGTGAGCTAGTCCAGAAAGTACAGGAAGGGGACCGGTCGGCATTCAACCGGCTGGTCCTGAAATACCGCAACCGAATCATGGGGATTGCCAGCCGCATGTTAGGGGATCGTGGCGAGGCAGAGGATCTTGCTCAGGACGTCTTTGTGAAGGTGTTCTTTTCCCTGAAGCATTTCCAAGGTGAAGCGCTCTTTTCTACGTGGCTTTACCGGATTACCGTCAATGGCTGCCTCAACCATCGAAGGAAGCGAATGCGCGATTTGCAGCTCAATGGACTGCTCGATGGTCCGGAGTCGATTCTCTGTGATGGAGCTTCTAATCCGCACAGTCTCTTAGAAAGGAAAGAACTCAAGGTTGCTTTGGAGAAGGCCATTCAGGCCTTGCCTGAAGAGCGACGGATCGTCCTAATTTTGCGGGACATCGAGGGCCTCTCCTACGAGGAGATAGCGGATTCTCTGGGAGTGGAGTTGGGGACCGTAAGGTCGCGGCTTCACCGCGCCAGATTGGAAGTTCAGGCAAGCGTCAAGGCAGTATTTTCGCTACAAGTTGAAACAAGGGGCATATCCATATGAATTGCCAGGAAGCAAGAGAACTTTCGTCAGAATATCTGGATCAGCGCTTAGCGCCGGCACAAGTTTCGTTGTTGGAAGAGCATATCGAAGCCTGCCCGGACTGTGAGCGTGGAATTGAAGCCCTCCGTACAACGATCTCCTTGATCGGTTCATTGGACGCAATTGAGCCTTCGCCTGATTTTCTTGATCAGGTGCAGAGAAAAATCGATAAGCAGGGGAAACCGTGGCGTGTTTGGGCGTGGTTATTCGAGCCGATTAGAATCAAAGTTCCCCTTGAGCTTACAGCCTTAATCTTTTTGAGTATCACAGCCTTACATCTCTACCATAGATCACCGGAGCTAACTAAAGAGGTCCGTATTCCAGATCGGCTAGAAAGCGTCGGGGTTGCTCGGGATAAACTCGGAGAGGAAAATCTGGAAGCAAAACGCAGAACCGAAAAGAGCAATCAAATGGATGAAGGCAAGCCTACGGCGGCGGTTAAGCCCGAGGCGCGGCCTTCGATTCCGAAGTCTTCGGAACAATCTCAAGACGCTTCGCAGCAAGTGGGTGAGGCGGCGGATCTGTCAGGAAAGACTACTGCTCCATCTTCTCTTCAAGGAACTAGAATCGCAGGGGACAAAGCCGGAGAGAAAAGCCTCGAAGCTGACGAAAGAGGTCGGACTGCTAAGAGAGAGGCCGTAACACAACCCGCCGAACCATCGAGGGAAGCCCGGGAGGTCACTGCGGCAAGTAAACCTGAAGCGCACGAGATTTCGACAGATGACGTCGAGTTTCTTGGGGCGCGAATCAAGGTCCTTTTGGAAAAGGTCGGAGGCAAACTTTTGACTCAAGAGGGTGCTTCAGGATCTGGGTTATTATGGACGGTTGAGTTACCGCAGCATCGCCAAACCGAATTCCTGGCAGCCTTGAAAGAAGAGTCTAATCTCAAGTCTAAGCCTTCTGCATCGAGACATGGAGCCTTCAGCGGAGGCACCCTTGACAAACCTACGACGGAGCTTCACCGAAGAGATGCGGGTGAAAAAGCACAAAAACGAAAAGTAGCACCCGCGTCGGAATCCTCACCCCAGACTGACGAGCCCATAGCTACACTGCAGATCCGCATCCTGCCCAAAGAATAAGCGGGAACCTTTTTTCCCTCCTGCTGTCTAATTCAACAACAAATCTGTTTCACAGGAGGAAAGATGAAGAGGGCAGGTGTCGGAATTGTTATTCTCATAGCAATTTTTTTGTCTCTAAAAAGGGAGAGTGGTCTGGCCGCAAGGCCAAGAGAGACGGCCGCCGTCACCTCCATTACCCACGAGCAGCAAAAAGGTGTTTCGCTGACGGTTTACAACCAGAACCTTGGATTAGTTAAGGATAGCCGTGAAATCTACTTAGGGAATGGAGTCCAGGAGATTCGCTTCATGGATGTGGCCTCTCAGATCAATCCTACGACGGTCCATCTCAAATCTCTGACCGACTCCCAAGGACTGAGGATTCTGGAGCAGAACTACGAGTATGACCTGCTTAACCCCCAAAAACTCCTGGACAAATATGTTGGAAAAAAGATCAAGATCTTGGATAAGAATTACTATACGGGGGAGGAGAAGATAGTCGAAGCGACCCTCCTCAGCACGAACGGCGGGCCGATATACCAGGTCAATGGATCGATCCATCTGGGTCATCCTGGGCGAGTAATTCTTCCTGAAATTCCGGAGAATCTCATCGCCAAGCCGACTCTGGTTTGGCTCTTGCAGAATCGTACGGCCCGCGCTCAAGCCGTCGAAGCCTCTTATCTGACCGGTGGCATTTCTTGGAAGGCCGATTACGTTTTTGTCCTTAACCCTAAGGATAATGGAGGAGATTTATCCGGATGGGTCACTATCGATAACAAGAGCGGGGCGACTTATAAGGATGCCACGCTGAAGCTGGTAGCCGGCGACATACATCGTGCGAGGAGCAGAAACGAGCTGCACGGGGCACTAGAAACGGCCGCTAAGGCTGCACCTTCAACGGATAGATTGAGAGAATTTGCCGAAGAGGGCTTTTTTGAATACCACCTGTATACGCTGCAAGGGAAAAGCACCATCAAGGATAACCAGACCAAGCAGCTTAGCTTGCTCAACGCGACTGATGTTCCGGTGCAAAAGCAGCTCATTTACTACGGAGCCCAGCACTACTATCGAAGCCGGTATGGCGAGCCTGTATCCAATCAAAAGATCGGCGTCTATCTGGAGATGGCGAACAGGAAGGAGAACCGCCTTGGCCTTCCTCTCCCCAAGGGGATTGTGCGCGTCTACAAAGCGGACGAGAGTGGAAGCTTGCAGTTTGTCGGAGAAGACTGGATCGATCACACTCCGAAAGACGAGAAGGTTAAGATTAAGATGGGCGAGGCCTTTGATGTTGTGGGCGAAAGAATCCAAAAAGACTGGCGCCAACTCGCGTCGAATCTCTATGAAGTGGAATGGGAGATCAAGCTAAGAAACCACAAAAAGGAAGATGCCAAGGTGAAGGTCATTGAACCCGTGCCGGGCGATTGGGAAATCCTGCGCTCATCGCATAATTACGAGAAGATCGAAGCTCACACGTTACAGTACCTCGTCGATATCCCAAAGGACAAAGAGGTCAAGATCAACTATCGCGTTAGAATAAAATTCTGAACCCGTTACCTCTTTTTATACAGACTGTCGATGTAGCCGCTTTGGTCGAGTTCCTTAATGAAGGTGAAATCCACAAACTGCTCCGGCTTGGCTGCCTTCGCCCGAGGATCCCTTTCCCCTATATCCTCCAGGACCGTTTTGAGCCCTTCCAGCGAAGGGATCTGCTTTTTCGGGAGAAGGGCTTCGGTTAAAATGTCTTCCCGGCTTCTCTCTAGAATGTCGCGCTCGACTCCCTGGCCCATGTACTTGCCCAATGTCTTGACGGTCGTTTCCTTATCAGTCCAGATTCGATGCACAGCCTCGACATGGGATCTGACGTACCTCCTTACAGTATCAGTGTGCTCCTTGATGAATCTCCGTGTGGTGACAGCGCCGGTGTGTTGAAAGACGAGTCCCATCTTCGCGACGTCGGCGATAACGCTTAATCCTTTTTTCTCGCCGATAAAGCTGGACGGCGGATTGATGACGGCGGCCGTTACTTTCCCCGTGAGCGCGGCGTTGAGGCGGTCAGGACCGCTGCCGACTTGTACGATGGTCACGTCCTTTCCAGGAGTTAATCCGATCTTCCGGAGCGCAAATCGAGCTATGGAATCCGTGGCTGAGCCAAACCGGCTGATCGCCACTGTGCCGCCCTTTAACTGTTCCGGAGTCTTGACGCCGGGACGACCCAGTAAGACGTAGTTGAGCGAGGTGATCCCTGCGGCAACAAAGACGGCATCCGAGCCCGCCAGGACGCTGTTGATCAAACCCGGCCCCGAGACTTGTGTAATAGGGACATCCCCGGAAACCAGGGCCAGTATCGCCGTGCTGCCTCCCGTGAAGAAGATCAACTGCACGTCCAATCCGTTCTTCTCGAAAATTCCTGCTTCTTTGGCCACCCATGCCGGCAATTGGTCGGCGCTGATCGCGCTGTAGCCGACGTTAACTCTTGCGCGTTGCGCCAAAGCTAACGAATCTAAGGAGAGCAGAACCATGCAAAGACACAATGCCAGAAACAGCGTCTGCCTCATCTTGTATTGTCCTTTCGAGAGCGAAGACTATCATGGAGCGCGATCTTGTCAATCTTTGGACCCGGTGTTAGCGTGAAAACGATGCGCAACTCGGACATGGCTCAGATTTTTCATGAGATTGCACTGTACTTAGAAATGCAAAATGTACAGTTCAAGCCGCGCGCTTATGAAAAGGTCGCGTACACACTGGAAGCCTTGGAAGAGCCGGTAAGCGAGATTTATAAACGCGGCGGGAGCAAAGCGCTGCGAGAGATTCCGGGAGTGGGCGCAGCCATAGCGGAAAAGATCGAGGAGATCATTCAGAGCGGCAAGCTCAAATACCACGAGGAGCTGAAAAGAGAGACGCCCGTGGATCTTAGCAGCCTCACGGCTATCGAAGGAGTCGGCCCAAAAAGTGTTAAGGTTCTCTATGAAAAGCTGGGCGTCAAAGATGTTTCGGGCCTAGAGCAGGCAGCGCTGGCAGGGACAATCAGGAATTTGCCCCACTTCGGAGAGAAGATGGAGCAAAAGATTTTGAAAGGGATCGACTTTTTCAAAAGCAGGAGTGGGCGCTTCCTGCTGGGGACGATTCTGCCCTCTATCCTGGAAATCGAAGGACGATTGCGCGGGGTGACAGAGGTCGAGCAGGTCGTTGTGGCGGGGTCGATTCGCAGACGCAAAGAGACGATTGGCGATGCAGATATCCTGGTCGTTTCGCGAAAACCGGAAAAAGTCATGGGGTTCTTTGTCTCCATGCCCGAAGTGGCGCATGTCCTTGGACAAGGAAAAACCAAGACGATGGTGAAGCTGAGAAACGGCATGGATATGGATTTGCGAGTGGTCGAGGAAGAAAGCTTCGGCGCGGCGCTATGCTATTTTACCGGGAGCAAGGATCATAATGTCGCGCTCCGTCGGATTGCTCAGGAGAAAGGGCTGAAATTGAACGAATATGGACTCTTCCACGGCAACAAGCGAGTTGCCGGCAGAACCGAGGAAGAGGTCTATAAGGCTCTCGGACTTCCTTTTATCCATCCCGAGATGAGGGAAAACCTGGGCGAGATCGAGGCTGCTAAGAGAGGAGATCTCCCTGAGATTCTGGGTTATCAGGATCTGCGCGGCGATCTGCAGATCCAGACAACTTGGACCGACGGGGCGAACTCCATCGAGGAGATGGCCGCAGAAGCCAAGAGAGTCGGGCTCGAATACATCGCGATCACGGACCACACAAAAAGCTTGGCGATGACCGGAGGCTCGGACGAAGCGAAGCTGCTGCAGCAAATGGCCGCGATCGATAAGATCAACCGGCCTTTGAAGGGAATCAGGATCCTAAAGGGCGCCGAAGTGAACATCAACAACGATGGCACTCTGGATATCAAAGACGAAGTTTTAGCGCAGCTGGATGTCGTAGGGGTCGCGGTCCATTCACACTTCAATTTGCCGCGCCGTGAGATGACGGAACGAATTGTACGGGCGATTCGCAACCCGCATGCAGATATCCTTTTCCACCCGACGGGGAGGTTGATCCAGAAGAGAGAGCCCTACGACGTCGATATGGATGAAATCGTGAGGACCGCCAAGGAGACAGGCACTGTTCTGGAAGTAGATGCTTATCCGGATCGCCTGGACCTAAAGGACGAGTACATCCGCAAAGCGGTGGAGGCGGGTGTGAAGCTGGTGATCGATTCGGATGCGCACAGCATCAATCACATACGCTTCTTGGAGTTCGGAATCGCTCAGGCGCGCAGAGGGTGGGCGAAAAAGAAGGACGTCATCAATACGCGGCCGCTAAAAGAATTTTTGAGATCTCTTAAACAGACTTAGAGCACTTCAAGTAGGCAAGATGCCAGTGCCACCACGATTGCACTGAAGCTTTTTCACTGACGCACCCCTGAAGATGCCTGGCTAACGTTAGCGCTCACCAGCCGCCGCCCAGCGCGAGAGCTGAACCGTGAATGGTTTAGCATCCGTGTGGAGCGCATTGTTATGTTCCATGCAAGAAATCCGGTTGAGTCCGTGGACGCAGATGAAGCACCGTGCGCACGACATTGCGATCCATAGCACTTCGAACGGCGCCAGCGAAATCAGCAATCCCTCTGACGATGTTGGATTTGTTGAGTAACGTTCTCCAATTGAGACTCTGGCCTGTCGGCGTCTGAAAGTTTAGAAGGTTCACTAGGGCCATGTGAGCAAAGAGTTGCATCTCTTCTGGTACGATAAAGCTCATCAAGATATGAGTCCCAGAATGCTCTTCCTTCCCCTCCAGATCCCAGGAAAGAAACAGGGCCTGTACCTCCGATGGGAGATTATGTATCTCTTCCCTCTTGCCATTTGTGAAGTAAGCGTCCTCAATCGTCATTATCCATTGTTCTGTATAGCCGGTGCCGCTTGGCATCGTTTCCAATAATTCATCCTTGCGGATACGTAGATTTAGCCCGGAATTGGGATAAAGCGAGTAAGAGAAATCTCCGGCTAAGACGCCTAGGAGATTTTCTCGGATGGCTACATCGAAGCGGACATTAAAATTGCTTCGAGCCTTTTGAAGATGGCTAGAATCAAACAAGACCCACATTCCATGGAATTTCCAGGCGATTAGTAATGGCAACCCCACTGAGTCCGCGTAGTTTTTGAGCTTCTCGTAGTAGTCTGGCCGAAAAGATAAAATCTTGTCCTTCTTGGACTTGACCTCGATCAGAACTGGGATCCGTCGAGTTTGCACACGGAAAATCGCGAGCAAATCTGGAACTTGGAATGAATTAAAAGACTGCCGAGGTGTCTGCTTCTGATCCAGTTTGTGAATCAGCTCGCACTGGCCCAGCCACCCGCACACTACGGAGAACTCGTCTTCACGGGGCAAGCCTATATTGAGCCGCCATATACGCGCGGCAATCCGCTTCGCATCAGCGCCCCAATTAAGTTGCGTTAGCGCTTCATGGACAAGATGCTCAAGGTCTTCCGGAGGCTCTGTCATGTCACCATTCCCTGAAGCATTGGGAAATAACGCGAGCAAGCTCAGCTGTCGCCATAGCTATTGGTTTGAAGCAAAAAGTTAGGCTACAAAAGAATGTCCCCTTTATTCCCCCTGTCCCCTTTTCCGACACCCTTGCTGGAAAGACTTCGATTCATGACGTGGTAGCATGCTCCCGAGTATTCGATGCGCAGTGGATGATCATGTCTCTTGCGTCCAGATCCACCTTCATTAAGCCATCTTACGTTTAATCTTAGCTGTGGCTGGAAAGCGACCGAAGCGCTGGGTTTAAGCGCGACACCTCGCAACTATCGGCGCAACTTGGTTATCGAGGGCAATTCGCAAGTCTGGAGTCGACCCTTTCTGTGAACTGAAACGCCTCTCGTTCGAAGCGGATGGTCGCGTCTGAGAGTGAGTCGGCGACATTACTGAACGCATCCGCCCATGCCAAGGCTTTCGGTGTTCTCGATTCCTGGAGGCGGGAAATGAGACTCTCGATCTCGGAGTTCAACCCTCTAAGTGACGTTACAAGGAACAGCAAATCATATATTCTCGCTTCGCTGCGCACACCTCTGAGACTCGTGCGGACCATTGATACGTACTTCAATGCACGATTGCGTGAGTTGTCGATGAGTTTTCCTTCCCTGTACTGCACGGAAAGCACGCTTACATCAATCCCGGCTAGGGTGCTTTCTGACGATCCCAACGCCGCCTCGATTTTCGGTAAGCTTTGTGAAAACTCTTCTGCCGCAGCGATACAGGTCGCGGCCAATAAAACCACTACTGTAGCAAGGTAACAAACAGTCAATTCGACCTTCATACTAGTCCTCCAATGCAGTTGTACTGCCTAGCGCCCAAGCTCAGCCGCGGCTCTGACGCCCCGAAGAGGCGGTAGGGCCGCGGCTGGAGCGTCTTGTTGGGCATAAGCGCACTATTTGACATTCAGGGATCTTGCCAGTGCCTCTGCAATTTCTGCCGCTGCCTCGGAAAGACCTTTGCGCATAGTGCGATCAGCCATAGAACCCGCTTGACCACCCCAGCCGTTTTGCCACGTGATGCCTGCGACAACTTGGCCAGTGCTAGTGCTGTTTACGCGTGCGCTGGCACTCTGCGGCTGCTGGTCGTAGCCGCCCGCTGCTCGGACGGTCAGATACGCATCTACTCCCTGTGCCTTGAGTTTTTCGAGGCCGACGGACGTGGAGATTTCGACCTCGTTGATGTTCAGCCGAGCCATCATTCTTGAAGTTGTGGCCGAATCGAGGACAGTAAAACCCCTGTTCGAAAGCTCGACGCTAACAGCGTCTGCCAACAGACCACCACCGGGATCAAGCGCAATTACCTTGACAGGAGCAGCGAGCCTCCCAGACACGGGAATGGTGGAGAGCTTTGAGGCCACGCACGCAGTGACGGCTGCACAAATTGCGAGCACGGATACGACTCTGAGTATCTGGTTCATAGAATCCCCCTTATGCCCAACTATAACTATACGGGCTGTATAGCACTGACTTTCAAACCCGCGCGGCGCTGTGTGCCGCGTCCGGTTGAAGGCACAGTTAGCGTTTTAATCACCATCTTGCTTGTGCAGACTGTCGGCATCACAGGAACGCTTAAGCTCCAAGTTCGTTATTACACCCATCGAAAGCGCGTCGTGTCCTACGATTTTCTCGCACTGCTGCCATCGCTCATTACTCGACTCACTGCCCTGACACAACAGAACAGAGACTCCATCTTCTCGTTTTAGCGCTTCGGGATGGAAGAAGTAAGCAAAGCCTTTTCTATTTTGTAGATTCACCCATCGTTTAACTAGTTCTTCGTTAGCTTTTCCGTCTGAATATTTCTTAATAAACTGTTGGAGTTTCCAAGGCGCGCCAGGCACGATTTGCCCGTTGTCTTTGTAGTTGCTATGAAATCCAACGTGAGTCTTATTGGCAGGATAATCGTTAGTAAAAAACCGCTCCTTCCCTCCCAAAAAGAAACGCGAGCATGACGAGCGGCAATAGCCTGAAACGTATGTCGCTATTTCTTTCTCACGGAAGAATTCACCGACTCGATAACCCGTATCAGCGTTACCACCAGGAGAGTTGCGTAATACTGTCACTCTAATGTTCGGGTTTGCGGAAACCGCATCCTTAAGGCGCTGATATTCGTCGCCTTCAACCCGACCTGAAAGAATCACTTGGTCGCCGCATGTTTTTATCTCCATTGCATATACAGGTAAAGTACTCAATCCGGCGACGATTACGATGACACTGATATTTGTGTTCATCGCCGAACGCTAACGCTTTGTGTGAGCCGTGAGCAAGCGAGCTACCGGGCAGCTCGGTGTGAAGATTCGAGTGCGCCACGTCTTTGATTGCGGCGATTGCGGCGCACCCACCGAGCAGCACCACGAACAGGAAGGCGAGCATCCGTCCAGCAGGCTCGGCGCTGTCGTTTGTGACCCCTAACTATCAAGTGAGCTGCTCCAGGCACAGCAATTCCGGCAGTCTATCTCGTAGAGCTCTCCAAGCAGGTGAAGCATCGTTGTTTGCCAATTCGCAGGCCTTATTCCACGCACATGTATGCCGCGACGCAAAAGCCATACCAATGGAATAGAAAAGGCTTTTTCTGTAAAAGAGGCTAGTGCAACGAATGTTTGTAGCCGATTAATTTCTAAGGAAGAAAATATCTCTTTTTAGCAAAAAAACTTCGGCCGATGCATTATCGATCAAGGCGGTGGAAGGACATTTTTGTTATTCGCACATCATTCTTGTAGTGCGATGCTAAAGATGGGCTAACCTGGTCATGGCCAGGATGAGGCCCTGAATATTGCTGTCTCACTAATGCCGATTACGTGGCCATGTTCCACGACGAGATTTACAAACACGCTAAAGAAGAGGGAGTGGATTCCAGGCTCGGCAACTTGAAGTTTAAGCCGCCTCGCCTCCTGCGAGACCCTCGGTTTCCATAAGGTGTCGTTCGTCTTCTATCAGATCGGTAAGTAAACCAATCAATAGAGTGTTCGTGTAATCCAGCCTATGATCGCAGCGGACATCCGCCGGGTCTAGGACTAGCCGCTCGAAATCCGTAAGATTAACATGCGCAACCGGCACGCGATACTCGCGGCGTATCTGGTCAAGCAACGCGCTGATCTTCTTGCCGATAAATTCGGCGAAGTATTTTTGGGTAAGTTCGTTATCTGGCACACGCCGCGTTGGGCGTTTAGGTGTCCGTCCCATTTGAAGGATGCGGTGGTCATTGGCTGCTCGGACTCTATCCAAGTGCTCGCGGATACGATAGAGGCAGAGCAATCGGTAATGCGGTCGGGCGGAATTTATTGCCTCACGAAAAAGACGGAGGCACGGGCGGAGGGCTTGTGGTTCTGCAGCAGCCCGCGCAAGCTCCGCGGGGCGCAGTTCTCTAGTCGTGTACGGGATCGTCCGATACCATCGAAAGGTCTTCGGCGACTTCTTCGCGCTCACACAGACGTGTCGGATCTGCAATGGCGCCCTCTTCTGATACGAAAGTGAATCAAGTAGGTCCGAAACGATAAACAAACTCCGGCGTGCAGCAAGATCAAGGTTGTCCTCATCGATTTCGACCCGCAACCTCTGCAGGACTCCCGCGGGGTTCGTTAGAAATTCTAAGTTTGCTGTCTTTAGCAAGCCGGGCGCTTCCTTAGGAGAGTAATGGATCCTCAGTCCTCGCGTGTCGGAGAGACGAAAATGCGAGTGTCCGGCTTCTGGATCCACTCCGGAAAGCTCATTCTGATATATCACAAACTCGCTGCCTAGAATGAACTCCACGACCCATGGTCCGTGTTCCGGCAATGGCTCTGTGTCTCCAGGGGAGGAGTCGCGAGTGGCATCTATACAGAAGGTGTGCCCCTGCATAGACTGAGGGATAGGAAACTCGAGCCGCTTCCTTCCGGAATCCTCTTGAACGACGGCGGCACACTCGAATCCTACCATCAAAGTATCGCCGGAGTTTTGTGAGGCATTTTCAGCGGCCTTTTTTTCGTCTGTGCTCATCGAAAGCAATGTATTCGTCGGCTTAACGCCTCATGTGGAGTCGAATGTCAGGCAGCATTACACAATTCTCTTCCAGCGCTTGAACGCTTTTATATCCTCTGGAGACAACTCAAACCACTCGCCCTCGCCACGTTTAGCACTGAATCTGCTGTGCCAGTAGGTCTCAACACCGATAGGATCGTCCGTCTCGATACTGTGGATGGTCTTGGGCGGCACGGGGATCTTGATTGTGAGCTGTCGTTCACGACTACCGACAGAGTTCGTCCGGCCAATTTTGTAGTGGCGGCCGGACTTCATTAGGTAGACAAAACCCGTGACAACTTTGGATCCAACGCCTCTGCCTTCGTCTCCATCATGTTTGGACACGGTCCTGCGGTTCGCGCAAAGCGCAATGATGTCCTCATAGCCAGAATTTTCCTGGCAATAGCGCAAAAGTGCTTCAAGCAGCTTCTCCTTCCCGCCGAGACGAGTAAATGACGAGTGGCTCGGAAATGATTTATCAGTTCTCGCTTTGCGGCGGATTTCGCCTTCGACCGGCAAGTGCCCTAGGTCCCTGGTGAGCTGAATATATCTATGTAAAAGCACCTGGTCACTAATCGCTGTCTGAAGTTGGTTTGGGGTATAGCCGGCCTCCACGAGGGCATCGCCCCATCGCAGCCAAAGATGTGGATACCAGTCGGACATCCGAATTCCAGTTTCACGCTCGAAGAGCGAGCGGCCAGGCGGCTTCCCGCCATTCGCAATAGCTAGACGTTTGATAGCTTCAATGATGCGCGACTTATCCATTTTGTTGCTCGCTGCTAAACATTAAGTGAGCTGCGGCAGGCAGGCCATCGCTGGCGGCCTATCTCCGGATGGCTCCGTAAGCCTGTTAAACCCGAATTGCATGTAATATCAATCACTTATAAAAATTCTGTCAAGGACTGGTACAGCTTAAGTCCGGCCCTTGGGCTTCACCCCGGTAAAGCAACCAAAATCAATAATCCGCTCTGCCTGCTCCTTGGTGAGGACTCCTTTTGGTCTCCTTCCCTTCATCGCGGTCTCGATGGCCTGGCGCATCATCTTGCGTAGCAGGATGACGCCACGGTCGGAGGTCGCGAGATGTTCTGAGCGC
>DASYRN010000043.1:0-3464 GCA_036004365.1 Binatia bacterium
GCATTGGGCGAGCGTGAATTTTTGGGCACTCCGGTATACCTCATGTGCAACACCGTGCCCTCCTGTAAGACAGTGTGACCGACAGGAGCGCCGGTGCGCTGCAGCACGATGCTGTCGTTTCCACCGCAAGTCATGACGAGCATCAGGAATTCGCCGCTCGTGAGTCGCTCGGCCTCGCCGCAACGGATCAAGCCGGCGATTTGCTTGGATAACTTCTTCGTAAAATCGAGCATGTACTCACGGCCCAAGAGATCGGGCATGGAGAACTCGCGGAGTCCTGCCGCATACGGAGTCGCGGCGATCTTGCCCTTCCATTTGGGATTGAGCACATCCTCTAACTTCCGCGGAATGTCGGCCCCCTTGACCAAATTTGAGTTGTATTGAATGCCGACAACGGTAGTGGCAAAAGTGATGTAACTGTTATCCGGCGCGATAGGCTGAAAGTTTCCTTCAGAGCCGGGCTTCCGCTCCAAAATTTTGCTCCATTCTATCGGCTTTAGGACCTTGGACTTCGTGGCATCGAGCATAGCCTGGGAATTTCCCACATAGACGTCCGTGCTGGCAGGCTGGCCAGCCTCTGCTTCTTGAACTATCCGAAGCATCAGCCGCTGCATATCCGGGCCGGGCGTAAACTGCGCCTTCAGGTTGAGCCCATATTTCTTGTTCATTCCGGCCACCGCCTCCGCCATTCCTGCGCTGCCGCCGAAAGTGTTCTCGGACCACTGGCCTCTCAACGTTCCCTCTTTCTTCGCCCCTTCAATAAGCTCTTTGAGCGTCTGGCCGCTGGCCTCGTAAACCCCCATCCAAACCACAGCGACCAAAGCGAGAATCCATGCGAACGCGGAGCGGAAACCAGATCGATACCGGAATTGCCATTGAATTGTCATGATCAAACCCCTTTCCATTAATTCTTCATAGCGAAGACAGGTGACGCTTGGTCGTCCATGCTTTGCGGCAGCGTCGTCGGCTTCGCCGAAAAAACCATAACGTCTGCGGGATCGACATAAAAGCAAAGATGTCCATCCCGTTCTGCCGGGATGATGCGACCTTTTCCTACGAAAAGATGATCTTGAATCTTCACGTCATAAAGAAACTGATCGCCTAGAAAAGTGCTCGAGCGCAGCATACCACGCAGGAAGTTCGGACCGTTATCTGAATGTCCTTGAACGACGGAAAGGGCCTCCGGCCGAAAGCCCAGAAGAACCTGGGAGCCGGGAGTGACGGATTCTTTTATCTGAAAGCGACCCATGGAAGTCTCGGCCAAGTTGGATTGAACCATTTTCCCCTGTACCCAATTGACCAAACCGAAAAACTCTGCGACTTCGGCTCGCTTCGGGTTGCGATAGAGTTCCATCGACGTACCCATCTGAAGAATCTCCCCGGACTGCATTAAGGCGATCTTATCGGCAATGGCCATCGCCTCGACCTGGTCATGCGTGACATACAGAACTGTAGAGCCTAGATGTTTTGCCAATTCCAGGATTTTACCCCGGACTTCCTCCCTCAGACGCGCATCCAAATTGCTGAGCGGCTCATCCATGAGGAGAATCCGGGGATTCACCGCGATGGCCCGGGCGAGGGCCACACGCTGCTGCTGGCCGCCGCTCAGAAGAGTCGCTGAGCGATCCGAAAATTCCTCCAGCTGAACTAGGCGAAGCGCTTCCTGAGCCCGGCTTCTGACCTCTTTGTGAGGAACACGGTGGGCCCCTTCTGCCAAAGGCAAAGCGACATTTTCGTAAACTGTAAGATGGGGCCAGACTGCGTAGGACTGAAAGACCATTCCGAGCTTGCGCTGCTGAGAAGGGACCCATGTAGGCGGATGATCGGAAGAAACCACGCGACCCGCAATGGCGACTTCACCCCCGTCAGGACTCTCTAATCCCGCGACACACCTAAGCAGAGTCGTTTTTCCGGAGCCGCTCGCCCCTACGATGACGAAGAACTCTCCTTCGGCGACTTGGAGATCCAAGCCCTTGAGGGCCGATACCTTACCCTCGCTCACAACGAATTGTTTGGTAAGGCTGCGGATGGAGATCATTGTACGGGCTTGCCTCCGTGCACTTGAAGTGACCTTTGGCCAGGCCCCGCTAGCCGTCTAAGACAAAAAAACTAGGCACAGACGATCATTGATACTTGACTCCAGGCAGGGGATTAGCTGCTGCCTCCTCGAGAGTCTTGGCTCGACTCCACTCGTTCGCGGGTCGGCTTTTGCCGTCCGGGCCGATCTGATCCATCGAGGCGTAAAGCTCGATGTTGAAACCATCGGGATCTTTAAACTCTACTCCTGGATTGCCTCCCGGACCGCGTCGACCTTCGTAGACAATCGGTACGCCTTTGGCGCGGAGAAAGTCCCGTATCTTTAACAACTCTGAAACGGTGCCAACCTCCAGGGCGCAATGGTGAAATCCCGGCTTACCCTCTTTGGGGAGTTCATCAGGCGTTTTAGCCTGCACGAGCGCGACGGTATGGTGATCTGACCCATGACGAAGGAAAACCATGCCCTGCTCGTTGCGGTCGGAAACCTGGAAGCCCATGATCTCCGTCCAAAACTTCGTCGTCCGTGCGACGTCGCTGACAGTCAGGACCACGTGGCCCAACTTCTTGACCTTCACGGGACTTTTTTCCTGGCTTTCGCTGCTTGTCATATTCGACCTCCTTTGTTTGGATTCTCAATAAGTGTCAAATATCCGTTGAATCTCGTCGGCACTGTTGGTCACCGTAAGCGCGAGCGCCAACAATAGGCGCGCCTTCCACGGCTGCAGATTATCCGACGCCACAAAGCCGCGGCGGACGAGCCCCGGACTGCGCACGACGCGGCCCGAGCCGACCCGGCTGCTCTGACAAATTAGTACACCTTTTTTGTGCGCGCGATCAAACGCCTCATCCTCCGCTGGAGTCGGCCTGCCGGCTCCCGTGCCGGCGCTGATGAGACCTTTCGCGCCTGCCGCGACCGCGGCATCGATCATCGTGCCATCGGCGCCGACGTACGAGACCACCACGTCCACTCGCGGAAGCGAGTGCAAATTGCGCACGTCAAACTCGGTGTCCACCGTATGTTTCTTCGCTGTCTGATGATAAAAGATGATCTTCCCGTCCGCGTCGGAGTAGCCCAACGGACCCACGTCCCGGCCTTTGAACGTTTCTACCCGATAGGTCGCGGTTTTAGTCACATCGCGGCCGCTGTGGATCGTATCGTTCATCACCACCAGCGCACCTCTACCGCGAGATTCGGGAGCCGCCGACACTCGCACAGCATTGAATAAGTTGAGATAGCCGTCCGCGCTGATCGCTGACGAGGGCCGCATCGATCCTACGAGCACGACCGGCTTGTCTGTCTTGAGGGTAAGATTTAGAAAATAGGCGGTCTCCTCGATGGTGTTGGTACCGTGCGTGATGACGATTCCGTCCGCCTGATCTTGATCGAAGATGGAATGGATGGTGCGGAGGAGGTCGAGCCAATCTTT
>DASYRN010000044.1:0-4659 GCA_036004365.1 Binatia bacterium
GAGAGAAACCATCTCTCCGGTTTTTCCCAAAGGCCGCTTCGACAATGGAGTTGAGCGCGACTGAGCGTCGGCCGTTCTCTCCACAGCCCCCCATGCCATGAGGGCGGCTGCCGTCTTAAGAAAATCGCGGCGTGACAAATGCGGCTTCACGATGTCGCCCCTTCTCGCTCTCAGGCCACGACGGGATGAGACAAAGGCAAGTGGCTGGCAATCTTGGGCACTCGCGTTCTGGGTTTGCCATCCACGCCAGTGTTGCCGGCGCCCAACAGCAGCAATCTCCCCTTACCCGTGTTGCAAAGCTGGTACGCTTGGCCGGACTCCAAAAGGACTGTGTCGAATTGTTTGAGTACGAATTCCTTGTGAGGGGTCCGGACCGTGCACTCCCCTTCAAGGACCATAAAGATGTGATCGTCGTTTTCGTGATAGTGCATGTCGTCCTGCACGTTGGGCTCGCAATTAATCACCCAGAAGTAGGCCAGGTTGGTCCTCCATAAGCTTAGATGCCGGATCTCCGGGTGTGCGTTGGCTTCCTGGATGGGATTTTTCATCTCGACCATGGTTTCTCCTCTAAAATCTCATTCTTCTCTTGGCGACGGCCTTTCCTTGGGTTTGACCAGCCGTCCGTGGGTTCCGTCGCAATAAGGATGGCTCTTCGACTTCCAGCAGCGGCAGATCGCGATCGTAGTCGGCGAATCGAATTCTAGGATATGAGGGGTAATGTTGGTGACGACGTGAGAACCGTCGCAGAAAGGCGGATTCTTCGTGCGCGTGCACCTACAGTAGGCAACCTGCTTCGACACCTGCTTAACAATAGTAGGCTGGATAAGATCGTCGTACGCTAGTCGCATAAAAACTCTCTTTCACCTCCCCTTGTATGCCGCCCAACCAGCGTATCTAAAGATGAGTCGGCGTGTCAACATGAGGTATTGAACAATATTTAAGTCCGTTCCCTTTATTGTGTGTCACGAATATATTGTAGCTAGAGCTATTGACAATCCGAACGCGTGGAACTAATTTCGTGCTTAAGCAGAGATCGCACTGTGATTAAACGGCTCCCCATAGCAACCGCACTAATAGTTATTTGCTCTCTCCTGTTTGTATCTACAGTTTATGCCTGTTCGGGTCTAAGTCTGATACAGCCGTTTTTCCATGCATCTTCCATGAACGGTGCAACTGTGGAGAGAGGCCCCTGCACCGAGCACAAACAAGACATCTGTAAGTCTGTCCGACAACGCATGGTTTCGATCCAAACTGCATCATCCCTAACTGAATTTTCTCTGCAACTCTCAACTATCCCGCATGCATGGGTCGCTAGCATCCCCACGCCGCCAGCTTTCTCAGCTGCATCCTTGTCCTTGCGAACTACCTTTGATCCTTTAAGTAAAGTCTCGCTTACTTATTCCCATCTCGTCCTGCGGATTTAGTATTTCCTTCTTTTTTTAATCTAATCTTTTACGATCGGTCGGATTTTTTCACAATTCCGATCTACGTCCGTTTACCAGCTTTGCAACAGCTTTTGCCGGAGGTTTTATGAAAACGGCCGTGGTCCTTTTTATCGCAGGATTCTCAGTCTTATTGTTAAGTCGAAGTGCTGTTTTGTCCGCAGAGCACATGTTGAGCCTTAAAAAGACAGTTGAGGAGGCTTTGAAGCGTAATCCAGAGATTCAGATGGCGAAGAATAAGGTCGAATCGGCTCGCGCCAAAGCCGGCCAGGCTACCTATTTGGAAGATCCCGAAGTCAACCTTGAAGCTTGGGGGGTCCCGCTAAATCATCCTGTCAAGTATCGAAGCGCAAATCCCCTCATCATTGGAGTGCGTCAGAAATTCCCTTTCTTCGGTAAGCGGGGACTTCAAGGCGAGATTGCTGCGCAAGAAGTTAAGGTGGCCGAGGAAGAGCTTCGGGCGAAGGAGATCGATATCGCCGCGAAGGTTAGGAGCGCCTATGCTGAGATTTTTATGGCCGCCAAGAGCCTTGAGACATACAAGGAACTTCTTGATTTAGTCCGCCAGAGCAGCGCGACGGCCGAAAATCTCTACCAAGTGGGAAAGGCACCTCAGCAAGATATCTTCAAGGCCCTGCTCGAGCAGACCGAGCTTTTAAACAAGATCACTTGGGCGGAGAAGGAATGGATCACTTCACATGCCAAGCTCAATACGCTTCTGAACCGCTCCCTCGCAGCGCCACTAGAGGGACCCGAAGAGCCGTCAGTATTTCCTCTGGCGCTTCAGTTTTCTGATTTGGAAAGGCTGGCGATTGAACAGCGGCCGGAGCTGCGTGCGCTGGAAGCAAATATCAGCAGATCGGAAAAGGCGATAGAGCTGGCGGAGCGGAATCGCAAGTATCCGGACTTCATGGTCGGCCTGCAGTACTGGGTTGCCCCCGACCAAAGCCCCAGACATATGTACGCGCCGATGTTAACACTGACGTTACCGTTTTCTCCTTGGACACGAGGAAAACATGATTACGAGGTCCAGGAGGCGCTTGCGGAAAGACAGATGGCCCGGTCCAACCGAGACGCAATGAAGAATATGGCGCTTTTGGAGGTACGAGAGATGTTGGCGAAGGTGGAGGCAGCAAGCAAATCAGTTTCTATATATCGCGATGGGCTGCTTCCCCAAGCAGAGCAGTCATTCCAAGCGACCTTGACGGCTTATCAGACGGGCGCCGTAAACTTCATCACTCTTTTGGACGCGCAAAGATCCATCCGAGACATCCGGCTCGGTTATTACAAGGCAGTGGTGGAATATGAACAAAGCGTGGCCGAGCTCGAACGGGCCGTGGGGCAGAAGCTTTCTTGAGTAAAAAGAAACGGAGGATTCAAAAATGGCGACGTCATTGAAGGTTGTTCTCATTATTATCTCAGGATTGGCTCTCTTTGCGGGAGGATATCTGTGGGGCGCGAAAGTCAAGGAAAAGGAGACCGCCGCTGCGTCCGGTACGATGAATACCGCGGGTATGGAAGGCATGGGAAGCATGCAGGGCATGCCAGGGATGACTCCCGGTATGGCGATGGTGAGCCAGGAGAAGCAACAGCTCTTGGGCATCAAGACTGCGGTTGTTGAAAGGCGAGCCCTGGCGCAAACGGTCCGTACCGTTGGTAATGTCACTTATGATGAGACCCGATTGACGCATGTTCATAGCAAGATCGAAGGTTGGGTCGAGAAACTTTACGTCAACTATACGGGGAAGCTTGTTAAAAAAGGCCAGCCGCTTTTTACCCTTTACAGCCCGGAGCTTCTCGCCACACAGCAGGAGTACCTATTGGCCCTTAAAGCGAGGGAGCGTTTGGCGGCCAGCTCGATCCCGGAGGTCAGGTCCGGCGCGGCGTCTCTCGTCGAGGCCAGTAAGAGGCGGCTTTCCCTGTGGGATATCTCTGAGGATCAGATTCATGAAATCGAGAAGACGGGAGAATTTAAAAGGGCGTTAACCCTTTATGCCCCTAACTCAGGATTTGTCATCAGAAAGGACATTAACGAGGGGATGAAAGTGATGCCGGACAAGGAGCTCTACACGATAGCCGACCTCTCCACTTTATGGGTGAACGTTGACATCTACGAGTCTGAGATTCCTCTTATAAGACTGGGGCAGGCGGCCTCACTGACTCTTTCCTATGATCCAGCGCAGGTTTTCTCGGGTAAGGTCTCATACAGCTACCCTTACCTCGACGAGAAGACCAGAACGCTTAAAGTCCGGCTGGAATTTCCTAATCCTGACTTCAAGCTCAAGCCCGATATGTACGTCAATGCGGAAATAAAAGTGGATGCGGGGAAGCACTTGGCGGTGCCTGAGGAGGCGGTCCTGGATTCGGGGATGAGAAAGATTGTCTTTGTCGATAAAGGGATGGGCCATTTTGAACCAAAGGAAGTGAAACTCGGCAGCAAAATGGATGGTTATTACCGAGTCTTGTCGGGACTGAGTGAAGGGGAACGAGTCGCTGCCAGTTCGGCTTTTCTTCTCGATTCCGAGAGCCGCTTGAGCGAGGCCATGGGAGCAATGGCAGGAATGCCGGGGATGTCCATGCCAGGTATGGCGGGAATGCAGGGCATGGAGGGAATGAAAGATATGAAGATGGATGCGCCAACAAAAGCTGGACCACAAGAGAAAAAGGTCCAAGATTTGACGCTTACGCTTTCCACGCAGCCGGAAAAGCCGAAGGCAGGTGAAAATATGCTCCGACTGAAGATTACCGATAAAGCAGGAAATCCTGTCAAGGACGCTCAAGTGTCCTTTCAATACACCATGAACATGCCGGGTATGGTCTTGTCTAAAGCAGACGCAAAATTGTCGAAGGACAGCTTTTATGAAAGCAAAGCCAATATGGGCATGACGGGTGAGTGGGACGTGACGGTTATGGTGCGCCGCCCGGGACAAAAAGACATACAGGAAAAATTCAAGGTGGTCGCCCTACAGTAGAGGGATCATATGATCGAGAAAATTATTGAGGGAAGTGCAAAGAATAAGTTTTTGATCTTTCTGATGGTGTTCTTCCTAAGCTCATGGGGTATCTGGGCTTTGAGAAATACGCCACTGGATGCGATTCCCGACCTTTCCGATGTTCAGGTCATCGTCTACACCACGTGGATGGGTAGAAATCCGAACATCATAGAAGATCAAGTTACCTACCCAATTGCTACAACGATGCTGGCTGCGCCCCGCGT